>NZ_SMMF01000961.1:49038-234698 GCF_009711355.1 Roseibium sp. RKSG952 | reverse complement strand
ATGAAAGAAGTCGGCCAGAAGATCACGGGCGAAACGCTGAAACCCCTGACCGCCGCCGAGCAACGCAACCTGATCAAGATCCTGCGCAAAATCTCATGATCTGACCGGCCGTTTGGGCGAGGCTTTGTCCAGACGCAGTTCCGACCGAGAAAACCGGATTGGTGTGCGCAGCCCCGGCACACCTTCCGGCTCGATCTGCATAACACGATGATGAATTTGCGGATCACTCAGCGCTTCGGCGACCGTATTGATCGGCCCCCCTGGCACTCCACCGTGTTCAAGCGCTACCAACAAGTCAGCCTTGGTCCATTTCTGGCAGGCTTCGGTCAGCATATCGCTCAGTTCAGAGCGGTTGGCCACGCGATCCGGGTTGGTTGCAAACCGCGCATCATCGGCCAGTTCGGAACACCCCAGAATCCCGCAAAGAGATGCGAACTGACGGTCATTTCCACACGCGATGATGATATGGCCGTCCGCAACCGGGAACACCTGATACGGGACAATGTTTGGATGCGCATTCCCCAGACGGGTCGGGCAAATCCCCGAAGCCAAATAGTTCATGGCCTGGTTGGCCAACACCCCTGTCATGCAATCCAGCAGGCTCAGATCCACATGTTGCCCTTGCCCTGATCCTTCTCGTTCCGCCAGTGCAGCCTGAATTCCGATCACCCCGTAAAGCCCGGTGAATATGTCCGCAAAAGCCACACCGATTTTTTGCGGTTCGCCCTGTGGATCGCCGGTCAGATCCATGATGCCGCTCATGCCCTGGATCAGAAAGTCATAACCGGCACGATGTGCATATGGCCCGTCCTGACCAAACCCCGTAACAGAGGCGTAGATCAGGCGGGGATTGATTTCTTTGACGCTGTCATAATCCAGGCCAAACTTTTGCAGGCCGCCGACTTTGAAGTTTTCGACCAGAACATCCGCCTCGCGGATCAGGTCGAGCAATTTTGACCGGTCCTCCGCATCCGCAAGGTCCAGTGCTATGCTGTCCTTTCCTCGATTTGCGGCGTGAAAATATGCGGCCGTCCGATCTCCGTCACGCTCGATAAATGGCGGCCCCCATTTGCGGGTGTCATCACCATCCGGGCTTTCGATCTTGAGGACTTCGGCCCCCAAATCAGCCAATGTCTGACCGATCCACGGACCCGCCAGAATCCTGGCTAGCTCGACCACTTTCAGCCCCTGCAAAGGTGCGCTCATCTTATGTCCTAGTCTCGTCGTGCCCTAATGTCTTCAACATCCAGAAGTGATCTGTTCAGCTAACAATCTGCGGCAAACGCGTTGCCGGAGGCGTATTGCGACTGCGTTCCGAACGCACAACACCATCGATGATGGTCATGCCGACACCCGGCAGATTTCCTAACTGAACAGATTCTAGAATCGTCTTACCTGGTGCGTGCTGCGCCTGATCCATCAGCACGAAGTCTGCACAATACCCCTTTTCGATCAGGCCCGTATCCAGTTCGCGCTGACGTGCGGTATTTCCGTTCGCAAAGCAAAACGCGATCTCGGCGGGAACGTTGCCCAAAGCTGACAGCATCGCGACCATCCGCATGATACCCAGCGGCTGCACACCAGAGCCAGCTGGTCCATCCGTACCCAGTATGATCCGATCCATCTGCTTGAGCTCACGCGCGGTGTTCAGAGTCAGAAGTGCGGCGCGTTCGTTCCCGTTGTGCACAATCTCCAACCCGGCGGTACAGCTTTCGCAAAGGCAGGTGATCTGATCGTCAGGCAACGCGGAATGCCCGCCATTGATATGCCCAATCACATCGGTTCCGGTTTCCAGAACCATATCCGCATCAATCAGGCCAGACCCCGGAATCGACGGCCCTCCAGTATGGATTGTTGATTGGATACCGTACTTTCGCGCCCAGTCGACCATCTGTTTGGCAGTCTTCCCGTCCTTGACCGTACCCAGCCCGACCTCACCCAGCAGCTTAACGCCTGCGTCAGCCATCTCTTTGAAGTCTTCCTCGACCATACCATGTTCGATTACCGGTGCTCCGGCATGAACCTTTACGCCAGAAGGTCGGAAATTCTCATACCAACGCTGCGCTGCAATCGCCATCGCCTTCAGGCCCACCACGTCCTTAGGCCGACCCGGCATATGCACTTCACCCGCCGAAATCAGTGTGGTCACGCCGCCGTGCAACGTGGAATCGATCCAGTGAAGCTGTTGTTGTCTGGGGGTATAGTCGCCAACGACCGGATGAATATGGCTGTCGATAAGGCCCGGTGCCAGAGTCACACCGTCGGCGTCCACCACGGTTTCAGCATCGTCACAATCGAGGTCCTTTTCGTATCCCCAGTCCGAAATCTTGCCGTCAATGGCGATCACGCAGTCCCCATCGAGAATCGGGTTCTCCATCTTTCCTGATAGCAGCAGTCCGATGTTTTTCACGACCAGTTTATCAGCCATCTGTCCCTCTCGAAGTTTCGGTTATTTCGTTAGTATACTAATTATATCAGTCTCTGGGTCAAGCACGAAGCGCTCTAAATAATCGTTAGTACAAAAACGTATTGACAGGCGACGCGGTTCAGAAATATTCATTTGTATACTAATGATAAGGATAGCCTCGTTGACCTATGTAGTGACGGACAACTGCATCAACTGCAAATTTACCGATTGCGTCGAAGTCTGCCCGGTGGACTGCTTCTACGAAGGCGAAAACACATTGGTCATCCATCCTGATGAATGCATTGATTGCGGCGTTTGCGAACCGGAATGCCCTGCAGATGCAATCCGCCCGGATACCGAAGAAGGAATGAAAGACTGGGTCGATCTGAACCGTAAATATGCAGAACAGTGGCCCGTCATTACGGAAAAAAAAGACCCTCTGCCCGACGCCGATGACTGGAACGGCAAGGACAGTAAACTGGAGCTTCTGTCCGAAGCCCCCGCGGACGCATAGGAGAGCATGATGTCGCTGGACACCCAATCAAAGACGGATTTTCACATACCGGCAGGCGTGTTTGCCCAAACGGTGACCGAAGTTCAGCATTATACGGACAGTCTGTTCAGATTCCGTATCACCCGCCCATCGACCTTTCGATTCCGGTCCGGTGAATTCGTGATGATAGGTCTGCCGAATGCCGAAAAGCCGGTGTTCCGTGCCTATTCCGTCGCCTCACCCAGCTGGGATGAAGAGCTCGAGTTCTATTCGATCAAAGTGCCGGATGGTCCTCTAACCGAACATCTGCAGAAGATCCGCGAAGGTGACATCGTTTTGATGCGCAAAAAGCCGACAGGTACGCTGGTGAACGACGCGCTGTTGCCAGGCAAGCGGTTGTGGATGTTCTCAACCGGCACAGGCATCGCACCTTTTGCGTCCCTGATCCGCGATCCGGAAACCTATGAGAAATTCGATGAAGTTATCCTGACTCATACCTGTCGGGAGGCAGCGGAACTGCAATACGGCAAAGACTTGGTCGCAACACTAAAATCCGACCCGCTGGTGGGTGAGATGGCCCAGAACTTGCGCCACTATTGCACCGTCACGCGTGAGGACTATCCGTTTCAGGGCAGGATCACCGATCTGATGGCGTCAGGCAAAGTGTTCGATGATCTGGGCCTACCCGCGATCTCTCCGGAACATGATCGCGGAATGATCTGCGGCTCGATGGCAATGCTACAGGATACCAAGGCCGCGCTGGAAGGGTTCGGACTGGAAGAAGGTGCGAATAACAAACCTTCCACTTTCGTGGTCGAACGCGCCTTCGTCGACTAACCACCGGGGCTCTGCCCCGCCCGACACCGGGATCTGGTGAAACGCTCTCACGCCAGATCCCGCGTGTTTCGGACCTCACTGATTGTCCCGCTTCCCCGTTTTAGTCAAAAACGCCTCCATCCCCGCCCGCGCTTCTGGAGAGGATTGAGCAATCGCCGCCGCCAGACTCTCTGCAAAGAATCCATCGCTGGCCGACATATCGTTGATGCGCGTGATCGCCTGCACCATCATGTAGTTGGACAAAGGCGCGTTTTCAGTAACGCGCCGGGCCAGTTCCATCGCTTTGTCGAAAGCTGTACCATTCGGCTCGACATAATGGGCCAAACCCAGCTGCAACCCTTGCTCGGCCCCATAGCGACGTCCGGTCAGCATCATCTCCATCATCCTGCTGGCACCAATGATCCGCCCCACGCGCACGGTAGCGCCGCCACCTACAAAAATCGCGCGGCGACCTTCAGGTAATTCGTAGAATGTGTCCTGCTGCGAGACCCGAATATGGGCTGTCATCGCCAGTTCCATCCCTCCGCCCAGAACACCGCCATTCATCGCGGCGACAACCGGCACGCTGCCATACTCAATCTTGTCGAAAATTCTGTGCCACAGGCGGCATTCATGCATGGCCCCTGCGGCATCGCGCATTGAATGCTCTAACAAATCCAGACCAGCGCAAAAATGCTGGCCCGAGCTGCGGATCACAACTGCGCCGATTGCGTCAGGCAATGTATCAAAGTAGTGCTCGATCTCAAACAACAGCCCGTGATTGATCGCATTGAACTTCGAGGGCCGGTCCAGAGTCAGGATGCCGACATTCCCATCAGTTTCGGGTTTGATATGCGTGTATTCCATTCCAACAGCCTCACTTGGGTTCAAGACGGATTGCCCCATCCAGACGGACACATTCGCCATTCAGCATCGTATTTTCGATCATATGCCCCGCCAGACGGGCGAACTCGGATGGCTGTCCCAGACGTGTCGGGAACGGAACCTTGGCGCCCAGGCTATCTTGTATCTCCTGAGGCAACAGTTCCATCATCGGGGTTGAGAAAATGCCGGGCGCGATAGCCATGACACGCACCCCCGAGCGTGCAAACTCTCGGGCCGCCGGCAAAGTCAGACTCGCAACCCCACCCTTTGAGGCCGCATAGGCCGCTTGCCCGATCTGACCTTCGAACGCTGCAGCTGAGGCTGTATTGATAATGATCCCCCGCTCCTGGTCCTCAAGCGGATCATTTTGCATAATCTGCTCTGCGGACAGCCGCATGACATTGAACGTTCCGATCAGATTGATGTGTATGGTGCGTACAAACCCCTCAAGCGATGCCGGACCGTTACGACCCACAATCCGCTCACCATGTGTCACCCCGGCGCAGTTCACCACGATCCGCGGAAGGCCATTCGCCGCAATGGCCACTTGCAAAGCGTCGGCAACCTCTGTTTCGCTGGTCACATCACATGCGGCGGCAGTTGCTCCGAGTTGGACCGCTGAAGCATCAAGCTTGTCCCCCGGCAGGTCGAACAAAGTCACTCGGCCTCCGCGCGCCGCTAGATATTCGGCCGTGGCAAATCCCAAACCTGACGCGCCTCCGGTGACGATTACAGATGCGTTTTCGATTTTCATATCTTGTCTCCATTTGCGGCCAGGGCACTGCGATCTGACGAACGCTGCTTGGATTCTTGCGCTGAATTTCGGTGCGTTATACCCATGTATTCGAGCTTTAGTGAACGATCAATAATATATTTGCATACTAACAAATTATTGGTTAGCGTGAATTTCGAAATATCGATGCACTTTACCCGTTCCCTCGGCGGAATCAGGAAGACAGGACATGAGCAACACTGCCCCAAAGGACGATGAACTTAAGGCACCGGCTGACAAATTCGCACCAGCCGATGTGCTGCGCGAAGATCTGGGCGACGGTGCGTTTGTGCTCCGCAGCCCGCACGGGCTTGAGTTCACTGAGCAAAGCCTGTCCAGCTATCTGGATCAGTGGGCGAAACAAGTGCCAAACCGACCGTTCCTGATGGAACGCGGGCCAGACGGCAAGTGGCGGGGCGTTACATATGCACAGGCAAAAGCACAGGTAGATTCGCTTGCCGTCTTTTTGCTGCATCAAGGGCTTGGACCAGATCGACCGTTGCTGATCCTGTCCGGAAACTCGGTTCGGCATGGCGTTCTTATGTTGGCAGCGATGCATGTCGGAATACCGGTCGTGCCCGTTTCGGTGCCCTATTCACTGTTTGATGAATCGCTCGCCAAACTGCGCCACATCGTAGATACAACGAAACCGGGCATGGCCTATGCTGATGATGCCCAGGCGTTTGCAAATGCGTTTGCGATGCTGTCTGCATCGGATGTCGCTTGTCTGTCCGACAACGGGGACCTGACCTTCGATAGCGCCCTTCAGACCAGTGCTAACGGCGCAGTTTCCGATGCACACGCATTGGTTAGTCTCGACACAACGGGGAAAATCCTGTTCACCTCCGGCTCGACCGGCCTGCCGAAAGGCGTCATCGTGACTCAGCGCATGATGTTGGCCACGCAAGAGGCGGTTGTTCAAATCTGGCCTTTTCTGGAATCCGCACCCCCCGTGGTCGTGGACTGGTTGCCCTGGAACCACACCTTTGGAGGCAATTTCAATTTTAACATGATCCTGCGCAATGGCGGCAGTTTCTATTTGGACGACGGCAAGCCGGTCCCTGGCGAGATCGAAAAGACCATTCGCAATGTACGCGAGGTGTCGCCAACCTTGTTCTTCAACGTCCCGCGCGGCTTTGACATGCTGCTGCCGGTCTTGCGCGAAGATGATGAGTTTCGCCACGCGTTCTTCAAACGACTTGATCTGATCTTTTTCTCCGGTGCCGGCCTGCCAGATCACCTTTGGAAGGGGCTGGAACAGCTGGGGATCCAAGAGCGGGGCGAGAAAGTACCCTTTGTCAGCGCCTGGGGCCTGACAGAGGCAATGATGGCAACCTGCGTTCACTTCCCAATCGACAAAGCGGGTGTGATCGGGGTGCCCGGCCCGGGATCAGAACTCAAGTTCCTGCCCAATGGTGGCAAGCTGGAAATGCGAGTCC
This sequence comes from Roseibium sp. RKSG952, assembly GCF_009711355.1. NCBI lineage: Bacteria > Pseudomonadati > Pseudomonadota > Alphaproteobacteria > Hyphomicrobiales > Stappiaceae > Roseibium > Roseibium sp. RKSG952. The sequence continues at coordinate 227,886 of NZ_SMMF01000961.1, read as the reverse complement.
GCGGTCCGCACGTGACGACCGGTTATCTGAATAATCCCGAAAAGACCGCCGAAGCCTTCGACGAAGAAGGGTATTTCCTGACCGGCGATGCCGGGCGGTTGGAGGATCCCAAGGATCCATCCAGAGGCATCGTGTTCGATGGGCGCATTTCCGAGAATTTCAAGCTGATGACCGGCACATGGGTTGCTGTTGGAAATTTACGCGTGGCTCTGCTGCAAGCACTCAGTCCAATAGCATCTGACGCGGTCATTACAGGCCATGACCGGACCGAGATTGGGGCTCTGCTGTTCCTGAACACGGATGAATGCAAGGCGCTGACCGGGCGTGACGATACTCAGGCAGGATATGCAGACGATCCAGCTGTACGTGCCTTCATCACCAAACAACTGGCTGCTTACAACGCCGGTCAAACCGGTAGTGCGACACGCGTTGGACGGGTGCGGATCGAACGCGATGCGCCATCGGTGGAAAGAAACGAAATCACGGACAAGGGCTATATCAACCAGCGTCTTGCGCTGGAGCTGCGCGCCGATGCGGTAACCGAACTTTATGAAGGCTCAGATGTCGTCATCGTCACAGGCCGGGGAAACACATGATCGATTACACTGCATCCGAGGCTGACATCGCCTTTGTACTGAAACATGTTGGCCAACCCGACCGCTTGCCGGATTGGAGCGACGATCTAGCCGACGCGGTGATCCCGGCCCTTGGAAAGTTCGTCAATGCCGAGATCGCACCGCTGGATCTGATTGGTGAAGATACCGGCGCTCGCCTGCAAAACGGTCGCGTAAGAATGCCCCCGCAAATGATCTCGGCCTACAAGCGCTACGCCGAGGCCGGATGGCCAGGACTTTGCGCGCCCGAAGAATTCGGCGGTCAGGATTTGCCGCATATCCTCGGGGCCGTGCTGGCGGACATGCTGGCCGGGGCCTGCATTTCTTACGAGATGGTGCTGAGCCTCGCGCAGGGCTGCATCCGCACGTTGAAAACATCCGGTAGCGATGACCAAAAGGCACGTCTGTTGCCTCCGCTTGTATCGGGTGAATGGATGGCCTCGATGTGCCTGACTGAACCTGATGCGGGCTCGGATCTTGGGCGGATCAAAACAATCGCAACACCCACCGCCGATGGCTACGCACTCAGCGGCACCAAGATTTTCATTTCAGGTGGCGATCACGATTACACCGATAACGTGCTGCACCTGGTACTGGCCCGCACGCCGGATTCAGCGCCGGGAGTGCGGGGACTGAGCCTGTTTGCCTGTCCGGCCGTTCTCTCGAACGGCACCCGCAACACAGTTCAGACCGTGCGCATCGAGGAAAAGATGGGCATGCATGCTTCGCCCACCTGTCAGATGGCCTTTGACGGAGCGCAGGCCGAGCTGGTGGGTGAGGAAGGCAAGGGCCTTGCCGCAATGTTCACCATGATGAATGCCGAACGCCTGGATGTGTCGCTGCAAGCGGTCGGTCAGATGGATGTCGCCTTTCAGCGCGCGCGCACTCATGCAGCGGCACGGCGACAGGGAACCGCAACCGAAGGCACGGCCCTGATTACAGAACACGGTGATGTGCAGCGGATGCTTTTGGACATCTACGCCCAAGCAATGGGCTGCCGCGCAATGGTCTATCGGACATTTGTAGATATGGATCTGGGGACCGATCAGGGACTGCTGGATATCCTGACCCCGACATGCAAGGCATTTGCTACCGACGCGGTCAACATGGCCGCCAGTCAGGCAGTTCAAATCCACGGCGGCTACGGTTTCTGCAAGGAATACCGGGTCGAGCAGATCATGCGCGATGCGCGGATCATGGCAATCTACGAAGGCACCAATGGTGTGCTGGCCACCGGGATTGCCCGCCGCGCAATCCGCGCGAATGGCGGCGCCGCTGCTCAGGCCTTTGCCGAACTTGTCTCGGATGGTCCAACCTCGATGGAACTGGCCGATGCAATCGAGGCATGGAGTGCGGCTACAAGGGAAATGCAGACCCGTTCTGATATCGGGCCGTCGGTCGCCGACTACACGCGTTTGACCGGTCTTGTCTATTTTGGACGTGTCTGGGCCGACATGGAAGCCGTTGCTGAACAGGCTCCCGAGCCGGATCTGCTAAGCGCAGCGGCAGGCCACGTGCGTACGCGTATCCTGCCCGAGGCCGTCTTGCTGCAAAAACGTATTCTCAATCCCGAACCCACTCATGATGCGGCAATTTTCGCTGCGTGAAATCAAGGAAGACACATGACTGACTTTATCCTCCCCGAAGCCAGCCCACAGGCAGACGCGACTTTTCGCGCCGGCTTGGCGGCCGGAAAATTCCTGATTCAGCGCTCTACCAAGACAGGAGAGTATGTTTTCTATCCTCGCGCTCTGTCACCAACAACCGGTGCGGACGATCTGGAATGGGTCGAGGCATCGGGCCGCGGAACGGTCTACGCCTCGACGATCATCCGTCGACCCGTGAAATTCGGTGGCGATATCAACAATGTACTGGTCGATCTGGATGAAGGGCCCCGGATGTTCAGTCGTATTATCGACGTCGACAACGAAGCGGTCGAAATCGGGATGAAGGTCCAGGCCGTCGTTATGACCCCTGACTTCGGACCCAACGCAAAATCCGGTGAGCCGGCTGTTTTTTTCAAACCCGCGGAGTAAGGAGACCACATCATGGCACACGCTCTTCGCGGGAAATCCGCCATCGTTGGCAAAGGCTATTGGGGTCTGGGCAAAACACCAGATACATCACCCATGGAGCTGATCGCCAAGGCCACGCAAAACGCACTGACTGATGCAGGTATGGATTTGTCCGAAATCGACGGGATCTGTGGCGGCACTTTCTATCATTTCTTCCCGACGCTTTCGATTGCCGAGTATCTGGGCATCCATCCGACTTGGGCGAATTCGGACATGGTGGGGGGATCATCCTTCATGTCCTACCTGCTTGAAGCAACGATGGCGATTCAGGCAGGCCTGTGTAAGAACGTTCTGATCTGCTACGGCTCGAACGCCAAATCCGCACGGGACCTGAACGGCCTGATTGAGACCCCGCAATGGGAACGCGCCTATGAGCCTATGGTCCCGGTCCCGGGTTATGCCTTCACCGCGCAGCGCTATATGCATGAATTCAATGTTCCGAAGGAGCATCTTGGTCATGTGGCGATCTCGGCCCGCAAATGGGCACAGCTGAACCCGGATGCCACAATGCGCACGGACCTGACCATGGATGAGTATCTGGCTTCACCCATGGTTGCGGATCCGCTTGCAGTTCTGGACTGCTGCTTGATGTCAGATGGCGGGGCCGCGATCATCGTGACTTCGGCAGAGCGTGCCACAGACTATCAGGAAAAACCTGCCTACTTCCTTGGCGGCGGCAACGCGATTTCTCACCGCGAAATCAGCCAGGCGACAACGCTCACTACCACCTGTGCAACGGACAGCTCAAAACACGCCTTTGAAATGGCTGGCATCACGACCAAGGACGTGGACGTGGTCGAGCTGTACGACGCTTTCACCATCAACACGCTGCTGTTCCTAGAAGACATGGGTTTTGTCAAAAAGGGTGAGGCCGGGGCATTTGTCGCAGATGGCAATATCGCGCCCGGCGGCAGCCTGCCTGTCAACACCAACGGTGGCGGACTCAGCTGCGTGCATCCCGGCATGTACGGCCTGTTCTGCCTGATCGAAGCCGCCACCCAGATCCGCGGGGATGGCGGTGATCGACAGATCAATGACGTCAACATTGCCATTGCTCATGGCAACGGCGGCACGTTCTCGAACGAGTTCACCACCGTTTTGGGCAGCGAAGCTGCTCTCTGATCCGAAACTCTATCGCGACAATTGCAAAAAAGGGCGCTATCTGGGGAGAAGGAGGGTCAGAGACAGCGATCTGCCCGGCTGATAACGCCGGGCTCACCCGTTTGCATGATCAGTTCGTGGCTTACAGCGCGCGGCAGCGCACGCGTCATGAATGCCTGTGCGGCATCCAGACGATCTGCATAATAGTCCGATGACTGGCTGCCGGTAGCGGCACTTGCCGCGCGGGCGATCCGGGCCGACATCCAAGCCGACAGGCTAAGCGCTACGATTTCCAGATAGTCGCAGGCACCGGACAAGACCTCACCCTGCGACGCATCCAACACCCAATCAGTTGAACGATCCAACCGCTCGGCCGCGCCTCGCAGACTCCGCTGCGTATCGGATAGCTCTGCAGGCAGATTGCTCGCCTCCTCCAGCATGTCTGCCACCAGACTTTTGATTATTGCCCCCTGATCGCCGCGCACCTTGCGCATCACCAGATCACGGGCCTGAATCGCATTTGTGCCTTCATAAATCGCGGTGATACGTACATCCCGCATCAATTGCTCGACACCATAATCCTTGATGTATCCGTGCCCGCCATGCATTTGGACAGCTTCGCTTGCCATGCGAGATCCCATGTCCGAGAGATAGGATTTGATCACCGGCGTCAGCAACGACAGTCGGGCATCGGCGGCTTTGCGTTGCTCAGGCACCGTGGCGCGATGAGCCTCATCCAACAGGCTTGCGCCGTAGTAGGCCAGCGCACGAGCCGAATCCATCTCACCCTGGGCGATTAACAAACGGCGACGCACATCGGCATGGGCGAACAGGGGATCGGCAACGCCGGTCGGGTTCAGTTGCTCATCATGTGCCCGGCCCTGCAGACGTTCGTGCGCATAAGCGTTGGCAGACTGTAACGCTGCTTCTGCCACACCAAGACCCTGCAAACCTACCGACAGACGCGCAGCGTTCATCATGACGAACATTGCGGCCAGCCCTTTGCCCTCTTCGCCAACAATCCAGGCTTTGGCCCCTTCGAACGAAATGGCGCAAGTGGGCGATCCATGGATGCCCATCTTATTCTCAATCCCCGCAATGGTGATCGCGTTGCGCTCGTCCGTCGTGTTGTTGTCCCCATCCAGCATGTATTTCGGCGCAAGAAACAACGATAGACCACGCGGACCGGGTTGCGCCCCCTCGACCCGTGCTAGGATCAGGTGGGCGACGTTTTCTGACATGTCATGATCGCCCCACGTGATGAATATCTTGTTGCCCGTGATGGCATAGGATCCGTCATCGTTGCGAACAGCCTTGGTTCGGATAAGCCCCAGATCCGTGCCGCAATGCGGCTCGGTCAGGTTCATGGTCCCGGCCCAGTGGCCGCGTGTCAGATGCGGGCAATAGATGGCCTTTTGCTCGTCCGAGCCATAAGCGATCAGCGCCTCGACCACACCGAAGTTCAACTCGTGGATCAGGGCAAACGCCAGATTGGTTCCGGCCATGCCTTCACGCAGCGTTGCGTGCAAAACAAAGGGCAGTTGCTGGCCGCCATACTCTTCCTCCAGCGCCAGCGCATTCCAGCCGTCTTCGCAGAACACCTTGTAGGCATCGCCAAACCCGGGGGCAGCATAGACCTGACCATTTACCAGCCGAGCGCCGGGGCTGTCGCCCGCCTCGTTGCAGGTGGCAAGATTGTCGCGCACGAAGGAATTGATTGCGCCAACGACGGCAAAGAACGTGTCCTTGTCACAATGCTCGCAACCCGGCAGTGCCAGAGTTTTATCAAGGTCCAGCACCTCATCCAGAAGAAACGCGATATCCCGCTGAGGGAGTTGATAGTCCATACTGTGTTTCCCTCAGTTTTTCAGCGGCTTGCCGGTGTTCATGGTGTGCCGCATCCGTTCGATGGTCTTATCCTGTCGGATCAGGCGCATCATGCCTTCGGCTTCCAACTTGTGCAGTACCACTTCATCCAGAGTGCCACCGTCACCCCCTGCAAGAACATGCGCCGTCTCGCGTGCGATCTCGATCGTATAGGGCGCGTCCGCAGTTGCTTCGGCCAGCGCGGCCAGCTTTGGCTCAAGCGCAGTATTGATCGCAGCGGCGTCCAGCACGATTTCGACCTTGGTCGGAGCGGCATAGCCATTGGCCAGTTCCAAGGCTTCCGATTTCGCGTCCGCCAACAACCGGTCCCGGTTCATCACCACCCCATCGTCTGTACGCAGATAGCCAGCATGTTGCGCCATAGGAGCAGATCCCACCATCAGCGCCGTCGATATGACACCAAATGCTGCTTCGGCCCCTTTAACCGGATCGCCCAATTCCGCTGTCTTGCGCAGCAACAGGGCCGTTGTTCCGCCCCATGCGGGCAACAGGCCCACATTGGCCTCGACCAGACCGATATTGCTTTCCAGCGTCGCCATGACTCGGTCCGAATGCATCAGGATCTCACACCCGCCGCCCAAGGCCAGACCACAGGCAGCCGAGACTACCGGAAACGGCGCGTATTTCATCTTGCGTAAGGTGGCCTGACCGATTGCCAATTGCCCAGCGACCAGATCCAATTCGCCAGCGTCTGCGCGGTCCAGCGCCTTCTTCAAGTTGGCGCCGACCGAGAAGTGACTGCCGTCGGAGCCGATAACCATCGCGCGGAAATCGCGTTCCACGACATCCAGTGCATCGGAAATCCCCTGCATCACCAGATCATCCAAGGCGGCGTTGGGTGAAGTGATGGACAGCAACGCAACTCCATCGCCCATGTCGCGCAGGGCAACGGCCTCGGAGGTGAAAACCGGATCATCCGTGAAGTCCGAGGCAAAGATCACTCCGGGTCCGCGCGGTGTATCCGCCTGCTCACCCGAGGGCAGCAGCACCTTACAATCACGACCCCGCCCCGAATAGAAACCGCCGCGTTCCGCCGCCAAGGCCAGCAAAGGCGGTACATCCTGACCTTCTTCAACAAGACGGGCAGCGATCTTGGCCACGCCGATCTTATCCATCAGGCGGAACGGGCCCATGCGCCAGTTGTATCCCAGCTCCATGCCCGCATCTACGGCCGCCGGGCTATCGGTGACTTCGGGCACGCAGTAGGCCGCATAGGACAGAGTCGCGCTCATCACCGCCCATGCATAATCAGCCAACCGATCGCCCTTTTGGTCGATGAAATCAGTTCCAAAGGCTTTCGCCAGTTCCGGCGCCTTGGCGCGCGGGCGGTAAACCAGCGTCTCAAGGTCGATGGCTTCCACAACGGTTTTGCCCGCCGCGTCCTTAGATCGGCGATAGAAACCCGATCCATCACCCTTGCGCCCGACATAGCCCTTTGCGGCCATCCGGTCGAACGTATCGACACCCTCGGTGTGGATCTGTTGCGGATCGTCAGCCTCAAGCAGCGACCGCATCGACAGGCGCGACTTGCCCATCAGGTCGATGCCCACCAGATCGAACAGACCAAAAATGCCGGTTCCCGGAACACCGAAGGGGCGCGAAAGAACAGCATCGGCCTCTTCGACCGTGATGCCACGAGCAACGGCCTCGCGCACAGCGACGTTCATCCAAAGGCCGCCCAGACGGTTGGCAATAAAGCCGGGCCGGTCGTTGCACAGCACCATGGTCTTGCCCAGACGCTCGTCAACATAGGCGCGGACGCGTTCGGCCACCTCCGGATCGGTTTTCGGTCCAGTGACAAGTTCGAGCAGCCGCATATATCGCGGCGGGTTGAAGAAATGAGTAATGACAAAACGTTTGCACCGACTTTCGTCCAATTCCGCCATCAGGTCCGCCAGCGGGATTGTCGAAGTGTTCGAGCTCAGGATCGCATCATCCCGCATATGCGGTGCGATCTTGGCATAGAGGTCTCGCTTGATGCCAAGATCCTCCAACACAACCTCGACCACCCAATCGCAGTCAGACAGCAAAGCCAGATCGTCTTCGAGGTTCCCGCCAGTCAGCCGCGTGGCATAGGCCGGATCGGCCAGTTGCGGCGCGCGGCCCTTGGTCATACGCGCAATCGCATCCTTGGCGAGCGCCGAGCGATCCGCAGCTCCATCTGGCACGATGTCCAGCAAAAGCACCTGCGCCCCGGCGTTGGCGAAATGAGCGGCAATGCCTGCTCCCATCACGCCGGAACCGATGACGGCAACCTTGTTGATCGCGCCCATTTACAGAACCTCGAACAGGCCGGCCGCGCCCATACCACCGCCGATGCACATGGTGGCCACAACGTATTTCGCTCTGCGCTTCTTGCCCTCGATCAGCGCGTGGCCAACCATGCGGGTGCCCGACATGCCATAGGGGTGACCCACCGAGATCGCACCGCCATCGACGTTCAGGATCTCGTCGGGAATACCCAGTTTCTGCTGACAATACAGCGCTTGGCTGGCGAACGCTTCGTTCAGTTCCCACAAGCCGATATCGTCCATCTTCAGCCCATTGCGCTCCAGCAGCTTCGGCACCGCAAAGACCGGACCAATGCCCATCTCGTCGGGTTCGCAACCGGAAACCACATAGCCCACATAGCGGCCCAGAGGCTCAAGCCCGCGCTTTTCGGCCAGCTTCTCTTCCATCACGACCTGCGCCGACCCACCATCCGACAACTGCGAGGCATTACCGGCGGTGATCCACTTGCCCTCACCCATTACCGGGGTCAGACCCTGCAGGCTTTCCAGCGTGGTCGAGGGGCGGTTGCACTCGTCGCGGGTCAGCGTGACCTCTTCTTGGGTGACTTCACCGGTTTCCTTGTCCTTATTCATCTTGGTGACCGTGATCGGAACGATCTCATCGTCGAACCTGCCAGCCTCTTGTGCAGCAGCGGTACGCTGTTGCGATTGCAGGGCGAATGCATCCTGTGCCTCGCGGCTGATACCGTAGCGTTCGGCCACGGTATCTGCGGTCTTGATCATTGGATCATAGAAACCCCGGATGTTGTTCTCGATCCACTCTTCCTTCAGCCGATAAGTGTTGTCGCGCCCCATCACCAGCGAGATACTTTCCGCACCGCCGCCGACTACCACGTCACAGCCATCGACCATGACCCGCGAACAGGCCCGGGCCAGCGCTTCAAGCCCCGAAGAACAGAACCGATTGATCGTCTGTCCCGACGCCGTCACCGGCAGGCCCGCACGCATAGCGATTTGACGGCCCAGATTGCCACCATTTGCGCCTTCGGGCACAGCGTTACCGATGATCACGTCCTCAATCTCGGCCGGATCGACCCCAGCCCGCTTGACCGCCTCGGCGACGGCATGGCCGCCAAAAACAGCGGGGTGTGTGTCATTGAAGGCACCGCGAAAGGCTTTGCCAATAGCTGTACGGGCGGTCGAGACGATAACGGCAGAACGCATGGGAGTGATCCTCAGAAACAGAATTAGTTGTCGGTTGGCAGCTTGTGGTCTGCGAATTGCTCACGCAGATGCAGTTTCGAAACCTTACCGGTTGCGGTGTGCGGTAGCTCGGCCTGAAACACCACGTCATCAGGCGTCCACCACTTGGCGATTTGGCCATCGTAGAGCGCAAGAACGTCGGCACGACTGACATCTGACCCTTCGCGCCTGACGGCCACAATCAAAGGGCGCTCGTCCCATTTGCGATGTTTCGCGGCAATACAGGCGGCCTCAAGAATATCCGGATGGCTCATGGCGATGTTTTCCAGATCAATGGAGGAAATCCATTCGCCGCCCGACTTAATGACATCCTTGGTGCGATCGGTCAGGCGCAAATATCCCTTTGGATCGATCGCAGCGACGTCGCCCGTCGAAAACCAGCCGTCTGCGGTAAAGGCGTCGGCTCCGGCCCCACCCCAATAGCTGCTAGCAACCCAATGCCCCCGCACTTGTAACATGCCTGAGGCAACCCCATCATGCGGCAAGGTCTGCCCCTCATCGTTCACGATACGCAGTTCGATCCCATAGAGCGCCCGGCCCTGTTTGGTCTTGAGCTCGATACGGTCGTCATCCGGCAGCTTGTCTTCACCCCATTTAGGAACAGACAATGTCCCGACAGGGCTCAACTCGGTCATACCCCAGCCGTGGACAACATCGATGCCATGGCCCAGTTCGATCTGTTCGATCAGTGACCGCGGCGCCGCCGACCCACCCATCATTGCGCGTTTTACTGTCTTCAGCTTTTCACCGCGCTGATCGAGATATTCGAACAGGCCCAGCCAGACGGTCGGCACGCCCGAGATCATGGTGACCTCTTCGCCATCCATCAGCTCTTGCAACGGTGCCGGATCCATGCCCGGGCCGGGCATGACCAGCTTGGTGCCGTTCATCAGGGCGGCATAAGGAATACCCCAGGCACAGGCATGAAACATCGGCACAACCGGCAACGACGCATCCTTAGAGCTTAGCGCAAGCCAGTCGCCACCCGACACGCCCATGGCATGCAGCACGGTTCCCCGGTGAGAATAGAGAACCCCCTTGGGGTTACCGGTGGTGCCAGAGGTATAGCACAGCGCCATCGCTGCATTTTCGTCAAGTTCCGGCCAGGCGTACGTTTCTGGCTGACCTGAGATCAGCGTTTCGTAGTCGCTGACCTCGGTATTCATCTCCGGCACCCGATCAGGTCCGGTCAGGCTATACCAGCCCTGCACAGATAGGCAGCGTTCCGACACGGCATCGACCAGCGACGCAAATGTTGTATCGAAGAACAGATGAGTATCCTGCGCATCGTTGATGATGAATGCAATCTGATCCAGGTGCAGACGAGGGTTGATTGTGTGGCAGATGGCCCCGATGCAAGCCAAGGCATAGTAGAGTTCCAGATGCTGGTTATTGTTCCAGGCTAGCGTCGCCACCCTGTCACCCGGACCCACTCCCAGCACCGTCAAGGCGTGGGCCAGTTGCTGAGTACGTCGCCCCATATCGGCATAGGTATAGCGATCAATCGACATGTCCGAATTGCGCCAGACAATCTCTGCTTCGGGATGTGCACGCATCGCATGACAAAATATGCTGGTCACGGTCAGCGGCATGGTCATGATTTGGCCGGGGATTGTGCTCTTTTCGGTCACTTCAACCTCCTGAAATTCGCGCATAACTGTTGGAAGTATTGTTTGCTGTTTTTAGAGCGGGGCTTGGGGCATCTCTCCGATTTCCTGCTCGATCCTCCAGGCAACCTGCAAAACGCCCAGATCATCATATCTACGCCCGACAAGCTGAACGCCAATCGGCAAGTCGCAGCGGTCCAGCCCGGCCGGGATACTCGCAGCCGGCTGTTCGGTCAGATTAAACAGGAAGGTATTGGCCCAGCTTTCAAAGGGCCTTTCAGGATCCGATCCGGGCAGTTCGGCCGCAAACGCGGTGTCCGGCGTCGACGGAAGCAGTACAAAGTCATGCACTCCCATCATCGCCAGAGCGCGCTCGCGCAAGGTTTGCGTATGATCGAAGTTACGTTGGTGCTGAACCGCAGTCAGACTACGGGCATCATCGAACCAGTCACGAATGTAGGGTGTTTTGGCCTGTTCAGCCTCAGGCTGGCGCATCAACTCTGACAAAGTGCGGATCTTATAGAACGCCTCGGCCGGTTCCCAGTCGACACTGCTGAATGGTGCGGTTTCGCAATAGGTGACCTCTGCCCCCAAATCACGCAACACTTGTGCAACCTTCAGGACGGCTACGCGCACATCATCAGCTACCGGTTCACCCAGACCGAGTTCGGGAACGACCAGAACTGATTTTGTCTTGAAATCTGAACGGGACAACCGGGAAACATAGTTGATGCCATCGCGTTCCAACGCAGAGAAATCGCGTGTGTCCTCGCCTGTCAGGACATTCATGTGGAGCGCAACATCGCCAAAGCTACGCGCCAGAGGGCCGGCTGTCAGGGCCGGGCTGTTACACCTGTAATATGGCACGCGCCCCTGACTGGGCTTGAAACCCACCAATCCGCAATACGAGGCAGGCAGACGGATTGAACCCACAATATCTGTGCCAATTGAAACAGGCTCGATCCCTGCGGCAACACTGGCCGATGCACCAGAGGATGACGCGCCGGTCGTGCGTGACAGGTTCCAGGGGTTACGGGTGACCCCGTGTTTCGAACTGACGCCCCCAGCAAGGATACCGAAGTCGCACATAGTGTTCTTGCCGAGGATGACTGATCCGGCCTCGCGCATCCGCGCGACTGTCGGATGATCGGTGGTGCTGATCGTCTCGGATCCGGCGGCTGACCCGCGATAAGCAGGCATGCCAATACAATCCAATGCATCCTTGATCGTTGTTGGAACACCGTCCAACGGACCTTGCGGCTCGTTATCATACCAGCGTTGTTCAGAGGCCCGCGCCGCATCCAACGCGGGCTCTGCCTCCAGATGGTATATGGCATTGATCTTTGAGTTGACCTGAGCGATCCGGTCCAAAGCGGCCTGCGTCACCTCGACCGGAGACAGCTCCAGTCGGGCATAGGCCTGCACCAACGCACGCGCCGAAAGTTGAGAATAAGGGGCCGTCATGTGCGAAAATTCTGGCTCGGTCAGATTGAGGGATCAGTCTTCGGTGCGCTGGACGTAGTAAACCTTGGCCGCAATTTTCCAGCCCTCGCCCGTACGGACCAGTGACAGGTAGTCGATGAAATACCGGGGTTGCACGGCACAGTCGATTTTGACCATGGCGGTATTCGGGCCGGACTGGTCGATCGAGATTGTGTGGCCGTATACCGGATAGCCCTTGGATTTCGGGCTTTCACGCCCGCCAATGAGCTCTTTGTAATTATCCAGCGTCATATGGACATAGCTACCGTCTTCATTGGCGCAGCACAGGTCACATTCCGGCAGGAACATCTGATCTGTCTTGCTGATGTCCCCATCATGCAGATTTTCGATGTAAGCTTGCATCAGGGCTTCGATTTCGGCGAATGCGGTCATGGGATGTCCTCGGTCGTGAGTGTGTTGAGACGCTGTGGGAGTTTGCCGTCACGCGGCCTTGCTGGCGGGCAACCCCTGACGATATCGTCTGAGGCCTTCGATCGTACCCACCTTGAGACCATGACGAGCCCCGAATTCCAGAAGGTCGGGCAGCCGCGCCATTTCACCGTTGTCCTTCATGATCTCACAGATCACGCCGGCATCGCCCTGCCCTGACAATCGGGCCAGATCGACCGCGGCTTCGGTATGACCTTCGCGTTCAAGGACACCACCAGACTTTGCCACCAGCGGGAACATGTGCCCGGGTGAAACCAGATCGGCAGCCGACCCATCATTAGACGCCAGCAACGCAATTGTTCGCGCGCGATCGCTGGCGGAAATACCTGTGGTGGTACCTTCTTTAGCGTCCACGGAAATGGTGAACGCTGTGTGGTGAGGGTCGGTGTTTAACGCTGCCATAGGCCCTAGGCTGAACTGCTGGGCCCGTTCGGGGCTGATCGCCATGCAAATCAGACCCCGACCAAAACGCGCCATGAAGTTTACGGCCACCACATCTGCACAGGTGGCAGGGATTACCAGATCGCCCTCGTTTTCACGGCTCTCATCATCGACGAGGATAACCATGCGTCCCAGAGCGCAGTCCGCGATAATGTCTTCGATAGGCGACAGCCGATAAACTTCATGCAGGTCGAACATGATATTTCCTTACCCGTTCAGCGGCTTGATGACGCCTTCGGCGAATTCGATCAGTGCTTCCTGTTCGATCTCGTCACCAAAGTAGTTCACGTGGTGCCAGACAAAGAACTCATCGATCTGGTAACGTTCGGCTAGCTCACCGACCTGATCCAGAACCTGTTGACGCGAGCCATCCCAGACACGACCAAGCGGCACATGGTATGGCGGCGCGTCGTAGGCCGAAAACCACAGCTTATCGAACATCTCGCGATACTGTTTGGTCTTGGCGGGGGTCTTGCCCATCATCAGATGTGCGCCCAAAGCCAGAACATCGTTATTGGTCGTGTCTTTGAGACCCTTTTCATGCGCTGCCTGCAGGCAGTTCTCAAGAATCACCGGCATGAACTCTTCTTTGTCGGCGGTCACAAAGGACACCATCTTTGCGCCTTCCGAAGCCCAGAATTTTGCGGTTTCCATCGAATACGAGAACGGCGCATAGACTTTGGGGTGCGGCTTTTGCAACGGGCGAGGAACGATCCCCGACTTGCGCAGGATTTTGTTCTCATCGACAGGACTGTCACCGCCCCACAGCTTGGTCGGGTTAAACTCCCATTTCACATTGGACGGAAAATTCCAGAACTCGCCCTGATGCTCGGTCAGATCATCGGTCCACAGCGACTTGATCAGACGCCAGTTCTCATACAGGGCGCGGCGATTGCGCTGGTCGGCCTCGGATTTGTCGGACTCGGCCGAGGTGATATCCAAATGTTGACCCATGGTTGCGGTCCAGCGCGGTGTGTTCCCACGCGAAAAGCCTGCAAAGACGCGACCTCCAGTCATGTGATCCAGCAAGGCTATGTCCTCAGCCGTCTTGATCGGGTTCATCGCGGTCAGGTTCATCCCCAGCTGACCCACCTTAAAATCCTTGGTGTGCTGGGCGATGTACATGTTCCAGAACAGCGGGTTGGTGGTGCATTCCACCCCTTCGACCTGCATGTGGTGTTCGGTCAGACAGAAACCTTCGTAGCCAAGCTCCTCGGCCAGAACCATCTGATCCCGCAACGTGGTCATCATCTTGTTGAATCGCGCGGGGTCGCGACCGGCAAGCTGAACATCTTCGCCGTGCTGACGCGCGAAAGGAATGGCGAGAATCTTGAACTTCATGCGGGTGTTCTCCCGGAGTTTTATTGAACGTTCACTAACTGTCACACACAGCATCTCTTTGCGTCAAGTCTTGAATCACCTTCCCCAGCGTCTTGTGCGTATTGCAGATTTTTCTAACTGGACATCTGGTAGGGATTTCAAGATGTTGACCACGGGTCAGATCCAAAGGAGGCAGGCCGCGTGTTTTTGTATTCCGCATCGCAAGTAGAGGAATTTCTTGAGAAATCCCAATTGGATACCGTATGCCTGACTCTGGCGATCGATGCTGCACGCGATGAATTAAAGAGCCTAGGAAACACGACGCGATCAACAATGATCAATACATCAGCGACCAATTTGGCTGCAGCTGGTCAGGGTCAGATCGAGGCGCAGGCAGCCCGAATTTCACCCGACGATTCGCCACTGAACTCGTTTCGCGTTTCTATTGTTCAAACCGACCAGAACCTTGGCAGTTCTTCTGTCATCATGGAGGTGATCTGTACCTTTTCCGTAGAGACTGCTGTAGGCACAGCTCCCATCACAGTACCGCCAGAAAAACCTGCACGGCCGCTGTCTGATACAGCCGAAGAGCGGCGCCGTCAGATCTTTGAAGGCGCCTGCAAAGTAATTGCAAAACACGGTTTCGGAAACGCATCCATGCGCGAGATCGCAAAGGAATCCGGACTGTCGGTTCCCCTGATGTACAAATACATCAAGGACAAGGACGAAATCCTGCATCTGATTACGACCATGTGCATGCAGGGTATTATCGACTTTTTCGACACAGGCGAGTTGTTTAAGGGCCCCGCAGACCAGAACCTGATTAGAGCCGTGGATCGCTATATCGATTACATCGGTGAAAACCGTCGCTACATTAATCTGGTTTATTCGGAGACTCGTTCAATGTCGGCCGAAAACCGGGCCCGCGTATTCGACATGGAGCGCAAATTCATGGGGCGTTGGCAAACAATTCTGGATCAGGGCGTTGAGCAGCAGATTTTCCGCCCTATGAACACGGAACTCATGGCCAACTATCTGTACTTTCTGTGTACGGTATGGTCATTGCGGCACTGGAGCATCGGCAAGTTCCCCGAACAAGAAATACGCGATAGCCTGAAAATGCTTATCCTCGACGGCGTATTGTCGCCTAGCGGCAAGAGCGACCATTAAACTTCGCACCAGGTGAAGCGTTCAAATCAAAGCGGGCGTCAACTTTTCGTTGCAAAACCTGCCCATGCGCCCATTCATGATTGCTCAATACGTTCTATTTTTGAAGATTTGTTGACATCCTGATTCAACAAAAAACAGGATTGATACATTACCTAATGTGTTCTGAGAAAGCACTGCATCAGAGCTGGATTGCGATCGAGCCGATTTTAGATTACCAGTTTCGTATTCAAGAATTTTTTGTGTTATTGTTGCACGAATAGTTAATTGTAAATCGAGTTTTGAGGGTAGTCATTTCTGTGTCCAAACCCCCGACCAGCGCATTCAGACTGCGCCCATTGACGAAATCGGATCTGGAGATCATCACATACTGGTTTCAGGATGTGGAAGATCTCGCTCGTTTTGACAGAAAATCTCGCATCCCGCTCAACCAGTGCCAGATGGAGGAGCACTGGAGTAATATTGTTGGGACACCTATCGACCATAGTACATGCTGGTTCATGATCGAATCCGACAGTGGCGAAGCGCTTGGGGCGATAGGACTAGAGGCAATATCGCAGATCAACCGAGATGCTGTCGTCGCGCTGTTCATCGATAAATCAATCCGGCGATGCGGCGTCGGGATCAGAGCACTGTGTCTGGTTCTGGATTTTGCTTTCAGACAATTGGGCTTGAATCGCGTAACATCGTACTATCGTGCTGATAACCACAACAGCCGCGATCTGGTCAGCCGGGTAGGATGTCAGGTCGAAGGCAAAATGCGAGAAGCCTGGTTTGCAAACGGACAGTTTCACGACATGGTGGCTGTTGGTATTCTGCAGGAGGAATGGAGGGTTAAGCGTCAGGAATTGACGCATGAATTGGGTTCGGAAACAATAATCACCATTGGGCCGGACGCGTCAGCGGCCTGGTCCTGGCCGCCGCAATGTGCCGAGCGCGAATAAACGACTGAAACTTGCAGTCCATCTTGGGGGAACAGCGTGCAGCCATACCGTAGCCTATATGATCGAAGCAAAGTGCTAATCGAGTACCGACCGTGAACGACACCAATTCTGGACCATTGATCAGACAACGACTTGGCGCCGTATTGTTTGCCGATGTCGTCGGTTACTCAAGGCTCATGAGTCAAAATGAACTGGACACCTACAGTTCATTGAAGTCCCTCCTGTCACAGCTCGAAGCCACCTGTACGCACTATCAGGGCAATGTCATAGAAATTCGGGGCGATGGCATTCTTGCCCTGTTTGAAACGGCCACGAGCGCCGTCAAATTTGCAATCGAACTGCACAGAATTGCTGCACAGCACAACAGGACACGCACGGAAAATGACAAGATCAAGTTCCGCGCCGGTATTCACCTTGGGGAAATCCTGATCGACGAACGCGGTATCCATGGTGACAACGTCAACATCGCAGCAAGGCTGCAGGAGATCGCAGAACCCGAGCGTGTCTATGTCAGTGCAGCGGTATATGAACAGGTCTGCAATCGGCTGCGATATGGCTATGAGTTCCTCGGACCGAAACAGCTCAAGAACATATTGTCGCCAATTTCGACCTATTGCGTGCGCAGCGAGGCCGAGGGGGCGACCATGGCCGCAACATTGCGCCCTGACTCGCCAGTGGAATTGATGGATCGTCCGGACATCCCTTCCGTAGCGATCCTGCCCTTCACCAGCGCCGGTAATGACGAGGCAGACAGTTGGATCGCAGATGGGCTGACCGATGACATCATTATGAACCTGTCCAAATTCCGGAACTTGTTCGTTATCGCCCGCAACTCATCATTCTTCTTCAAAACCCAGTCTATGTCTCCGAAAGAGGCAGCGCGCCGGCTAAACGTGCGTTACATCGCGCGAGGCAGCGTTCGCAGATCGGACAGTCGCATCCGTATCACTGCCGAACTGATCGATGCGATGTCCGAAAGGACAATTTGGGGTGAGCGTTTTGACCGCAAGATAGACGATGTTTTCGACATTCTGGATGAAGTGACCGAATGCATTGTTGCCTCCACCGCCGTGATGATTGAATCCCACGAGCGCAAGAGGATGGTGCAAGCCACGCCAAGTAACCTTGCAGCTTACGGAGAGGTCCTCAAGGGGCAGCACTATATTTTCAGATATACGCGCAACGACAACCGGATAGCTCAGAGCTGTTACGAATCCGCCCTTGAGCGCGACGACAGATACGCGCGCGCCGCAGCCGCTTTGTCACGAACCCTGAACATCGACTGGCGCTACTCCTGGACCACTGACCCCGACACCGCGCTCGACAAGGCACTGGTTTATGCGCAGCGCGCGGTAGAGTTGGACCCCTCGGATGCCAGAGGCTTTGGCGAGCTAGGCTACGTGCATCTCTATCGCAAAGAACACGACGCAGCGATCGAGTCCTACAAGCGGGCATTGTCTCTCAACCCCAATGACGCGGACATGCACTCAGACTATGCTGATGCGATGGCACATTCGGGGCAAAATGAAACGGCAATTGAATATCTGCAGCGAGCCATGCGGCTCAATCCCTACTTTCCGGATCAATATCTGTGGCATCTTGCCGGGGCATATTTCAATCTTCAGGAATACTCTCAGACTGTTCAGCATGTAAGCAAGATGAACAACCCGACCGAGGGGCAGCGCCTTCTGGCGGCCAGTTTCGCACATATGGGCAAGTTGGACGCGGCCCGGGATATTGCCGACAGGCACCGCAAGGCGCATCCGAATTTTTCGCTCAAGCGTTGGGAGAACGTGCAGCCGGATCGACGCCCTGAGGACACCCAGCACTTTGTCGAAGGCCTCAAGAAGGCTGGTTTCCAGTAAGGCACAACCGAGATGATTACTGACCGAACACGCTTTCACCGTTAACCTGGCAGTGGTTCAAGATGCCGGTACAGTAGTGGTCGCATTTGCGTCCGTCGCAGCCGGACGGCGTCAAATCAGTCGTCATCCAATCCACACTCTGACAAGATCACCAAAGGATGAGGGGCGTCACCAGCCAGACATGCGGTTAATCCTGCTGCACCGGAAGGCGTTGTAGAGTACCCCATCTCCCTTGCTTTCCCCACGGCCTCTTCGGCCTCGGCATCTGTCACAATCAACCATTCATCTGCTGCATCACGCAAAATCTCGTACGCAAGCATCGAAGGCGTCTTGCAATCCAGACGGCCCATGTTCGAAGTCGGCCCCGAAACCGTCAGCAACTGGCCTGCCCGCGCACTTTCACGCAGACACGGCGCGGCATCGGGTTCAACGACAAGAATACGTGGTTGTACAGCCCATGATGAGCGGATCATGTAAGCGACTGCCGCAGCCAGCCCACCAACACCAGCCTGCAGATACACATGGCTGGGCCAACTGCCTGTTGCCTCAAAGGTTTCGCGCATCTCCTCAGCCATAACGGTATAGCCCTCCATCACCAGACGGGGCGGTTCGGTATATCCGGTCCACGAACCGTCAGCCAAATGGACGGCACCACTGGCCTCGGCATCCTCGATCGCGGCGGCGATGCTGGCTTCATAATCATCGCCTGATCTGACAACCTCGGCACCTTTTTCGCGCAGCCGAGTTGCAAAGGCCTCGGGTACTGTCTCCGCGAGGTGAATGCGCGCTTTGGCACCAAACATCGCGGCACCTGCTGCGACCGCCATCCCGTGATTGCCTGCGCTGGCACATACGAAAGTCATCGCTTCAGCGGTTCGAAGAAAATCGTCACTGCTATAGCCCTCGGGCGCGACCGAGATACCCGCCTTGTCCGCAATCATTTGCGCCACGGCATAGATCCCACCCAGCGCCTTGAACGCGCCCAGCCCCATGCGTGCGGTTTCATCTTTGACCAAAAGTGTTCTGCCGCGGTATTCCACACTGTCTAACGGGGTCGGCCCGTAAACGGAGTTCATCCGCCAAAGTGCACGCGGTTTTTTGGGGTCTAGTGTGATTCTCTGTTCCATGAACACGACGGTATCGAATAGTTCTGATATTAACTGATCACCATTGACGTATTTTGCGAGAATGTTTCTCGGCAATTCGCCAAATACCGGAGCCTCTCGATGGACAAGCATGACGCACAGCTTTTGGATTTGATGCAGACCGACTCGAGGCGTGGGCTGGAAGCGATGGCAGCCGAGACCGGATTGTCTGTAGCCTCGGTGCAGCGACGGCTGCGATCTTTGCGCGACAGAGGCATGATCACGAAAGAAGTTGCTGTGATCGATCCCAAAAAGATCGGCGTTCATATGACATTTGTAGTGATGGTCGAACTTGAACGCGAACGCCAAGATCAAATCGATGCGTTCACCCGATGCATTCAGACCGAGCCGATGGTTCAGCAATGCTACTACGTAACGGGTGAGGCCGATTTCTGCCTGATCTGCACAGCAATCGACATGGAAGATTTTGAAGCGCTGACAAAACGCCTTTTCTTTAACAATTCAAATGTCCGACGCTTTCGAACCTCCGTCGTGATGGGGCGCAAGAAAATAGGTCTGGAATTGCCGATCCCAACTACCGACCCCAACGATCCCTAACTTCGCAAAAACAATCTACTCAACTCGGAAAGGGTCACTCTCTTTCGATACTCTGCGCGATCTGCGTTGCCTCTTCAACGCTCAGGCGTGGGGGGTGCCAATCGCGACCAGGCGCTGCATCAAGCAGCTTCTTGGTATATTCATGTTTGGGCGCGTTAAATACCTCATCTGCAGTACCAAACTCGACCATCACGCCCTTCTCCATCACAGTGATATAGTCAGAGATTTGCGCAGCGACCCTCAGATCGTGGGTGATAAAAATGATGGCCATCTGATACTTTTTTTGCAGATCGTTCATCAGGCGCAGTACCTGTTTTTGAATCGACAGGTCCAGCGCTGAAACAGATTCATCAGCAATCACAACATCCGGGTTCATCGACAGCGCGCGGGCAATGCCAATGCGCTGACGCTGACCACCCGAGAAATTGCGCGGGGTGCGATAATACGCTTCGGGCTTCAAACCGACGAGGTCCAGCAACTCCATCGCTTTGGCTTTGGCCTCCCGCTGGCTCATGCCCTGCAGAGTCGGGCCGCGCGTGATAATGTTCCCAACAGTTTGCGTGGGATTAAGCGACCCGTACGGATCCTGGAAAATCATCTGTATTTCGCGCCGCGCCTGTTGCAGTGACTGGTCCTGCAAGGCGAGAAAATCGTGTTCGTTGACTATGACCGCCCCTTCAGTCGGCTCAATCAATCGGATCAGAGCCTTGGCGAGCGTGGATTTTCCCGACCCGCTTTCACCCACAACCCCCAGAGTTTCGCCACGTCGCAAAGCAAAGCTGGCATCGTTGAGCGCATGGACCTGCTTGGATCCGGTACCATAAACCTTGTGCAGTGATTTCACTTCAACAATAGCGGGGTCGTTTCTTGTCAGATCAGGAGATCGAACTGTCTCCAGCAGTGGCATCGCATCAACCAGAAGCCTTGTGTAATCCTCTTTGGGGTGCATCAGGATTTCTTGTGTGGTCCCCTGTTCGATAATCTTGCCCCAACACATGACAGCAACGCGGTCGGCTACATCTGCCACCACACCAAAATCATGCGTGATAAAGACGGTCGCGTTGTCGTAAACCTCTTTCAGATCATTGATCAGGTTCAGGATTTCCTTTTGCGTCGTGACATCCAGCGCCGTGGTCGGTTCATCGGCAATCAAAATGTCTGGCTTGCACGCCAAGGCCATGGCGATGACGATCCGCTGACATTGCCCGCCCGAGACCTGGTGGGGGTAACTATCGTAGATCCGGGGCGGTGAGGGCAGTTTCATCTGCTCAAGCAGTTTCAGCGTCTCTGCTTTGCGCTGCGTTCTGGAAATCTCGGGCCTGTGCAGCTTGAAAACTTCGTCTACCTGCGCGCCGATTTTGATCGACGGATTCAGCGCTGCCATGGGTTCCTGATAGATCATCGAGATTCTTGCGCCGCGGATTTCATTCAGCTCGGACTGACTAAAATGCAGCACGTTGCGCCCGTCGAACAGAACCTCACCAGCACTCACGCGCAAACGAGGCGGCACATCGTTCATGATGGCACTGGTCATCACCGACTTGCCTGATCCGCTTTCACCGACAATACAGGTAATTTCACCGCGTTTCAGCGTCAGAGTCACATCTTCGACCGCGTATCTTCGGTCGGCCCCCTTTGGCAATTCAATCGACAGGTTTTTGATTTCCAGGATTGGATCGTTGGAACGGCTGGCGTCAGACATGGCGGCTTCCCTGTTAGTATCTTTCTGCTAGCTGGGAAAACCTGGCCTTGTCGTTCACAGCCAAGCAGTAATTTCGGCTTTACACAAGCCTCATGATCCATTCCCCTTGACATATTCCTACTATTATAGTCAGGAAAAGCGCGCCCAGCTTTTCCTCGGTTTCCCTGCCAGGCGACTTTTTCATTGATTGGCAAGGAAGCGCACATGGAGCCAATTTCACAACCATCACGCGGACCTCAGCGCAACAAAGCTTCGCGGATGGCTAAGCAGCAAACGGTTTCAAGCTGCGGTTTCGATGATTTTGAAAAACATGTGCTGCACGTTTCACGCTACTTCTTTCTGGCGTTTTCCGAACCGCAGAGCGAAGCATGGATCGACGCATTCCGTCACGCGGAACAGGTGTTTCCTGTTCCTTTTGGTGCAACCATCGCAAACGCAGTGCTGATAGCCTTGAATGACATGCGCCAAAGCCGGATTCGGGCATTCAGCTATACAAACCCGCACTGCGTGAACTGCGCGCAGGGCATAACAGATGAAGAACGCTATCTAATATTAGCTCTGCAGAGCATCCGCCGCGGAACTCGGGGGGTTGCAGAAACCAATTGCATGCTCTTGTGCGAAGGCGGCCACAGCACAAAGCTCTTGGCATCACTTGAGCGTATCGCAATCATAACCGGCGATGTCTCAAAGCCACGATACAACTGATCTTGATCCCGGGCAGCAGCCCGTCCGTTCAGACGGCGTAAACGCGTCAACCGAAACGCACGTGTTTCCATGTCCCCAGCGCCCGTAGTTTCGGCAAGTTGCGCGCAATTGAAGGCCGCTGCCTGCTTCATGCCAACTGGCTGAAAACATACAAGAATCGTCAGAAAAAGGGGTAAGCCTTTGAACACATCAGAAAATTGCTGACTTTTTGAGAGTGTTGCAAATGATGATACCATTCAAACCATAGACTCTACCTCAAGCCACTAAACTCAGCCAGGGAGAAGCACTATGAAGGGCGACAAGAAGGTATTGGAATATCTCAACAAAGCACTGCGCCACGAGTTGACGGCCGTCAGTCAGTATTGGCTCCACTATCGGCTGCAGGATGACTGGGGCCTCGGCAGCATGGCCAAGAAAAGCCGCGAGGAATCCATTGAAGAGATGGAGCACGCAGACAAACTGATCGAGAGGATCATCTTTCTGGAAGGCCATCCAAACCTGCAGAAACTTGACCCTTTACGCATCGGACAAAACCCACGTGAAACTCTGGAATGCGACCTCGCTGCCGAACAGAGTGCGCGCAAGCTCTACAAAGAGGCACGCGATGTCTGCAAGGATGCTGGCGACTATGTCTCGATGAGCTTGTTTGAAAGTCTGATGTCAGACGAAGAAGGTCATATCGATTTTCTGGAAACGCAACTGGAGTTGCACGACCGGGTCGGTGCCGAACACTTTGCGCAACTCAATGCCACCAAGATGGAGGATGCCGACTAAACTGAACGTCTGTGAACAGCGGTTCGGACCCAGCGTTCTTATGCGTCAATATTAGTCGTCCAACATGGCAACACAGCTATCAAAACTCCACGCAGCAAGATCGCCATGGATCATCAACGAACCCGTATGCGGCTAACTGCTAAATAGAACGGAATGGCGTCAACTAAGGCACGTGAGGGCGGATCGCTCTGTAACTGCTCCCGGCGATCCGCCCCAATCTGGCTCTTAGCTTAATTGATTTCCTCTGTTTCCTGAACCTCACCCGGCCCATGAACCTTCTCGCGGAACCATTGCGCCAGCACATAGAGGGCCGGAATAAAGAACACGCCGACAAATGAAGCCGCGATCATGCCACCAAAGACCGGTGTCCCAACGCCCTTGCGCGCAAGCATTGATGCTCCGGTCGCGATGACCAGAGGGAAAAGCCCTGCAATGAAGGCAAAACTGGTCATCATCACGGCGCGGAAACGAGATCGCCCCCCATCAATCGCTGCGTCCACGATGCTCATACCCTTCGCGCGCCTGTCCATTGCAAATTCCACAATCAGAATGGCGTTCTTGGCGGCCAAGGCGATCAGGACAACAAGCCCGATCTGGGCATAAAGGTTGTTGGCCAGACCCGCGATCAGCAATGCCGCCATAGCGCCGCAAGCCGCGAACGAGACCGAGAGCAATACGATCAGTGGGATCGTCCAACTTTCATACAAAGCGACCAGAAACAGGTAAGCAAAGAGCACCGCAAGGCCCAATACGATTGGGGTCTTTCCTGCCGCGGCGATTTCCTGTTGTGCAGTTCCCGTCCAGTCATAGCTATAGCCATTAGGCAAGGATTTCGCGGCCACCTGCTCCATGGCGGTGATCGATTGGCCTGATGACACACCCGGTGCCGGATTGCCGGATATCGTCACAGACCGATAGTTATTGTACCGCACCAGTTTCTCAGGTCCGGTCGTCAGTTCCGTCGTAGCAACAGAACGCACCGGAACCATCTCACCCTGATTGTTGCGTACGTGAATCCGACTGACATCTCCGATGGTGCCTCGGAACTCTTCCTCCGCTTCAAGATTAACCTGCCAGGTTCGCCCGAACAGGTTCATGTCATTGACGTAATACCCGCCCATTGTGACCTGCATCGCCTGAAACAATGTGCTGACATCAACACCCAAGGTCTGCAGCTTCTCTCGATCCAGATTCAAATTCAGCTTGGGCGTATTGGCCGAAAACGTCGTATACACGCCCGAAAGCCGCGGATCGCTATTGGCATCCGTGATCATTCCCTTTGCGGCAGCACCCAGTTCCAGCGGGCTGCCACCTTGCAGATCCAAGAGTTGGAATTCGAACCCTGAACCGGTTCCCAGCCCGGAAATCGGCGGGAGGTTAAAGGGAATTCCGATGGCCGATTTCATCGCCGCAAGGTGCTGGCCCGTATAGGCAATCGATGCATCCACGGATAGGGATGGGTCCGTGCGTTCTTCGAATGGTTTCATGATGGCAATCATGAAACCAGCATTCGATTCCGTAAGCCCATCAATAATGCTGTAGCCCGTGACGGTCATCACATCCTGAACGCCCGGTGCCTTCAACAGGATTTCATAGGCCTCATCCATGACCTTGGCCGTGCGATTTACCGATGCACCCTGAGGCAACTGGATTTCCACAAAATACGCGCCCTGATCTTCGGTCGGCAGGAATCCGGACGGTGCTATCTTGAACAATGTGCCTGCACCAAACATGGCAGCCCCAAGAAAGACCAGGCCAAGAATGGCGCGCCGCGCAAACATACCTGCGACGACAGCATACCCATCCCGGGCGTTGTCAATCCTGCGGGAGACCCAGGCCAGAGGGCCCTTTTTGGGTCCCTCATGACGTTTGAGAAGGATCGCACACAATGCCGGGCTAAGCGTCAGCGCATTCAGCGCCGATATCAGCATCGAAAATGACACCGCAACGGCAAACTGACGGAACATAGCCCCCGTAATCCCCGGTATGAACGCAACCGGAACGAAGACCGACAAAAGAACAAACGTGATGGCCAGAATAGGGGCGGTGATCTGCTCCATCGCCTCGGCGGTGGCTTCGGGGACCGAAAGATCGGGTCGCTCTGACATGACTTTTTCGACATTTTCGAGAACAACGATTGCATCATCAACAACGATGCCGATCGCCAGAACCAACGCTAAAAGTGTCACGGTGTTGATCGAAAAACCAAGCGCCATCATGAATGCCAGCGCGCCGATCAGCGAAACCGGAACCGCAATCAAAGGTATCAAGGCCATCCGCAGGCTGCCCAAGAACAGGAACACCACGAGCACGACCAACGCAAAAGCCTCGATCAGGGTTTTAACAACCTCATCGATACTGGCCTCGACAAAGTAGACAGAGTTATAGGGAATTTGCCATTTGACCCCATCAGGGAAGGATGGCTCCAACTGCTCGATTGCATTGCGCACTTCTTCAGCTGTGTTCAGCGCATTGGCCCCCGGAGCCAGATAGACCCCGATCATCGCAGTCGGACTGCCGTCAAACTGAGCAAATGAGTCCTGCGACTGCGCGCCCAGATCAACCCGCCCGATGTCGCGGATGTATATGAACGACCCATCGGGTTGAGCACGGACAACAATGTTCTCGAATTCTTCGACTGTGCTCAGACGCCCTTGCGTCTGAATGTTCAGCTGAAACGTAGGATCTTCCGACATCGGCTGAGCGCCGACACGACCCACAGCCGCCTGAACGTTCTGAGAATTCAACGCAGAAACAACGTCAGACACCGCAACATTCAGCCCGGTCATGGTATCCACATCCAGCCATATCCGCATGGAATAGTTCTGCGCACCAAAGATCGTGGCATCCCCGACACCCGGGGACCGTTTGATACTGTCGAGCAGGTTGATGGTGGCAAAATTCGACAGGTACAGCGTGTCGTGTTCAGGATTGTCCGACGTGACCGCAATCGCCTGCAAAAGCGAAGTTGATTGCTTTTGCGTAACAACCCCCGCTCGCACCACCTCATCAGGAAGTGAGGCTGTTGCAAGCGATACCCGGTTCTGAACGTTGACCGCATTGATATCCGGATCCGTTCCGGGTTCGAACGTGACCTGTAAGCTGTAGCTGCCATTCCCACCGCTGGTGGACTTCATGTACAGCATGTCGCTGACGCCGATAATCTGTTCCTCAATGGGCTGGGCGACAGTGGATTCGACAACTTCGGCGCTGGCCCCGGGGTAATAGGCTGTCACTTGTACCGTGGGCGGTACAATGTCGGGCAGTTGCTGCACCGGCAATTGAGTCAGCGAGATCAGACCAGCCAACGTGAACAATACGGAAATGACGATCGCAAAGCGCGGTCTGCGAATGAAAAGACGAGAGATCATTCGCTTATTCCTTGGCTGGTTGCTTGGTGGTATCTGCCGGCTCTGCCGTGACTTCCATACCCACGCGCACCTTCTGCGCGCCTTGGGTGATCACCTTGTCGCCCTCTTTCAGCCCGTCAGTGACCACGGCCTGTGTTCCGGTAACCTCACCGGTCTTGATCGGTGTTTTTGCAACCTTCCCGTCGCTTCCGACTGTCAGGACAAAATAGCCACTCTGATCGCTTTGCAGCGCATCGGCGGGTATGGTCAGGGACTTTTTATCCGGATTGTCTATCACGTTGACCCTGGCAAGCTGATCATTCAGCAACGCCCCGTCAGGATTGGGGAAAACCCCACGGACAAGAACGGTATCCGTGCTTTCCTGAACCGTGGTATCGATGACATCCACCTTTCCCGTACTCTCATATACCTCGCCATTCGCCAGAGTAAGCTGAAGCGTGACTTTACCACCCTGCAGGTTTTTGCCCTTTTTCTGGAAATCAAGCAGTTGCGCATTGGCTACCGGAAAGGAAACATAGATCGGATCAATGCTGGTCAACGTCAGAAGCGTGCCGCTTTGCGGACCCACATAGGCACCCTTGCTAAGGTCTGTCAGACCGATACGCCCGTCAAAAGGTGCTGCGATTTTGGTGTAGGAAAGCTGAATCTGAGCATCCTGCAAGCTGCCCTGCAACTGGGTGATCAAACCATCTGCCTGACCCTGCTCGGCTTGTGCCTTCTGGACGACATTTTCCGGCGTGTCCCCTTTGGCAAATAGTTTTTGCTGACGGTCCAATTCGATATCGGCCAGAGTTTTCTGCGCCTTCGCGGATTCAATCTGGCCCTGAATCTGAGTGATATCGGCCTGATAGGAATCTTCTTCAATCTCGATCAGGACATCTCCTGATGCGACCTTTGCACCGTCTTTGAAATTGATGTTTTCAATGAAACCATCAACGCGAGCGATGATATCGACCGAGTCAATCGCCTCGATGCGACCAAGATAGGTATCGCTGTATGTGACCGCCGTCATCGATGCTTCTGCGACCACCACGCTCGGCTTGGGAGGGGCCTCTGTCTGCGCCTCAACCGGGGCGGACGACAGGATGAATGCCAACAAACATAGTGTCGAACCCGATACGAAGCCTGATTTTGTGAAATACATTGCAAACCCTTGGTAATTTATTTTGCATAGCCCCGCCGCAACGTGGCAGCCCACCCAAAGAATGAGACTGCAACAGATCTGCGAGCGAAGTCACGAAAAAGATCGAAGCAGGGAGCACAATTGACCAAGATATAGCGTGACGCAATAGAAAGTGCCGGATCAACAACTTGGCGACAGATCCTCATCAGCGTCACGATAGTGCCCAGCTCCACTGGTTCGTACCGGTCTAAAACGGCAGTTGGCTCAGATCAAACCCAGAGCAACAGCAGATTGTGGATGGATTTCAAGATCGGAAAAGGTCGCGACATTGTCCCCAACAACGTTGTCCTGCCGCATAAGCGCCACCTGAGCGGTCGTAATAGGCGGCTGGGGCAAAGCCGCCATCGTCATAGCAAGCAGCCACCAGAGCTGGTAGGGCACAGGTACTAGCAACCTCTTTTTGCCGCCGCGCCGCGCCAGTCTTTGGACTATATCCTTGTAGGTGAGGACATCTGGCCCACCTAATTCGTAAATGCGCCCGCGAGCATCGGAAAATCCGGAGACACGAACCGCGGCCCTCGCAACATCACCGACCCAGACCGGCTGCAACTGAACACTTCCATCCCCGAACAACGGAAAAATCGGCATGCGTTGTACGATCGCGCCGAGGTCGCAAAAAAAAGCACCGCTTCGGCTAAACAAAACACTTGGGCGCAGTATCGTAGCATCCGGACAGGCGCAAAGAACTACTCTTTCTCCTTCCGCCCGCGCACGCACATAGGCGGATCGAGAATTGCGATCAGCTCCGATCCCGGAGACATGAATCAGGGATCTGACACCAACCGAGATCGCAGCCTCGGCGACGGAGCGCGCACCGATCACATGGATATCCTGAAAAGTTTCCGAGCGGGTTTCGCTATAAAATCCGATACAATTGACGACGACGGCAGCGCCATTGAAGACACGCCGCAACCTCTCTGGTTCCTTCAAATCACACCGCACCACACCAACAGAGCTCTCATCACCAATGCCCAGTTGAACAGCATTTTCTGGAAATCGCGTCGCAACGCTGACGATGAACCCCGCTTCCTTCAATTCCCGGACAACTCTGCGTCCGAGGAATCCAGTGCCGCCAAGAACGACCGCCGTTTCTCCGGTCTTTGTCGTGGCCATGGCCGCCTCCTGTGATGCTGCGCTTCACCGCTTGCTTCAATCGTCCGACTTTGAGGATTTGGGCAACAGATCAATGGGCAAAGGAAACACGACCGTCGTTGTACCATCTGCGGCGATATCGTTGAGAGCGTTGAAATAGCGCAGTTGCATGGAGTTTGGCTGGGTCGCCAGAAGTTTGCCCGCTTCGACCAGTTTCGACGCCGCCTGAAACTCACCTTGTGCATTGATGACCCGTGCCCGTCGCAAACGTTCAGCCTCTGCCTGTTTGGCAATGGCACGCACCATGCTCTCGTCGATATCCACGTGCTTGATTTCAACATTCGCTACCTTGATGCCCCAAGCGTCCGTCTGGCGATCCAAGATCTCCTGGATGTCAGCATTTAGCTTGTCCCGCTCAGCCAGCATCTCGTCCAGTTCGTGCTTGCCTAGAACCGACCGCAAAGTAGTTTGTGCCAATTGGCTGACGGCGGCCCGGAAATCAGCCACGTTGATGATTGCCCGCTGCGGATCGACGATACGAAAGTAAATCACCGCGTTAACCTTGACCGAGACATTGTCACGGCTGATCACGTCCTGACTGGGCACATCTTCCACGAACATACGCAGGTCGGTGCGCACAAGCTGCTGTACCACCGGAATGATCAGAACAAAGCCCGGTCCCGAAACCCGAGTGAACCGCCCCAGAGTGAACAACACCCCGCGCTCATACTCCCGAAAGATGTAGATTGCTGCCTGCAGGAACAGGAAGACCAGCACCAACGCGATGAGATAGGCGATCCATTCAAACTGGAATGCTTGCATCATCAAACCCCTCCACCAGTTTCAGATTGCTTGTCCATCGCCGGGCCGACACGCAGCGTTAGCCCGTCGACCCCCAAAACGCGCACCTCTTGACCAGGCCGCAAGTCGGCATTTCCATCGGCCTTCCAGCGCTCGCCCTCGACCCAAACAAACCCGACCCCATCGGACCAATCCAATACGCGCGCTGGCGCCCCGATCATCCGGTTTGCGCCCGTAACCGGCGCACGCTGGTAGGTCTGAATCGTATATCCAAGAAGTACAGCCAGGATCGATGCGCTGACCATCGCCATGACACCGATCAGCCACCACGAGACACGGTAGGCCTCGACTTCCGTGTCCACAAGCATCGCTGCTCCCAGAGAGAAAGCGATGATCCCACCCAGCCCCAGCACCCCGAAACTGGGCGAGAAAGCTTCGGCCACCATGAATGCGATACCAAGGCCGATAAGTGCCAGCCCGGCGTAATCAAGAGGCAGTTGATTGAGCGCATAGAGCCCCAGCGTCAAGCAGATCGCACCAACCACTCCGGGAACAACAGCCCCAGGGTTCCAGAACTCGAATATCAGGCCATAAACACCCAACATCATCAGCACCAATGCCACGTTCGGGTTTGAAAGGATGCTGAGTATGCGTGTGACTGTCCCCATCTCGATCCGTTCCACGGGCAGACCTGAGACCTTCAGCGTTTCTCGGGTTTCACCCATCACCACGCTGCGCCCATCCGCATCCCGCAACAGCCCATGTAAATCCGAAGCCATCAGGTCGATGACATTCAGTTCCAGTGCCTGTGTTGCAGACAGACTCTCTGCTTGCCGCACCGCACTTTCGGCCCAGTCCGCGTTGCGATCGTGCATTTCTGCCAGACTGCGGATCAGGGCCGCCGCATCGTTTGTGGCCTTGGCCGACATGATATCCTTTGGGGCCAGCGGATCGTCAGAGGTACCCTCTTCAGTCTCGTCACTCTTCTCGTCCGCAGCATCGGGGGGTTGCCCAGGCAAGCCACCAGGAAGACCACCAATTGCAACTGGTGTGGCCGCACCCAGATTGGTTCCCGGTGCCATTGCTGCAACATGGCTGGCATAGAGGATATAGGTACCTGCGCTGGCGGCATGGGCACCCGGAGGCGCGACATAGGTAATTACCGGAACTGGTGAAAGCAGTATCTCGGAAATAATCTCGCGCGTTGCGTCAGCCAGCCCTCCCGGGGTGTTGAGCTGAAATACGACAGCAGAGGTTGGTTGGTTCCTTGAGCCCTCAAGAACGCGGGCAACATGATGCACTGTTGCCGGACCAATTGGTCCTTCGATCACCGTGTGCAACACGCGGTTCTCAGTTGCCTCTGCCGTATCAACCTGACCATCTAAACGGTCTGCTGACAGAAAGGCCAGAATAATAAGACAGAGGAATCGTAGCTGTTGCTTCGCAAGCTCCATCTCTGCTTCTCCAGAACATAAGGTAGAGCGATCCGCCGTGGGCTCAAATCACCGACAGAATTTGCACTGCTTGTTCGAGCGCGTGGCCACGGTCACAAGATTGATCGCAAGGCTATACTGCCTCTGCATTCATTGTGACCTCACAGGCCGCTGCCGGACGTTGCGTAGTCAATATTGATATATAGATTGTTTGTTGACTATTTTAGTAAGCTTTATTAACGGTCCCACGTCACTGAACAGTGATTCAAGAAACAAGACCAAAACAGACCACCGCCAGCTTAGTGCAAGCCCTTCCGGTCCAAGTGTGTATCGAAGGGACAGAAATGCGTGCACAATTTCGAATGATGAGGCTTTTGGGCACAGCCTCTTGCCTGAGCATAATCGCAGCAGGGGCTTTGGCGCAGGAACAGGGACAAGAACAGGAAGATGGCTTCCTGGGCACCTTGGAACTGAGTGAAAGTAAACGTGAGATCCAGACAGGCACGGCAATTCCGATCACAAACATTGATCAGGAAGAGATCAATGATCGACAGGCCAATACTGTTGCAGAACTGATCGACACGGTTCCTGGTGTGACGCTTGTGAATGGCTCGACGCCTCAGGGGTCCGGTATAAATATCCGCGGCTTCGGCGCGAATGGTACATTCGGAACCGACCAGAAAGTTCTGATTCAGGTCGATGGCGCAACCACCGGTGCTGAAGAACTATATCGCATCGGCAACCAGCTGTTCACCGATCCGGAACTTTACAAAAGCGTATCGGTTCTACGCGGCACCGTAGGTTCATTCGAGTACGGATCCGGCGTTGTTGGTGGTGCAATTCTGCTGGAAACCAAAGACGCCTCTGACTTCACCGGAGGTCAACCTGGCTTCCGCTTCCGACAAACCTTTGGCGGAGCATCAAATGGCGATGCCTTCCTGTCCTCATCCATTTTGGCATGGCAACCGACCGAGCAGTATGAGTTCTTGCTGAACTACACTCACCGCGAACAGAGCGATCAGAAAGATGGCGGCGGTGAGACCATCGGAAACAGTGCATTTGAGCTGCCGTCATACCTTGCGAAAGCCAAATTCTCATTCGGTGACAATCTCGAGCACTCTCTGACCGCGTCTTGGAACAACTCGACCTCTCAGGAAAGAGATGTCCCTTACGACTCGTTTGGAACGACTTCCGGTGCTTTTGGGAATGTCGACAGAGATATCGAGACGGCTGTTGGTATCTTGCGCTATCAATATCGACCTGCAGACAATGATCTGATCGATCTTGACGTCAATCTGAGCTACTCGGATCAGCAAATCGACAGTTCTGCCGTAGGACGTCCTTCGCCACTGCTGGACGCCGATCACCGGTATGAAACGACTAAGCTGACGGTCAAGAACACAGCTTATTTCCAGACCGGAATAGTCAATCACGACCTGCGCGTCGGTGTTGAATACATCAACCGCGAACGGCTTGATGCGTTTGCAGCGCCCGGTGGAACGGATCGTCGATTTGCATTCTTTGCAATTGACGACATGCAGGTAGGTGAAAACTGGACAATCACACCCGCCATTCGCTACGAGACCCAATCGATCAAAGGCGACGCGGACCAAAGCCCGCCCGACAACGCCAGCTACAACAACAATGCCCTGATGGGCGGGTTGTCGGCACGTTACGAATTCGAAAGTGGTTTCGCGGTATTTGCCAGCGGTGCCTATACGGAGAATCTGCCGATCATCGACGATCTTGGAACTCCGTTGTTCATGACCCAGCCCGAGAAATCGACGACCTGGGAAGCTGGCTTCTCATATGACCGTGGCGATGTGTTTTCCTCTGGTGACGTTATACGTGCCAAAGTCAACCTGTACGATACAACCCTGCGGGACATCACGTCGTATCGTAATCTTGACGAAGTCAACGCTCAGGGCGTTGAGATCGAAGCATCCTATGCACATGCAAGCGGCTTCTACGTCGACTTCAATGCCAACGTGACAGATGCGACAGAAACCAACAACACCGGGGCTGAATCCCGCTGGCGCAACGAACCGGCAGACACAGCCCGCCTTACACTCGGCAAACGGTTTGGTGAAACGCTGGATGTAAGCTGGGAAATCTTGGGTGCCAAAGCGGTTCAAACCAACGGCCGTACTCTGGCTGCCGGGTATGGTGTGAATACACTGCGCGCAACCTACCTGCCGCAAGAAGGCGTCCTTGAAGGTTTCGAGTTCCGCGTCGGGATCGAGAACATCCTGGACAAGAACTACCTGCCGTATCTGTCGACCCGAAATGCACCAGGTCGCAACTTCAAGCTGACACTGGCGAAAACCTTCTGAACCAATCGAAAGGACCGACAATGAAGAAAACCCATTTTCGCAACATTGTCCGAGCGGTCCCGACAATCCTGCCCCTGATCACAGGGGCAGGATTTGCCGCAGCTCAGGAACCCCCCGGTGTTATGATCGAACTGAGTTCGGCGGAAGCCAAAGACGACGGCTGCCTGCTGAATTTTCTGATCGAGAACAGCAATCCGGATGATATTTCCTCAGCGGTTTATGAGGTCGTCCTTTTCGGCGAAGAGGGAGAGGTTTCGTTGCTGACTCTGCTCGACTTCGCCGAACTACCCACCGGACGCCCGAGGGTAAGACAGTTTCAGTTCAACGACAGACAGTGCGACCAGATCGGAGGAATTCTGATCAACGGCGCAGCGACCTGCGAGATTAACGGCAATTCGACAGACGCCTGCATGGATGGACTGCGTCTCAAAAGCCGGCTTGAAACAGAGATGATCGGTTAACCAATGTCAGATCTTCACAATACCCTACTGGAAATACTCGAACTTGGCGGCCCGGTTGTCGCCATTCTGATCGCAGCATCAATCGCCACGCTGTCATTGGTCCTGTATAAGCTGTGGCAATATAAAGTTGCGGGCGTTGGACGCCATCTGGAACTCTCTCTTGCGATTGAAGCCTGGGACAGACATGACCGCGACGCAGCGCTGGCCCATTTACGCAAAAGCCGCAGCTATCTGGAACCTGTGGTCCGGATGGCACTTTCAGGCGGAGATCAGACACTCTCGGACCGCGTCGATGCTGAGGCCGAAGAACGCTTTGCCCGGCTGGAACGCGGATTGAATGTTCTGGATATGGTGTCACAACTCGCACCTCTTCTGGGGCTGTTTGGAACCGTACTCGGAATGATCGAAGCCTTTCAGGAGCTTCAGGGCGCCGGAAGCGCGGTGGACCCTTCGCTATTGGCTGGCGGTATCTGGGTAGCCCTTATGACGACCGCCGCAGGTTTGGCGGTGGCGATGCCCACCTCTTTGATCCTGACCTGGTTCGAGGCTCGTATGCGACGCGAACGCATTTTTGCGAACCGGGCTCTGCGGACGATCTTTGCACCCGGTCACGCGGAAGAGGAACCGCTGGGCGCCACCCTCGCGACCACGAAACTGGCTCATGGCGCTTGACACCCGGAAAAAACGGCGCAAGCGCCTGTCACTGACATCGCTGATCGATGTCATTTTTCTGCTTCTGCTGTTCTTCATGCTCAGTTCGACCTTTTCAAAATTTGGCGAGATCGAACTGACTTCGGCAGGGGCTGGCGGCAGCACACAGGAAAGCACCATTCGCTTTCTGAAACTCGAGGCCGAGCGCATCACACTTGATGGCAAACCCCTGCCCCTCGACCAGCTTGGGGCAGCTTTGCAAAGTGACAAGCACCAGACGGTGCTGATCAGTCTCGAAAAAGAAGCAAGCTCGCAGCAACTTATTGACCTGCTGACGGTACTGCGCCCCATGAAGATGCTACAGACACGGGTGCTGGGATGATCAGTCTTGATCCAAAATCTGATCAGGCCAAAGAGCCGACAATTGCACTTATCAATGTCGTCTTTCTGATGCTGGTCTTCTTCATGATCGCGGGCAGTATCGCGCCGCCGCTCAGCAACTCTGTGCAGCTTGCAGAGACACGGGATCTGGAAGGGCGCGAACCGCCGGATGCATTGGTGATCCGAGCTGACGGCGTTCT
This sequence comes from Roseibium sp. RKSG952, assembly GCF_009711355.1. Taxonomy (NCBI): domain Bacteria; kingdom Pseudomonadati; phylum Pseudomonadota; class Alphaproteobacteria; order Hyphomicrobiales; family Stappiaceae; genus Roseibium; species Roseibium sp. RKSG952. The sequence goes on along the minus strand of NZ_SMMF01000961.1, from coordinate 192,649 downwards.
CGAATATCGTGGTGCCGAACTGACCTCGGTTGGCGCATATGTAGACCGCGCAGCGCTGGAATTGCCGCTGGATAGTGTTCGGGTCGTCCCGGATCGGGCCTTGCCAGCAACGGAGCTGGTGAAGGTCAGCACAGAGTTGCGCGGCCTTGGGGCCAAAAAGATCTTCGTCGTCACTGAAAGAGCGCTGCAATGATCCCGAGTTCCCGTACTGCGGCCATCATCGCCGTCCTGCTGGCCCTCGCCACCCACAGCGTTGCGCTGCACGATTTCTCAGCAAAGGAAGAGATACAGATCGAAGGCGGTGGATCTGTAGAGGTTGCTGCGTTGGGTTCCTCTTTTGAAGACTACACAGCGGGAACTGCAGCAGCAGCTGAAGTCACCAAACAACATACCGCTGAAACACCCGAACAATCAAAACCTGTAGACCCTTCCAAACAGGTGACAGAACCAGAGACCGCTGCTGCAGTCAGTCCGGCACCGGCAGCCGCCTCAGCCACACCTGTCGTTGCCGTTCAAAAACCGGCCACGCAACAACAGGCCATGAAACCGGTCGAGCAGGCCGAAACAAAAGCTGTGCCAGAGCAAAGCAAAGTCAAAAAAACTGAACCCGAACCAGAGGCGAAAAGTCAGGTCGCGGCGCAGCAGGGGAATTCTAAGAACAATGCCAAAAAAGGCAGTGAGGCTGGCGAGACAAGCAAGGGCGCTGCAAATGCGCAAAAAGCCAAGGTCAATTCCGCAAAGCAAGGCAATGCCGAGGCGAGCAATTATGCCGGACTGGTCAAGCGTGCCATCATGCGCGCGCGCCGAAAAAGCGTCAACATCCGGGGCGCTGCACTGGTATCATTTCGCATTGCCGATAACGGCTCTTTGCTGTCGGCCTCGATAAGCCGCAGCTCGGGATCAAAGCGACTGGATCAGGTCGCACTTGCACAGGTAAAAGCCGCGGCTCCTTTTCCTCCGCCACCGCCCTCTGCCAGACGGGATTTCACCATCAAAATCGTCGGAAAATAGTGAAAGTCTGCTTCTCACGGTGCTGGTGCTTATCCATCGGCAGGCAGAATGGCCTGCCTCCCTGCCCCGATTTGCAATAGAGGTCGATAAGGTTCTGCAACGCGTGGCGATATCGACGTTGTGTTTGTCAACGGCTACGGCTTCCTTCGGCATAGGGGTGGGCCGCTTTACTTTCAGAATTCACTGAAGCCCTCATCCTGAGGCAACGCGGTATTCCGATCAGCCAAGCAGTCCTCAATCGATACCCAAGTGCGCAAGCTGATCGCCTTAGGGGATCAGACCCTGACCGCCTGCAGCTCCTCAAGCAAGTCCAGTAGCTGATCAAGCTTCTCCTGCCCCATCTGCTGTTCGATGCTGCTGTAAATCGCCAGCGAGGTCGCAAGATTTTCTTCGAGTATGAGGCGACCACTATCAGTGATCGTTACCATGGTGCGCCGCTTGTCCTGACTGTCCTGACGACGAGTGACATGACCGTCAGCCTCCATCGTCCGAAGGATACGGGTAAGGCTGGGCAGCAGCAGACAGGCCTCTTTCGAGATCGTGCTCTGCTCCACTTCTCCCATCTCATCGAGAACGCGAAGGATTCTCCACTTTTGCTCGGTCAGCTGGATGCCTTGCAACATGTCGCGAATTGGCGCCATGACGGTTTCGCGCGCGCGCAGCAAGGCGATGGGCAAAGCACGCGAGGTGCTGGTGGTATGGCTTTGTACAGTCATATCCGCGTTCTAGAGACCTGATCCGGGAATTGCAAAGATTAACAAAGCAAGTTCTTGACAGTGTCGATATCATTTACTAAACATGTTTACTAATTAGAGGAGACCACATGCCCCACTTCCACGTCGAATATTCCGGCAATCTCGAGGATCGGATCGACATGGCTGGCCTGTGTGAATGCATACGGTCAACCGCAGCCGAGATTGATACCTTTCCCATGCCCGGCATCCGCGTGCGCGCAACAAGGGTCGATCACTACTCCATCGCCGATGGTAACCCTGATCATGGCTTTATTGATATCTCGATCCGGTTGCGCGCCGGGCGTTCCGACGAAGTCAAACAGGATGCCGCCCAACAGATATTCGAAGCCGCAAAGGCGTATCTGGCCCCGGCCTTCTCGCAATACTCCATCGCGCTATCGCTCGAAATGCGCGACATCGACCCCGACCTTTCACCCAAAACTGGCACGATCCGTGACCATTTGGGACCAAGCACTCAGGAGACCTGACGCATGAGCGCACTGGACACCAATATCGAAAAACTGACCGGCTATCTGGCGCGCTTCAGGCAAGGCGGGATCAAGAACCGTATCGCTGGCAAAGATAAGGACGGCACAGCAGGTGTGTTCCAATCTACATCACCGGTCGACAAGTCAGTGATCTGCGATGTGGCACATGGCACCGCACAGGACATTAATGTCGCCGCCAAAGCCGCCGCTGATGCCTTTCCGGAATGGCGCGACATGCCCGCCACCGAACGCCGCAAAATCCTGCTGAATGTCGCTGATGCGATCGAGGCACGCGCCGAAGAAATTGCCCTGTGCGAATGCTGGGATACCGGCCAGACCATCCGTTTCATGTCCAAAGCGGCCCTGCGCGGCGCAGAGAACTTTCGCTACTTCGCAGATCAGGTTGTTCAGGCGCGGGACGGGCAGCATCTGAAATCCCCAACGCTGATGAATGTCACCAGCCGCGTACCAATCGGACCGGTGGGTGTGATTACCCCATGGAACACACCGTTTATGCTGTCCACGTGGAAGATTGCACCCGCGCTGGCCGCAGGCTGTACAGTGGTCCACAAACCAGCCGAAGACTCGCCGCTGACGGCAAGGTTGCTGGTTGAGATCGCGGAAGAGGCCGGACTACCCAAAGGTGTGCTGAACACCGTGAACGGGTATGGCCCCGATGCAGGCAAAGCTCTGTGCGAACACCCGCTGCTGAAAGCGATCGCTTTTGTGGGCGAAAGCCGCACCGGCAGCCTGATTGTGAAACAGGGTGCCGATACCCACAAACGAAACCACCTTGAACTGGGCGGCAAAAACCCGGTCATCGTCTTCGACGACGCTGATCTGGATCGGGCGCTGGATGCCGTGATTTTCATGATCTATTCGATCAACGGAGAACGCTGCACATCATCTTCACGCCTGTTGATCCAGGACACGATCAAGGAAGAATTCGAGGCGCAACTGATCGAGCGGGTGAACAATATCAAGGTCGGTCACCCGCTGGATCCGGCGACCGAAATCGGCCCGCTGGTCACTCAGGAACATTACGACAAGGTCACCAGCTATTTCGACATCGCCAAAGAAGATGGCGCCACCGTTGCAGCTGGAGGGGGCAAGGTAGGCGACGAAGGCTATTTTGTACGCCCCACCCTGTTCACCAATGCAAGCAACGATATGCGCATTGCGCGGGAAGAGATCTTTGGCCCTGTCCTGACTTCGATCCCGTTCACAACCGAAGATGAAGCCCTGCGGATTGCCAACGACACACCCTATGGTCTGACCGGCTATGTCTGGACCAATGATCTGACGCGCGCGCTTCGGTTTACCGACAAGCTCGAGGCCGGAATGATCTGGGTGAACTCGGAGAATGTACGCCACCTGCCCACACCATTCGGCGGGGTCAAAGCATCGGGCATCGGCCGCGACGGCGGTGACTGGAGCTTTGAATTCTACATGGAGCAAAAGCACATCGGCTTTGCCACTGGCCAGCACAAGATCATGCAATTGGGCAAGCTCTAACGGCAGGCCCCGATCCAAGACGCGCGAAACCACACCAACTCCAGGAGGCTTCAATGCCCGTTCCCGCCCCCAATCTGTATCCTGATTTCAACACGATCCGCCTGAGCCACGTCTGCCTGAATGTCAGTGATCTGGCCGCATCGTGTAAGTTCTATTCCGAAGTTCTGGGCCTGCAGGTTTCAGACGAGAGCGACACCCATGTCTATCTGCGAGCCATGGAAGAGCGTGGTCATCATTGTGTGATCCTGCAGAAATCAGATCAACCGGGCACCGTCGAAGTCATGGGGTTCAAGACCTTCGATGAAGCGGACTTGGACCGGGCCGAAGCATACTTCAAAGCCAAGGGCCGTCCGACCGAATGGGTTGAGCGTCCTTATCAGGGGCGGACACTCCTGACCTCGGACAATATGGGAATCCCGCTGGAGTTCTATCACAAGATGGACCGGTTGGAGCCGATCCATCAGAAATACGCCCTCTATCGTGGGGTAAAGCCGCTGCGGATCGATCACTTCAACTGTTTCTCAACCAATGTCGACGACAGTGTCGCTTTCTACAGCGATTTCGGGTTCCGCGTAACCGAATACACCGAGGATGAAGACAGCAAACGACTTTGGGCCGCATGGATGCATCGCAAAGGCGGTGTTCACGACATGGCATTCACCAACGGAACGGGCCCGCGCATGCATCACGTGGCGTTCTGGGTACCGACGCCGCTCAATATCATTGATCTGCTCGATCTGATGTCCACGACCGGCTACGTCGACAATATCGAGCGCGGACCGGGGCGGCATGGTATTTCGAACGCATTCTTCCTGTACATCCTCGACCCCGATGGTCACCGCATCGAAATCTACTGCTCGGATTACCAGACAGTCGATCCTGATCTGGAGCCGATCAAATGGGACCTGAAAGATCCACAGCGCCAAACCCTCTGGGGAGCCCCTGCCCCGCGCAGCTGGTTCGAGCACGGCACACCCTTTGTCGGTGTTGACGTGAAAGAGGCTGACCTTGCCGCCTCACCCATCATTGCGCCGTAAGGGACTGGAATGCTGGAACTGAAAGATCCCGGGCTGCTGCGTCAGGCAGCCCTTGTCGGCGATGACTGGATTGAGGCCGATGCCAAAAACGGCTTGATCGTGACCAACCCGGCTACAGGCGATATCATTGGATATGTTCCCAATCTGGGGGCTGAAGAGACACGCGCAGCCATCAAAGCGGCTCAAATCGCGCAAAAAATCTGGGCAAAGCGGACGGCCAAAGACCGTAGCCAGATTCTGCGTCGCTGGTTTGAGCTGATGATCGCGCATCAGGACGATCTGGGCGCGATCCTGACTGCTGAACAGGGCAAACCGCTGGCTGAAGCGAAAGGTGAGATCGCCTATGGCGCCTCCTTCATCGAATGGTTCGCCGAAGAAGCCCGGCGCGCCTATGGTGACGTCACGCCCGGCCATGCGCCGGACAAGCGGATCATCACGATTAAACAACCCATCGGTGTTGTCGCCGCGATCACACCATGGAACTTCCCCAACGCCATGATCACGCGCAAGGCAGGGCCAGCCTTTGCAGCGGGCTGTTCAATGGTGCTGAAGCCCGCCAGCCAGACCCCGTTCTCGGCAATTGCGCTGGCAGTATTGGCTGAACGGGCGGGCCTGCCCACCGGTTTGTTCTCGGTCATCACAGGCTCTGCCCGCGACATCGGCGGCGAGATGACGTCGAACAAGATCGTGCAAAAACTGACCTTTACCGGGTCGACCGAGATCGGTGCGATGCTCTATGCCCAATGCGCGCCCACGATCAAGAAACTGGGTTTGGAACTGGGCGGCAACGCACCGTTCATCGTGTTCGACGATGCAGATCTGGATGCTGCCGTCGAGGGTGCTGTAATCGCCAAATTCCGCAACAACGGCCAGACCTGTGTCTGTGCCAATCGAATTTACGTGCAGTCCGGGGTTTATGACGCCTTTGCTGAAAAGCTCGCCGCCAAGGTCGCGACCCTGCCCACCGGAAACGGGTTTGACGAGGGCATCATTTTTGGTCCGCTGATCGACCAGGCCGCCGTAGACAAGGTGACCGAACATATTACCGACGCTTCATCAAAGGGCGCTCAGATCACGCTTGGTGGCAAACAGCATGCTCTTGGCGGCACATTCTTTGAACCCACCATTCTGACCGGCGTAACGCCGGATATGGCTGTGGCCAATGAGGAAACGTTTGGCCCGGTCGCACCACTATTCAGGTTCGACACCGAAGCCGAGGTCGTCGCGGCAGCTAATGATACCGAGTTTGGGTTGGCCTCGTATTTCTATTCGCGTGACATGGCCCGCGTCTGGCGCGTCTCAGAAGCGCTTGAGTATGGCATGGTTGGCATCAACACCGGATTGATCTCAACCGCCGAAGCACCCTTTGGCGGCGTTAAAATGTCCGGACTGGGCCGCGAGGGATCGCGCCATGGTCTGGATGACTTCATGGAACTCAAATACCTATGCATGGGCGGGATCGACGCCGCCGAGGAGGTCTGATGCGCTTTGCCACCTACACCGCCAACAGCGAAACCTACTTCGGTGCAATCACCGACGAGGGGGCAATTGCTTTGAATGACGCCTTCCCGGGTCACAGCAGCCTCTATGAAGTGATCGCCGCAGGTCAGTTCGACCAATTGGCCAGTGCAGCAGAAGGAAAGCCGGTTACCCACACGGATTTCACCTATGAAATGGTCATGCCCGATGCCCGCCGTATCCTTTGCGTCGGGGTAAACTTTCCGGACCGAAATGCCGAATACAAAGATGGTAGTGAGCAGCCAAAATACATGTCGCTGTTTCCCCGCTTTGCCAACGGATTCACCGGCCATAACCGCCCTGTGATCCGCCCGCCTGAGAACCACACTCTGGACTATGAGGGCGAAGTGGCCATCGTAATCGGCAAAGCCGGGCGGCGGATTTCGCAGGTGGATGCCTATGACCACATCGCAGCACTGACATTGTGCAACGAGGGTACGATCCGTGACTGGGTGCGGCACGCCAAGTTCAACGTCACACAAGGCAAGAATTGGGACAACTCGGGCGCAATTGGCCCGTGGCTGGTGCCCTTCACCGATGCGGCGCAGCTGGATGACGCCCGCATTCAAACCCACGTAAATGGTGAATTACGTCAGGACGACACGTTGAATCGCATGATGTTCCCGATACGGCGCGAGATCGAATACATTTCGACCTTCATGACGCTACAACCTGGCGACATCATCGTCACCGGCACGCCCACAGGTGCCGGCGCACGGTTCGACCCACCCAAATACCTTGCCCCGGGTGACGTCGTTGAAATCTCGGTCGATGGGATCGGTACCTTGCGAAACACGGTTGAGGATGAACAGGTATGACACCCGAAGATCACGCCCGTGCCGCAGCAGATCTGCTGGAAGCCGAACGCACGGGCGAGCAGCTCGGTCTGCTCACGCTGCGCCACCCCGAAATGGGGATGGACGATGCTTATGAAGTACAGAACGCCATCTATCGCCAGAAACTGGCCGAAGGGCGCAAGGTGATCGGATGGAAGATCGGGCTTACCTCGAAGGCAATGCAATACGCGCTGAACATCGACATCCCCGACAGCGGCATTCTGTTCGATGACATGGCGTTTGAAAACGGTGCTACGGTGCCTGCAGGCCGGTTCATTCAGCCCCGGATCGAGGCGGAAATCGCCTTTGTCATGAAGTCAGCCGTCGGCGGGGAAAATGTTTCGCGCGACGATATAATTGCCGCAATAGACTACATTGCGCCCTCAATCGAAATCCTCGACACGCGCATTCAGCGGGTAGACCCTGCAACAGGTAAATCCCGGACCGTCTTTGACACGATCAGTGACAATGCTGCCAACGCGGGCATCGTTTTGGGAGCCGAACAACACGCCATCGATATGTTTGATTTGCGCTGGGTCGGGGCGCTGACGTTCCGAAATGGTGAGATTGAAGAGACCGGTTTGGGTGCAGGTGTACTCAACGATCCGGTTGAAAGCGTTGTCTGGCTGGCACGACGCATGGCGCAATACGGTCAAAGCATCGAACCCGGTCAGGTCATACTATCTGGCAGCTTCATTCGCCCCGTAGAATGCCCGTCAGGCACCGAGATTCACGCGGATTTCGGACCGTTCGGATCGGTCGATATCAACTTCGCCTGAAGGAGCGCCACACATGCCCGCGCCAAAGAATATGTTCAAAGCCGCTCTGAAAGCAGGTCAGCCTCAACTTGGATGCTGGATCGGGATGGCCAATGCCTATGCTGCTGAAATCGCATCGACCGCAGGGTTTGACTGGTTGTTGGTCGATGGAGAACACGCACCCAACGATCTACGCTCGATCCTTGACCAGGTGCGTGTGATCGAAGGTTCGGGCAATGCGCCAGTCGCTCGTCTGCCGGTCGGTGAAACCTGGATGATCAAACAGTATCTTGATGCGGGTGTTCAGAACATTCTGGTGCCGATGGTCGAAAGCGGCGAACAGGCCCGAGACCTGGTTCGGGCCGTACAATATCCGCCACATGGCGTACGGGGTGTCGGATCAGCACTTGCACGCGCATCACGCTTTGCTGCGATCCCTGACTATCTGAAAACGGCCGACGAACAGATCTGCCTGCTGGTCCAGGTTGAAAACCGTGCTGGTCTGGACGCATTGGACGATATTCTGGCGACCGAAGTTGACGGAGTTTTCATCGGCCCATCAGATCTCGCAGCAGACATGGGACATATCGGTGAGGCCGGTCATCCGGACGTAATAAAGGCTGTTAAGGACGCGATACGCCGGATCGTAGCATCAGGTAAAGCTGCAGGTATTCTGACACTTGATCCAGTGTTGCAGTGTGAATGTCTGGATCTGGGTGCAACATTTGTAGCCACCAGCATTGATGTGACCTTGTTTGCCAATGCAATACGCAAGTCGGCGGATGACGCGCTTGCCCTATTGCCGAACCAAACAGCGTCTGGTGTCGCCCAGACCGGTTCGGCCAGCAAATATCTGCAGCAATTGTGCAAGCACTGGTCCCATAAGGCCGAAGCGTCGTTTGATGCGCATCAGGGCAGCGTGTCGTTCGCCGATGGCTATCGGGTCTCAATGACTGCTGACGACATCCATCTGAATATTCAGGCTGAAACCGGCCATCGGGGTGACATCACAAAATGGAAAGACGTGATTGAGAGCCATCTGATACGATTTGCCTTCCGCGAAGACTTCAAAATCAAATGGGCTGATTAGCGCAAGTTTAGGCCAGAAAGGAACGATTGATTGGCACCCAATCCCGTTTACGCCATCGGAGATATCCATGGCCAGCTAGAGATGCTGCAGGAGGCATTGGTACGGATTGAACAGGACGGCGGAGCGGATGCCAGGATTGTCTTTCTGGGCGATTACACGGATCGCGGGCCACAAAGCCGTGAGGTAATAGACCTGTTGCTGCGCGGACAGGCAGACGGTCGCAACTGGATCTTCCTGCGCGGCAATCACGATCAGATGTGTTCCATGTTCATGGAAGAATATCCTCGCAACGATGCCCGTCTATTCGTCGGATACCACTGGCTTCACCCCCGGATCGGAGGAATCGAAACGCTGAAATCCTATGGGATGGACGTTGCTGAAGGCGACCGGATCTATCAGGTACATTCCCAGGCTAGAAACGCCGTACCTAAAGCGCATTTGGAATTTCTGGCAGGGCTGAAGTCCTTTCATCAGGAAGATGGGATTCTGTTTGTGCATGCCGGTATTCGACCCGGTATCGCACTGGATCAACAGGATCCCGACGATCTGATCTGGATCCGCGACGAGTTTCTGACCTACCGCGAGCCACACCCCCAAGTCGTCGTCCATGGTCATACCCATGTTGCCATGCCCGAACATCATGGCAACCGGATCAATCTGGATACGGGTGCTGGATACGGGCATGCGCTTACTGCCGCCGTGTTCGAAGGCACCCAATGTTGGATTCTGGATCAGGACGACCGAAAACCACTCACCCGCAAGCCCGAAACTTAGGGGTACTCGATTGTAAGCGCATCCGATTCAGCAACGCTTTGACAGGTCAGGATTTCTCCGCGCGCGATCTCTTCGTCATCCAAGGCCATCTGCGCACGCATATGGACCTTGCCCTTTTTCAACCTCGCCCTGCAACTTCCGCAAACGCCCGACTGACAGCTATAGTCTGGACGCAAACCCGCAGCGAGGGCTGCTTCGAGCACGGTTTGATCCGCAGCAACCTGAACCGTATGCTCCTGACGGTCCAAAGTAATCGAAGCTGTTGCCGCGATGCCTTTGACCGTTGTGTCAATGGCGCCTGCGCCACCAAAGCTTTCCAAGTGAATACGGTTGTCAGGCACGTCCATCGCCAGCAATGCAGCTCGAGTTGCCTTGTTCATTTCCCCTGGTCCACAGATCCAATATTGTACGTTCTGCGCGACTGGCGGTGTCTCATCGATCGCAGCCGCGATCGCCTCGGCATCTACCCGACCAGAGCGCCATGGTGAAAACCAGGTCCACATCGAAGGCGAGGACAGAATGTGCCGAACAGTGAAACGTTCAGGGTATTCTGCCGCCAGTGCATCAAGTTCTTCGTGAAAGATGATGCTCTTGTGGGATTTGTTGCCATAAATCAGATACGCAACCGAATAAGGTTCATCAGTCAGTACTGCATTGATCATCGCATATAGTGGGGTGATACCACTGCCTGCACCAAAGAAATAATGCGTGCGTCGTTTCAACGGTCCCGGTTCAAGAACAAACCGTCCATCCGGCCTCTGAGATTCAACGATATCGCCAACTGCCAGCCGATCAGCCACATAGTTTGAAACCACACCACCTTTGGTTCGTTTGACGGTAATACGCAGATTTTCACCCGGCGGGTTCGAGATCGTGTAACAGCGGCGATGCTCCTGCCCGTCGATCATGAACCGCAACGGCAGATGTTGCCCCGCCTGCCACTGAAACTGATCGTACGCCTCTTCCGGAACGGTCAGGATTACGCTTGTCGCGTCACCGCCAATTTCCTCACGAATGTCACTCACAGTCAGTTTGAAGAATGCGGCTGTCATGCAACGTATCCTGCACCTAACATCACCCAAAGGCCGCCCAGCACCGCGAGAATTGCGCCCCAGATCCAGTTGGGCGGTTCATATCCGGTAATCCACATGACCGCGTAGTCGACAGCAAACCAGGCGACAACCCACCCCGCCCACATGACAAGGCCGGCACCGCTCAGCATCAACCAGACAAAGCTGGCCAGAAAGATCAGGTTAGAAAGAAAAAACAGTATCATGGCTACCCCATCTAAAGTTCAAGACCGGCAACAAAGCGAGTTGAACAATCAGCCTGATAAACTCGCAGTATTTCAGTTACCTCAAGACGCCTCTTGCGCCTTCATGAAATCCAGAATTGCCTGTTGATGGTTCGTAATCGGACTTTCGCCAACGGCGGAAGGCCCGATTTCCAGATACGGGCTATACAGGGATTTCTGCTGCTGTTCACAGGCATAGATATCCTCGGCGGTGAAATCACCCGACGCCATCGGATCGTTTTCATCCATGGCGTCATCGCCTTCGTATTTGGGCCCACCAAAACCCTTCCAGAAGCCCCAGCTGTTCCATTGTTGCTTCTGGAATTCCCAGCCCGAGACGTTAGCCAGCTTGCTTCGGTTCTGGATTCGCGTCAGATCAGGTGCCAATGGCGTGATGATGAACAGATTCCAGCTTTCCTCACTCGCACCAATACCGATACCCGGGAACAACATGGGCACCCATGCGCCGGTGTGCGGTTTGGGGATGACACGCGGAAACGGCAGGTTGTTTTCCAGATCTTCCGCATAGTCTGGCGCCGGCGGTTCCCAGAAATGATAATGCGGACCTTTCCAGCCATACTCGGCCTTGGCGTGATCATACATATACAACGTATTCGAATGCAGATGGCTCAGGTGATAGACATCGATATAGTTCTCGACGACGATCTTCCAGTTCGCCCTGATCTCATACGAGCTGGCTGAATCCGGGTATTCGACCAATTCTTCCGGTTTGTGAGGTCCGAGATACGGGTCAACCGCGCCAAACCATTCTGCCAGAGATGGCGGATCTGGGTCCGGATGTACGAACAACATTCCCCGCCAGATATCGACACTCGCCGGTTTCAAACCAAAACACTTCTTGTCAACACCGTTCGGGAATTCTCTGGCCTCATCTGGCACCGAAATCAGGTTGCCTTCCAGGTCATATGTCCAGTCGTGATAGGGGCAGGTCAGAGCCTTTTGTGTTTTGCCCACCGCGCGGATCAACTGAGTGCCGCGATGGCGGCAAATGTTGTGAAACGCGCGCAAACGACGATCCCGCCCCATCACGATAAAGATATTGTTCAGACCCGCCTGCACCGAGATATAATGCCCGGGCTCAGGAACGTCCTCGGCCAGCCCGGCAAAGCGCCATGTCCGCGAGAATATCAGGCGTTGTTCTTCATCAAACCAATCCTGTGAGGTGTATGCCTCAACCGGCAGACGGTGGTACATTCGGGTCATTTAATGGCTCCTCAGCCAGGATCGATGACATGTGTTTTGATATGCCAAAGCTCTATTTTTTTGGTTCCAGACTGCTTGTCAGCAAGAGGGCCGCGCTTTTCAGCTCGTCGCGCCATGTCTCTGGTGGTTTCAGGGGTGACAGAGAGTCAAATGATACAAAAATCGAAGATACGCCCTGCGCCACAGCGCGAACGCGCTCGGCATCTGCATCGGGGCATGTTCGTTTCAATGTCTCTTCCAGCACTGCCAAAAACCGCACCATGGTCTCCAATAGTGGTTGAGCAAGGGACGGGTAATCCCCAACGGATGCAGTCAGAGATTGCCAAACGGTCATCAGTCGTGGATCGATAGCACCATCGCTGGCGAACAGGACTTCGACCAACTGATCGCTGGTTTCAATGTACTGCAATACCTGATCCAGCTCTCCCGTCAGTGCATTGAATGTCCCGACCACATGCTCATTAAGCGCCTCGATCATTTGATCTCGATTGCCCAGATAGTGACGCAGCAAAGGGCGCTTTACTCCCGCCTCTTCCGCAATTCTTTCTTGCGTGGCACCTTCAAGCCCAAAACGTGCAACACACGTCATATACGCGTTCAGAATTTCCTCGGAACGTTGTGTTTTCAAACTTGGTCGCGGCATCGAAATTCCATCATTTGTCAGAGTTAAACATAGTTGGTCACAGTAAATTGTCAATATTGACGATAATCAGTATTGTTTCAGAAGAACCTGAATTCAGGCACGTGTCCATGCCGCACAGCCGTCACCAAAGTTCAATAGGTCACCAAGTTCTCGGAAAACTAACACCCCATTGGCTACAAGAACCTGAGTTCTGCAGTCAGAACTGACCACGTCAGCAGAAGCAACAAATAAAGATACGATGTGACTGGATCCGTAGCTGCCTTCAGGAGGGGCAACCAGGACAGAACCCATCACGACAAACCAGATCTGCAGTCCTTGCGGATTATCAAAAAAGGCCCGCAAAAATTGCGGGCCTTATTGAGTACTTAGCAACCAAATCCGCCCCGACGGCACGGACTAGTTTGGCTCATTCAGATTAGCCAGATACCGGCCATATGCATTCTTCTTGAACATCTCAGCGCGTTTTGCGATGTCATCTGCGCTGATCCATCCCTGACTGAAGGCGATTTCCTCAAGACAGCCGGTCTGCAAACCCTGTCGCTGCTCAAGTGTGCGAACGAAATTGCTGGCATCCAGCAAACTGGCATGAGTGCCCGTATCGAGCCAGGCATAACCGCGCCCCATCCGCTTAACGGTCAGCTTACCAGCCTCCAGATACATCTCGAGCAAAGTGGTAATCTCAAGCTCGCCCCGCTCAGACGGCTTCACCTCACGCGCAAGCTTTGGCGCATCGCCATCCAGGAAATACAGTCCTGTCACCGCATAATTCGATGGGGGCACTTCCGGCTTTTCAATGATCTCCACGGCCGAGCCGTTCTCGTCAAAGCTGACGACACCATATCGCTCAGGGTCAGTCACGTGATAGCCAAACACCGTGCCGCCGTCTTGCTGACTGTCAGCCTCTGCCAGAATATCCGGCAATCCATGACCAAAAAAGACGTTGTCGCCCAGAACCAGAGCGGAGGGCGCACCATCCAGAAAATCCTCTGCCAGCAGATACGCCTGCGCCAGACCATCAGGCGATGGCTGTACGATATATGTCAGAGAAACGCCCCACTGACTGCCATCCCCCAGCGTCCGCTTGAACTGTTCCTGATCCTGAGGCGTGGTGATTAACGCAATCTCGCGAATGCCAGCCAGCATCAGCACCGAAATCGGATAATAGATCATGGGCTTGTCATAGAGCGGCAAAAGCTGCTTTGAGATGCCCATTGTGATCGGATACAGCCGTGTTCCGGAACCACCGGCCAGAATAATACCTTTGCGATCTGTCACGTTTCGCTCCTTGAGGCTAATCGGATTTTTGAGAAGGCGCTCATGAAATCTCACCCTTCTGCCGCAGTTGTCCAACAATGGTCTGTGTTGCATCGCGCCAATCCGGACGTGGCACGCCAAACACGGCCTCAGTCGTACTGCAGTCCATGCGCGAATTCATCGGGCGGGTGGCAGGCGTCGGATAATCCGCCGTCGGAATCCCGGTGACATCAACGGTGCGACCGGCAATGCTGAAAATCTCGCTGGCGAAATCTTTCCAGCTGACATCGGGCGCGCCAGAGAAATGGTAGATCCCGCTCTTGCCGGAATCTTCACATAGCTGCTCGGCAATCGCCAGGCAGGCCTGGGCAATGGCGCGGGCTGGCGTTGGTCCACCGATCTGGTCATCCACAATCGACAACGCATCGCGCGTCTCTGAAAGCCGCAACATGGTTTTGAGGAAATTGTTGCCATGTCCCGAGAACACCCAGGACGTACGCAAAATGGCATATGTAGCGCCCGAAGCGGCGATACCTTTCTCCCCTGCCAATTTGGACCGGCCATACGCATTTTGCGGGTTCACCGGATCGATCGGAGACCACGGGGTCTCACCCTGCCCGTCAAAGACATAATCGGTAGAAATATGTACCAGCGGACAACCAAGCGCGGCGGCTGCACGCGCCATGGCGACAGGTGCCTCGCCATTGATGACATGAGCGAGTGCGTCTTCTTCTTCGGCCTTGTCCACGGCAGTATAGGCAGCCGCGTTTATCACTGCGCGCGGCGTGTGTTGGCGGATTGCCGCTTCACAAGCCTCGGGATCTGACAGATCGACAGCAGATCTGGGCAGGAATACCGCGTCGGGCGCCAACGAAGTCAGTTCATGCGCAACCTGTCCGGTTTTGCCGAATACGAGGAGTGGAGCAGCCATCAGCCGTGCCCCAACCTTGTGCCAACGCCTTCGCGATCCAGGAGCGGACGCCACCAGTCCTCGTTTGCCAGATACCAATCGATGGTACGCTCAAGACCTTCCTCGACAGTAACCGACGGGCGCCAGCCCAGCTCGGTGCGAATACGATCGGGATCAATCGCATAACGGGCATCGTGACCCGGGCGATCGGTGACAAAGGTGATCAGCTTCTCATAAGGTTCCGAACCCGGGCGCTTTTGATCCAGCAACCGACAGATCGTTTCTATCAGCTCGATGTTGGATCGTTCGTTTTCACCACCGATATTGTAGCTGCGACCAAGCTTGCCTTTTTCCAGAACGCACAACAGCGCGTCTGCGTGGTCTTCGACGTAAAGCCAGTCACGAACGTTCAATCCCTGACCGTAAACCGGTATCTCTTTGCCGGAAATGGCATTGAGGATCACTTTCGGCACCAGCTTTTCGGGGAAATGGTAAGGACCGTAGTTGTTGGAGCAGTTGGTCAGAACCACTGGCAGACCGTAAGTCTCATGCCAGGCGCGAACCAGATGATCGGATGATGCTTTTGATGCCGAATACGGGCTGCGCGGATCATACGGGGTTTCTTCGGTGAACATTCCATCTTCACCAAGCGAGCCATAGACCTCATCCGTCGAGATATGATGGAAGCGGAAATCGTCTGGGCGCCCCTGCCCCACCCAATAGCTGCGCGCAGCCTCGAGCATGTTATAGGTGCCGGTCACATTGGTTTCGATGAAATCGCCCGGACCATCAATAGAACGGTCAACATGACTTTCAGCGGCAAGGTGCATCACTGCATCTGGGCTATGCTTTGCAAAAACCCGATCCAAATCAGCCCGGTTTCTGATGTCGGCCTGTTCAAAATGATAAAGCGGGCTGTCCGCTACTGGCGCTACATTCTCGAGGCGCCCCGCATAAGTCAGCGCATCAAGATTGATAACCTCATGGCCCCTGCTGATGGCCAAACGCACAACAGCTGAACCGATGAACCCTGCGCCGCCGGTGATCAGTAGCTTCATGTTCGTTCCTCGTATTCAAATGGGCTGTCAAAGTCTTTCAGCAAAGTCGCATCCTTGTCCTTTTGAGACAGAACAGCATCAGCCGTCAGACCCCAGTCGATCCCGATATCAGGATCGTCAAAACGAACGGACCCGTCACATTCCGGCGCATAATAATCTGTGCATTTATAGACGATTTCGGTATCAGGTTCGCGCGTGACAAAGCCGTGCAGGAAACCTTCGGGTATCAGCAACTGCCTGCCGTTTTCACTGCTGAGTTCAACCCCGATCCACTTGCCATAGGTCGGGCTCC
Organism: Roseibium sp. RKSG952; assembly: GCF_009711355.1. Lineage (NCBI taxonomy): Bacteria > Pseudomonadati > Pseudomonadota > Alphaproteobacteria > Hyphomicrobiales > Stappiaceae > Roseibium > Roseibium sp. RKSG952. The sequence continues at coordinate 176,213 of NZ_SMMF01000961.1, read as the reverse complement.
CCTTACGGACATCGACAGCAACATCGAACAACCGGCCACGACCGCAGCGGACCAGTTTGGCCTGTGCATGTGGAGGTGACTGAAAGTGCAGCCCCCGCACAGTATTCACGGTCGCTGAAAGTGAATGGTTATCCTGCACAAAATCGATGTCGATTCCTTCAGCGAGCAGCGTTTTGCGGTTCCAGCTTTCTGAGAAAAAGCCGCGCTCATCGCCAAAACGGGCGGGTTCTAACAACAGAACTCCGGGCAACTCGGTTTGTGTAACTTTCACAGGACCCTCCACTTCGGGTGCAGTACATTAAATTTTCTCGTAAAAACCCTCTTATACCTGCAAGAAAGAAGGCTTCGACTATCGTTCTTTATCCGGATGATTGACGCCTGTTACAACGTCCATGATGCGCGCCCAGCTGTATCACTTTGATATCACTTTTAGTCAATCTCCACTCTGGCCGCGAGTCTGTGGGTGACCTCGGCAGTGGCTATACCTCCGGCATCCAAGACGCAAAGTTGGTCGGCTGTTACAACACATGTTAGAAGATGCGCAACCGTGATTGTCAAATGGTCCCATCGAGTGATTGCGGCGAAACAACACCTGCATAACGTCGAAGAAAAGCAAGTTCCCACACCAGCATCCGCGAGAAAATGCCCTTTGTCAGCAAAGACATGGGCACAGTGCAGCGAACCTACCGGCAGAGATGGCACCTCTGGCGTATTGAAGTGAGATGCGACACCCATTGCCATCTGAGACAAGCTGAAGTCTGCCGATTGCAGATTGGCACAGATCAACTCTTAGCTGTACTGTCGCCTCGTTCCAAGCTGACATGCTGCGCAGCGGAGCAGTGCTTAGTGGGTCTTCCGAAGTACGATTTCCGGATCAACAAACACAGTCTGCGATGCTCTGCCCGGATTGGTCAGGCGGTGCTCAAGCAAGGCAATGGTTTCATCGACTGATGCGTTAATGGGATTGCGAACTGTGGTCAGGCACATTTGCGGCCAGCTTGCCATCGACACATCGTCAAATCCGACCACTGAAATATCGCCGGGAATATCAAGCCCGTTGTCTTGTGTTGCGGACAACGCCCCAAAAGCCGTCGCATCATTGGCGCAAATCAATGCGTCAATACCAGGCGCCCTCTTTAGAATTTCCGATGCCGATTGGTAACCACCTTCAACGGTGTAGTCTCCCTGTACTTCAGCCTCCAGTTCCAGACCAGCTTCTTCCAGAGCACTCACAGCTCCATTCCGCCGCTCACCCGAAGAATAAAAGTCCTGAGGACCTGCGATGAACCCAAAACGCCGACGCCCCTTTTCCAGCAACATCCGTGTCATCATCATCGTGCCATCGGCATTCCGGCAACAAACGTTATCGACACCGGGCGCGTCAATCGGGCGGCCTGACGATATCATCGGAATACCCAGCTTGGTGCATTGCCCAACCATCTCGGCAGACATGCTGCCGCCTCTGACAATCAGGGCGTCCAGCGGATACCGCAATACATCTTCGATCGCAGATCTGGAGTTATTGTCGCTGCCATCAATGAGAATGGGCCAGCGCTTCATTCCGTTGAGCTTTCCCACGAGCCGGCTGACAAAAGCAGTGTCATAAGCGCTGCGCATATTGCCCACACATATGGCAACCAGTCGCGACCGACCGCCCTGCAACCCGGCAGCCAATGCATTGGGCTGATATCCAAGCTCTGCCGCAACAGCGTGTATCCGCTTTCGTTTCTGCGCATCGACATAAGCGCCTGGCGTAAAGGCACGAGAAACCGCGGATCGCGATACGCCAACCATGTCGGCCACTGTTTGTGCCGTCACGCGACGGTGTTTTGGACTGTCTTCGCTCATATACAACGTCTCATCGAGGCACGGTGAATTTGTCAAGATTCTCAAACAAAAGCTTCACAAGACTGTCACGCTAACCGGCTATGTGAACGCGTGTGCACATCTGGTGCGCGTTCGACCAGAGATGCGGCTGCCGCATTTCTGCAAACACTGCTGCAACGGGGTCTTTTCCCTTATATTCTGAGGATGTTCTGCATCCTCACCGACGCCCTGTATTGGGCGCGAAAACCGGAGTACCGAGATGCTTAACATGAAGTTCAGCACCACCGCCGCCGCCTTTGCCTTGATGGCAGGCACCGCCTTCGCCGAAACCGAAATCACCTGGTGGCATGCAATGGGCGGCCAGTTGGGAGAGACCGTCAACAAGATCGCCGAGGATTTCAACGCCTCGCAGGACGAATACAAGATCACCCCCGTATACAAAGGCAGCTATGAAGAGACGCTGACTGCTGGCATCGCCGCCTTCCGCGCGGGCGAGCAGCCCAACATCATGCAGGTGTTTGACGCCGGTGCCGCCACCGTAATCGGTGCCAAAGGTGCAACCATTCCTGTTCAGGACCTGCTGGCCAGCAACGGCGTTGAGTTCGACATCAACGACTATATCGCCGGCGTTCGCTACTTCTATGCCGACAGCGACGGCAAGATGATCGGCATGCCGTTCAACTCGTCGACGCCCATTATGTACTATAATGTCGACGCACTCGAAAAAGCAGGCGTCACCCCACCAAAGACGTGGGAAGAGTTCCAATCCACCACGGCACCTGCCCTGAAAGATGCAGGCTACATTGCACTCAGCCAGTCACACCTGCCGTGGATCTTCACCGAAAACTTCATGTCGCGCCACGACCTGCCGTTTGCGACGAACAACAACGGCTATGACGGCAACGACACCCAGATCCTGGTGAACAACGACGCGATCAAAGCGCACTTCACTGCCGTAACCGAATGGAAAGAAAACGGTCTGTTCGAATGGTATGGCACCGGCTGGGGTGACAACGCCAAGCCGTTCGAAGAAGGCAAAGTTGCCATGTGGCTGGGTTCGTCCGGTTCCTTTGGCGGACTGCTGCAGAAAGACCTGCCGTTTGAGTTCAGCGCGACCGAGCTGCCCTATTGGGAAGCTGTCACAACCGAGCCAACCCAGACCTTCATTGGTGGTGCTGCCCTGTTCGCCATGTCGGGCAAGTCGGATGAAGAAAACAAAGCAGCCGCCGAATTCTTCCGTTTCCTGACCTCGCCTGAGACTCAGTATTTCTGGCATCAGGAAACCGGTTACGTTCCGATCACCGAAGCCGCATACGAAGCGGCCAAGAAAGACGGCCACTACGACCGCTTCCCAGCCGCCGAAGTAGGCGTAAACCAGCTGCAGGCCAAAGCCGGTGACAACACCAAGGGTTACCGCATGGGCTTCTATGTCCAGATCCGGGACATCATGAACCGCGAATATGGTCGTATCCTGACCGGTGAAACTGATGTGGAAACCGCGTTCAAGACCATCGAAGCCGAAGCCAACGAACTGCTGGCCCGCTTCTCCAAGACCCAGAGCTAAACACTGGATCACCCCCAGGATGGTCACGCTGTCACGGCGTGGCCATCTCTCTTTTTCGCAATGGACCACTCATGAAACGCGCGGGCTTCGAAAATATCTGGCTTCCTGTGGCGCTGCTGCTGCCTCAGTTGATGATCATCGCCATCTTCTTTTATTGGCCCGCTGGCTGGGCACTGCAATCCTCTTTCTTTCTCCAGGACCCGTTCGGGTTCGGATCGACCTTTGTCGGCGCCGAAAACTACACCTCCCTCTTGGGCAACGATCAGTACAAACGCGTCGCTGGGTTTACGATCATCTACTCGGTACTGGTCACGTTCTTCTCGCTGGCCATCGCCCTGTTGCTGGCGGTCAAAGCCGACAAGGTAATCCGGGGGGCCAAAACCTATCGCACGCTGCTGATGTGGGTTTATGCGATTGCGCCACCTGTCGCAGGGTTTCTGGGCATCTTGTTCTTTGACCAAAGCACCGGCCCCATGACCAAGTTCTTTCAGATGTTCGGCTGGGATTTCAAACTGGGCGTGGACTACAATGCCACTGCAACGGCAATGATCATCGTCGCCGTCTGGAAGCAAATCCCGGTCAACTTCATCTTCTTCCTGTCTGGCCTGCAATCCATTCCGCGCTCTGTGCGAGAGGCAGCCATGATCGACAACCGTTCGGCCACCGGGCGTTTCTGGGAAGTGACCTTCCCTCTGCTGGCCCCAACAGCGTTCTTCCTGTTGATCATCAACATCACCTACGCGCTGTTCGACACGTTCGGCATCATCGACTCGCTGATGAAGGGCGAACCGGGCAATAACCCGATGACGCTGGTCTACAAGGTTTATCTGGACGGGTTCCGAGGCAATGACCTTGGCGGATCATCGGCACAATCCGTAGTTCTGATGGTTCTTGTTCTGATCCTGACTGTCTTTCAGTTCCGGCTGGTTGAACGCCGGATTCACTACACTTGAGAGGGCTGACAATGGCTGACACCACCCTTGAAACACCTGTCACTGTTCATCGCCCGCGCCGGATCAAATGGGAGGCGATTGGGGATCATACCGTTCTGATCCTTGGCGCTTTGTTGATGATGCTACCGCCCCTTCTGGCCCTGACCACGGCCAGCCACGATGCGGTCACCATTCACCGAGAGGGCCTGCAACTGACATTGGGTGACGAACTGGGCAAGAACTTCAACGCCGCCATGTTCGAAAAGGGCGGCTTTACCCAGACGGTCGATGGCACACTTATGCTGATGAACTCGTTCATTCTGGGCATCGGCTTTGCGGTAGGCAAAATCGTGATTTCGATGATGGCCGCCTATGCCATCGTCTATTTCCGCCTCCGCTTTGCTACGCTGGCCTTCTGGGTGATCTTCACCACTTTGCTGCTGCCGCTTGAGGTGCGCATCCTGCCCTCTTACGAAGCGATCCAGAAACTTGGTCTATCGAACACATACACCGGCCTGATCGTCCCATTGATCGCGTCGGCAACCGGTACGTTCTTTTTCAGGCAGTTCTTCATGTCCGTGCCCGAGGAACTGGCCGAGGCCGCCCGGATCGACGGCGCGGGGCCGTGGAAGTTCTTTATCGACATCCTCGTGCCCCTCAGCCGAACCATGATCGCGGCAATCTTCATCATCATGTTCGTCTTTGGCTGGAACCAGTATCTGTGGCCGACGCTGATCACCACGGATGAAAGCTTCTTCACGCTGGTCCGCGGCATCAAACAGATCGTGCTGTCCTACACCGACAGTCAGATCCCCGAACACGGGCAGGCTTTGGCACTGGCCATCGTCGCGATGATCCCGCCGGTGGCGATCGTCGTTTTCTTCCAAAACTGGTTCGTCAAGGGCCTCACAGAATCCGATAAATAAGGAATACGCGCATGGCTCAAGTTTCTTTAGAGGGCATCCGCAAGGTCTACCCAAACGGCTTTCAGGCGGTTGAGACCACCAACTTCACTATTCACGATGGCGAGTTCGTCGTTCTGGTCGGCCCGTCGGGCTGCGGCAAGTCCACCCTGCTACGCATGATCGCTGGCTTGGAAGATATTACCGAAGGGACGCTGAAAATCGGCGACAGGGTGGTCAATGACGTGGACCCAGCGGACCGGGACATTGCGATGGTGTTCCAGAACTACGCTTTGTATCCGCATATGACAGTCCGCAAAAACATCGGTTACGGGCTGAAAAACCGCGGAACATCGGCAAGTGAGATCGACACCAAGGTACAGGACGCGGCAAAGATGCTGAACCTGACCGAGTATCTGGACCGCAAACCGGCGCAATTGTCGGGTGGTCAGCGTCAGCGCGTCGCCATGGGTCGGGCGGTGGTCCGCGATCCGTCACTGTTCCTGTTCGATGAACCTTTGTCCAACCTTGACGCCAAGCTGCGCAACCAGATGCGGATCGAGATCAAGGCTCTGCAACGCCGCCTTGGAACCACGGCCGTCTACGTCACCCACGATCAGGTCGAAGCGATGACTATGGCCGACCGCATCATCGTTCTGAACGCTGGGCGGATCGAGCAAATCGGCACGCCATCCGAGATTTATCACAACCCGGCCTCGACCTTTGTTGCCTCGTTCATGGGTGCGCCACCCATGAACCTGATCGACGCGCAAGTGGAACAGGGACAGGTAAAAATCAACGGGTACGAAGGGCTGATGCCAGCCTCGGCCTCCAACACAGGTCCGGTTACACTGGGCATTCGCCCCGAGGACGTGGTGCTTGACGAGCAAGGTACAGTTCCTTTCCGGGTCGACATCCTTGAGGAGCTCGGAGCCCACCGGCTGTTGCATGGTGATTTGGGTGGTCAGTCCTTCACCGTCCTCATAGGCAAGGACCATGCGGCTGAAATCGGTGAGACCCGGGTTCGTCTGAAACCCGACGCCCTGCGTCTGTTTGATGTTGAATCGGGAAAAGTTCTTTGATCACAACCACAGTAAGCGCGCTACTCGCGATCAAACCGGAACAGCGCGAACGGATTTTGACAGCACCTCGAACGGCCGAGGCCCATCGTGCACTGCTGTCCGATCTGCCTGCCATGAATGCTTTGCAAACGGGGGGCGAGGCATCATCCAAGAAACTGCCCGGCAATTTCACTGTGACGGCCTGGAATGTCGAACGTTGCCTGTTCCCGGAAGAAACAGCCGATCACCTCAGCAATATCGCCCCGGATGTGGTCCTGCTCTCCGAGGTCGATCACGGCATGGCAAGAACAGGTCAACGGCACACGACCGAAGCCATGGCTTCCGCTTTGGATATGGCCTACGCCTTTGGCGTCGAATTCCACGAACTGGATTTGGGCGGACCGACAGAACGTGCATTCTGTTCCGACAATTTTAACGCTCTTGGATGGCACGGCAATGCGATCCTGTCCTCTGCGCCTTTCGAGCGCACAGCGTTGATCCGCCTCGATGATCATGGACACTGGTTTGCTGCAGATGCAGGCGCTGCCGACCCCGATCAACCCCGGGTCGGGGGTCGCATGGCTATCGCAGCCGTCATTCCGACAGCCAATGGACCCGTGTGTTTCGTTTCCACCCATCTGGAAAGCAATGCTGCAGCTGCGCACCGCCATGAACAGTTTCTGGCCCTGTTGAATGCTCTCGACCAGTTTGCACCAGATATGCCGATCCTGGTTGGCGGCGATCTGAATACCGGCAATCACCTGCCGCCCGATTTTGACTGGCGGCATGAGACATTGTTCGAACTGGCTGAAGAGCGCGGTTACAATTGGGGTTTTACCGCCGATGGGCCGACAACCCGGCCCAGTCTGATCAGCCCGCACCCGGACCGGGTCATGAAGCTCGACTGGATCGCAGGCCGTGATCTGACTTGTGTGGATAAGGGCGCTCTGTCTTCGCTCGACCAGAACGGAAAACCTCTGTCAGACCATGATTGCGTCTGGAGCAAGGTCACGGTTGCGGATCACCAAGCGCCTAATAAATCCTGACAGAACAAAGATCTGAAAGATCAGATCACAGGCAGGGCTTGGCGTCGATATGATTTAATACTATTATATGAGATATGAAAAACGTCAGTATCTCACTTACGGATCACCACGCTGCAGAAATTGATGCGTGCATTGCCACGGGCGACTATGCGTCTGTTTCTGAGGTTGTGCGCACCGCTTTGCGCGAATTCCTGTCGCGTGGGATGGTCCCGGATGCCCGCCAGATCGATCATGACATCGCCGAATATCTGGAAAGTCAGAGGAATGGTGAAAGACTGTTGAGCGCAGATGCAGCGAAACGGGATATTCTGGGCGCTCTGACCAGTGACACCTAACAAACTTGTTTTCACAGCAAGGGCCAGCACCGATATCAAACGCCGCGCGCGTTATCTGATGAGTGAGCGTGGTCGGGCATTTGCCACAGCCTGGGTAGATGCACTTTTCGACTGGCTTGAAAAAATTGCCGAAGGGGGCGCGCTCATTGGAACCGCGCATCCGGTGCAATCGCAAATTCGGACTTTCGGCTACAAGCGCCAGGCGACAATTCTTGCTGAATTTGCCCAAGGCGAAATGCGGATTATCCGCATCTACTTCCCCGGGCAGGATTGGTCTCGGTAGGTGAAACCATCACATCCGGTTTCCAAACCGTCGTCAGATTTCTGGACCAATTGGAGCAGCAATCACTCCTTTCCCGACCGCCACTCTTTCCAAATCAGATAGCTGTTTGCCCCAAGCGATCCGAACGGCTCCGGCGGCAATCGGGGCGGCATCGGCTGAGCAAGGAAATGACCCGCGATCTGTGATCCCCCCTGCAATATCAGTTCAGAAACTCCCATCCCTTGCAGAGTGCCGCGGGCAATGCCCAACCCGTTCTGACAGCACGCGGAAAACACACCTGAATCCAGCTCTCCGAAAGCCGCTGATCCATTTCGGCTCAGACACAGCATTCCGGCCCAGCGGTGCTCCATCCTGACATCCGCGAGCTGAGGAAACCTCTCGCTGAACTTGCGATCATGGACCCAGCCAGCATTGCGCAAACGCATATTGGTCGTTTCCTGCGTCGGATGAAAACTCGAACAGCTACGGATCAGAATTCGGTCACCATAGCTGCCAGAAACACGGCGCACTGATGTTCCCATCGGATCTGCGGGCGTGGCGGCCCAGCGTGGCTGACCACCCAACCTGCTGATTTGCTCAGGCGTCAGCGATTGGGTCAGCGAGGCATAAAGGCAGATGTGCATCAAACGGCGTTGATAGAAACCGAAACTCTCCAAATGACCATTGTTGGTCAGAATAATTCGACCTGTTGAAACACGGGCATTTGGCGTTTCGACCAACCAGCCCGCACCTTCCTTTTGAAAACCTGTAACCGGAGAGTTTTCAAACAACTCAACCTTCTGCGCCAACTGCACTGACAAGGCCCTGATGTAGGCGGCAGGCTGAATCATCACGGTACCGGGCGCAAACAGCCCTGATCGATAGTGCGTGCTGCCTGTGATCTCCTGCATCTCACGACGGTCATAAAGCGTATGCGGCTCACCCAGCCGGTCAAGATAGGCTGCAAATTCGCGGTTGTGCCTGTCCCCTGCCCGCGTCGCTGCAGCATTGATCTTTCCGCAGGAATCAAACATCTCATCCGTCAACGCGCATTCTTCAGCAACCTGCGTCGCAAAAGCGATGGCTTGCCGATTCAATGCGATGGTGTGTTTATCATCCTCAAACGTTTCTCCCGCGTAGTTATCCGAACTCAGATCATGAGGCAGATCAATCATGAACCCCGAGTTCCGCCCGGCTGATCCTTCAGCAAACCGACCAGCCTCGAGAACAACAACCCTCAGCGTTGGATCAAGCTGGTGCAGACGCCGGGCAGCGGTAAGGCCAGCAAACCCACCACCTACAATCGTGATATCGGCAGAGATGTTATGCTCAAGCTTCGGGAAAAACGTCTGTGTTGACAGAATGGCATTCCACCCTGAGGCACCAATCTGCCGAGGCAAACGTTTCGCACTGTACTGAGTCAAAGGTCCGCCTTTTCCGATTTACGCAACCCGAAGATCACTACCTTTATACTCGGCAGCGTCATAGCTGAAACCACACGGCGAGCTCTTGCACCGCCAACTCGACCAACCCTAGGGTGTTGTCAGATTAGCTCACCAATTGTTATCCGCTCTGCCACACACCCTGCAGAGTCCGGTCAATACCAATATGCAGAATGTTTGCTGCAGCACCCGGAGAGAGACGACCCAAATGCGGCTGCCGCACCAAATCTGCAGGGATACGACTGGCCATTTCAACAGCTGTCTCAAATGAGACATCGGTCAGTTGGGCAACGTTCTTCACCGCATCCAACAACTCGAGATGCGCCCCGGCCAACGTACCATCAGCCAAGGTCAGCCGGTTTTCGCTGCGCAATATTTCCCTGCCATTGAGCTTGAAGCTGGCGATGTCTGAACCCGCCGTCGCCATGGCGTCACTGACCAGAAACACGCGACCCGGTCCATTCTTTGCGTGGATAGCATTGCACATTGAGGCCGGGTGAACATGAATCGTGTCAGCGATCAGACCAGCGGACAATTCACCCAAAGCAAGTGCCGCACCAACAGTGCCCGGCTCACGATTGCCCATCTGGCTTTGCGCGTTGAACAGATGCGTCACGCAACGCGCGCCAGCTTCAGCTGCGGCACGACAATCCTCATAACTCGCATCAGTGTGGCCCAATGACACCACGATCCCAGCCTCTGACAAGGTTCTGATCTGCTCACCGGAGACACTCTCGGGTGCCACAGTCACCTTCAGAACCGGCAGCTTCTGTGCAGCTGCAAGCAGTCGTTCTAGATCCGTTTGCTCCATTGGCCGGATCAGATTGGCTTCATGTGCCCCTTTTCGTGATCTGGAAAGATGCGGACCTTCGAGGTGGAGGCCAATGATACCTGGCACCCCGTTTTCAACGGCCTCTATGGCAGCCGCAATTGCCTGTTCCGTAATCTCGGGCGTATCGGTGATTAGTGTCGGCAGAATCGAAGTGGCACCGATCCGCGCATGCGCCTCAGCCATACGGCGCAGCGTCTCAACATCCGGCGCATTGTTGAACATCAATCCACCGCCGCCGTTGACCTGAAGGTCAACGAAACCCGGGATCAGCACACCTCCGTCGAGCTCGATAACTTCGACACCAGCCCCAAGATCAGCTTTCGGCACAATGGACTCGATGCGGCCAGCGTCATGCAGCAAAGCATGATCCCGTACGATACCTTCAGGCGTCAGTATGTCTGCACCGATTACGGCACTCGGCTGCTGGCTCATACGGTTTCAGTCACCTTGTTCAAATGGCGCGGGGTATCTGGATCAATACCTCGGGATGCTGCAAACGCCTCTACCATGGAATAGAATGACACGATAAGGCTCAGCGGGTCGGCAAGCGCATGATCCGTCCGCACATGATCCACCCTGAGCGCCCGTTTCACCTTGTCAGTTGTGGCAAACACCCGCGCACCCTTGGCGCTGATCGCATCCGCCACTTCGGCCAGAGCATTTTCAGCGGCATCTGCTGCCGCAAAGCTCAGAACAGGAAACCCCTCCTGAACGATGGAAACCGGTCCGTGCAGCACCTCGGCAGAAGAATAGCTTTCTGCATGCAACTGACAGGTTTCCTTAAACTTCAAAGCCGCCTCATGTGACACGGCCAGGGCCTGCCCGCGCCCCAGAGTAAACAACGATGGATGCGCTCCGATTGCCTCTCTGACTTCGGGCCAGTCAATCCTGGCTGCCGCTTCCAACTGCTTTGGCAGTGCCCGAATGGCCGCGAGCAGCTTGTCGTCCCTGCTCCACTCTGCCAGCAACCACAGGCCGGCAACAGCAGATGTCACAAAGGTCTTGGTTGCAGCAACGCTCAACTCAGGTCCTGCGTGAATATCAATCGGGTGCGCACTGGCCTCTGCCAATGGAGAGGTTGCATCATTTGTCAGCGCGACAGTTAACGCCCCATCGCGTCCCGCATTACGTGCCATGGCCAAGATATCGGGGCTTTTTCCGGATTGTGAGACTGACAGGCATAAGCCTTGCTGCAACTTCAGAACGGAATCATAGATCGATGCAATGGATGGCCCGACTGACGCGACCGGAACCCCCAGCACAATCTCGGAAGCGTATTTAAGATAGGTACACACGTGATCAGACGATCCTCGCGCAACCGTCACAATGAAGGTTGGATCAAGCTCTCGCGCAACATTGGCGACGGCCGCGATATCGCTCTGACCCTGAACCAACAGCCGCTCAACGGCCTGTGGTATCTCATCGATTTCCCGACGCATTCGGGTGGTCTGTTGCTGCATGCTGTTTCCTAGCTATTGGCCAAGCGCAGTTCCGCCACAAAGTCATAGGCATCGCCGCGATATATGGATCGGGTAAACTCAACGACCCGGCGGTTCGACAGGTATGAGGTGCGTACAATGCGCAATCCAGCCGCTCCCGGTTCAACACCCAACAGGGCGGCGTCGTTGTCTTCAAGATTGATGGCTGAAATCCTCTGCAATGCGCGAACCGGACGATTTCCATCGCGTTCCAGAACTTCATAAAGCGAGGATTCAACCAATTGAGGTTTTGGCAAAATATCGATCGGTAGTGAGGCGCGCTCGATCGCCATCGGTCGGTCGTTGGCGCGGCGCAGGCGGGAGATCCGCGCAACCGCTTCGCCCGAAGACAAGGCAAGCGCCATCACCTCTTCAGGAGAAGGTGTATGCACACCCCGCTCCAGCCATTCGCTGGAGGAATCCAGCCCGCGCCGGGTCATGTCTTCGGTAAACGACGTCAGCCGGGACAGGGATTGCTCAACCTTCGGCGTGCCGTCAGCAACAAAGCTCCCGGAACCCTGACGCTGAATGATAATGCCCCTGTCCACCAGATCCTGCATCGCACGGCGAACCGTAACGCGCGACAGGCCGGTCAGATTGGCGATTTCCCGTTCTGCAGGCAAAGGCGCACTCTCGCCCAGCAGACCCGTTTCGATACTCTCCTCGATCCGCTTGCGCAGGCGCACATATCGTGGACCGGTGGCGTCTTGCATCCAGTCGTCGGATTTGAGGAAGTTCTCGATGGTATCTGCCATCACTCTGCCTCCACTTTCGCTCGCTCGGCCAACTGACCCGCCAGCAACAGGGCCCCATCGACTGCGGTCCCTTTGGGTTTTATTAAGGCCTCGCGCATTTCTGACGGCAGATAATCTGCATAATGTGGCGCCACGCCACCTACTGCGCAGATGGGTTCGTCTTTGGCGCATCCGAGTGCGCGCAACCCAGCCACCAGATAATCCGCACCGCTTTGCATGATCTCCACTGCGACCTGATCTGCATCCTTCGCCGCTGAAATGATCAAGGGGGCGAACTCGGCAAATTCAGCGGGTCGCGCAACCCCTGAGAACCTGACGATTTCCGCCGGATCATCGCTGAACCTTTTGCTGATGTCTCGGGTCAGTGGGCTGTGCGGCGCAATTGCGTCCATGGCCAGCAAGACGCGCCGAACAAGTTGCAGACCCAACCAGTTTCCCGATGCCTCGTCTCCGATCAACGGTCCATAGCCACCGATGAATCTGATCTCGCCATTATATTGACGCGCCAAAAATGAACCGGTCCCAACGCCAAGCAATGACCCATTCATTGTCCCCAGCGCACCCACGACTGCTGATCTGCGGTCATCTTCAACCTCGACAATCCGCGATGGCAGCCGGTCCGCAACTTCTGACGCGACTTTCGCATCAGTGACGCCGGCCAGCCCCGCATAAACCGGAATGTCCGACAGCGCGGAATGCGGAAGCCCAGCCCGCCCGGCCAATGCACCCAGACCATCCACCAACGTCTGCACGGCTGCATCACGATCCGAGAAAACATTGGCGCTACCAAGCATTACCTCAATCCGCCCCGCAGGCGAAGTCATGGCAAAACGGCAGCGCGTGCCGCCGCCATCAATTGCAATGAGATATGGGAAGGACTCATCCATATAGATACCTTTACAATACCTATTGTATGAAAAAAAGACCTTTGCCACATTTATCTTGCTATTTTGGTGATTTTTCTTGGTAATTACGTTATTTTCAAGCAAGAGGTAGACAAAAGGTATTATATAGGTATTAATTACTCCACCAAAGGGGAATCACATGTCGCCGCAAATGCTGCCGCAAACCGAAATGCTGCGAGACGAAGCTGAAGGGCTGGACCTGCGTCCAGACCCGGACATTCTCGTACGCCTACTCGACGCGCAGAAGGCTGCCCTAAACGGTCTGGACAACTGCATTGAAGATCTATCCTCGGGTGCAGCGATCCTTGCGGAAACAATCAGAAACAACGGTCGCATCTATTATGTCGCTGCGGGTTCTTCGGGCCTGATGGGGCTGGCGGATGGCGCCGAGCTGCCGGGTACATATGGGCTGTCCCCTGAATCGATCGCCATCTGCATGGCTGGCGGAGTGCCGACCAGCGCAGAAATGCCCGGTCATACCGAAGACGATGCGGAAACAGCCAAGGTCGCAACAGCCAAGATCAAACCAGGGGACTCTGTCATCGCCATTTCTGCAAGTGGCTCCACCCCCTATCCCGTGGGCTTCGTTCAGCATGCCCGTGCAGCGGGCGCCCGGATCATCTGCATTGCCAACAACAAAGATGCCCTGCTGTTCGAACATGCCGACTGCGCCATCTTTTTGGATACACCGCCAGAAATGATTGCAGGGTCAACCCGGATGGGTGCTGCTACGGCGCAGAAGGTGGCGTTGAACATGATGTCTACCCTGATGGGTATTCGACTGGGGCATGTCCATGACGGCATGATGGTCAATGTCATCGCAGACAATCGCAAACTGCGTCAGCGCGCTGAAGGTATTGTTCAGAACATTACCGGAGCCTCGGATCGCGCTGCAAGCGAGGCGCTGGATCAGGCCTCGGGCAACCTGAAACAAGCCGTTCTGCTGGCCGCAGGGGCAACAGATCTGACGCAAGCAAAGCAATTGCTTGATAGCGCAGGCGGACATCTGCGCCCGGCGCTTGCACAAATTTAAACCAGAACAAAACATTAGGGAGAGAAGACCATGAAAAGAACATCACTAAGCGCAATTCTGCTTGCGTCCTCAGCTCTGGCTGGTGCCGCGCAGGCAGAAACGGTTCTGACAATCGAAAGCTGGCGCAATGACGACCTTGCCCTTTGGCAGGAAAAGATCATTCCCGCTTTTGAGGCACAAAACCCTGACATCAAGATCAAATTCACACCTTCCGCCCCGGCTGAGTACAACGCCGCGCTGAATGCCAAACTGGATGCCGGTTCCGCCGGTGACCTGATTACCTGCCGCCCGTTTGATACTTCGCTGGGTCTGTATGAGGCTGGGCATCTGGCGGATTTGTCTGATCTGAGCGGAATGGCCAATTTCTCGGATGTAGCAAAATCTGCCTGGCAGACTGATGACGGCTCGGCCTCGTTCTGCGTGCCCATGGCATCCGTGATCCACGGCTTCATCTACAACAAGGACGCCTTCGAAGAGCTTGGCCTGTCCGTGCCGGAAACCGAAGAAGAATTCTTTGCTGTCCTCGAAAAGATCAAGGAAGACGGCAACTACATTCCAATGGCCATGGGTACGAATGACCAGTGGGAAGCCGCCACCATGGGCTACAACAATATCGGCCCGAACTACTGGAAAGGCGAAGAAGGTCGTCTGGGACTGATCGATGGATCGCAGAAACTGACGGACGAGCAGTGGGTTGCCCCTTATCGCCAACTGGCAAAATGGGGCGATTATCTGGGTGACGGGTACGAGGCGCAGACCTATCCCGACAGCCAGAACCTGTTCACGCTTGGGCGCGCCGCCATCTACCCGGCAGGCAGCTGGGAAATCAGCGGCTTTAACAATCTGGCCGATTTCGAAATGGGTGCGTTCAAACCACCAGTTCCTGCAGCAGGTGATGATTGCTACATCTCCGATCACACTGATATCGCGATTGGCCTGAATGCCGCATCTCCGAATGCCGAAGCGGCCCGGACTTTCCTGGATTGGGTCGGCTCGGAAGAGTTCGCAACGATCTATGCGAATGCTCTGCCCGGTTTCTTCTCGCTGTCCAGCTTTGATGTCCCCATGGAAGATCCACTGGCGCAGGAGTTCGTCAGCTGGCGCGGAGATTGTGGGTCGACCATCCGCTCGACCTATCAGATCCTGTCGCGCGGAACACCAAACCTTGAGAACGAAACCTGGAACGCCTCGGCTCAGGTGATCAAGGGCGAGGAATCTCCTGAAGACGCCGGCAAGCGACTGCAGGATGGCCTGGCCACCTGGTACGCCCCGCATCAGTAAACCACTCACGACACCAATGGCTCCGGCTGTGAGGCCGGAGCCACCCTGAACACTCGAGGCATGACATGGGCAATAGCCGGATCAAATGGCACATCGTGGTTTTTCTGGCACCCGCTGTGCTGGTTTACTCGGCCGTCATGGTCTTTCCACTGTTCAATACGCTGCGGTTGGCGCTTTACACCGAAGTTGACCAGACCCGCGTGTTTGTTGGCCTCGATAACTTCCGTACCCTGTTTGGCGACCCACTATGGTCTGAATCCTTCTGGAACGCATTGGGCAACAACTTCTGGTTCTTCTTCATCCATATGCTGGTGCAAAATCCCATCGGGATTGCATTGGCCGCGATGCTCAGCCATCCACGATTGCGCTTTGCCGCATTCTACCGTTCGGCCATCTTCATCCCGACAATCCTGTCCTTTGTGATCGTCGGATTTGCTTGGAAGCTGATCCTGTCCCCGATCTGGGGCATCGCGCCGGATATGCTGGCTGCGGTTGGCCTCAAATCCCTCTATGCCCCCTGGCTGGGGAAAGAGGAGTACGCTCTGACAACACTCGCGCTGGTCTCGGTCTGGCAATTCATCGGGATACCAATGATGCTGATCTATGCCGCGCTACTGTCGATCCCCGAAGAAATTCTTGAGGCCGCCGAGGTCGAGGGCATCACCGGAATGGCCGCCTTCTGGAAAATCAAACTCCCGCTGATCCTGCCATCAATCGGCATCATCTCGATCCTGACCTTTGTCGGTAACTTCAACGCATTCGACCTGATCTATGCTGCACAGGGCGCGCTTGCAGGGCCGGATTTCTCAACCGATATTCTGGGCACTTTCATGTACCGCACCTTCTTCGGCTTCCAGTTGCAACTGGGTGATCCGCATATGGGATCGGCAATTGCTACGGGCATGTTTGCGATCATCCTGACCGGGGTCTGCATCTACCTGTTCCTAATCCAGACCCGTATCCGCCGGTATCAGTTCTGAGGGGGATGGGATCATGAACAAAGCTCGCAGAAACCCCTTCAACATCGCCGCCATGCACGGCGCGCTGATCCTGTATACGCTGATCGCGCTATTCCCGGTCTTTGTGATCGTGATCAACAGCTTCAAATCCCGAAAAGCGATCTTTCGTGAACCACTGGCCCTGCCGGATGCAGAAACATTCTCGATGATCGGCTACCAGACAGTGATGAAACAGGGTGATTTCTTCCTGTATTTCCAGAACTCGATGATTGTGACCGTAGCGTCGTTGTTCTTCATCCTTCTGTTCGGAGCGATGGCGGCCTTTGCGCTCAGCGAATACCGGTTCAAAGGCAACACTCTGATGGGGCTTTACCTCGCATTGGGCATCATGATCCCGATCCGCATCGGTACAGTTGCGATCCTCGACATGATGGTGGCGACGGGGCTGGTAAACACGCTGATGGCGCTGATCCTCGTCTATACCGCACAAGGTCTGCCGCTGGCCGTCTTCATCCTGTCCGAATTCATGCGCCAGGTCAGCGATGATCTCAAAAACGCCGGCCGCATTGACGGGCTCAGCGAGTATACGATCTTCTTCCGGCTGGTTCTGCCATTGGTGCGTCCTGCGATGGCGACCGTGGCCGTGTTCAACATGATCCCGATCTGGAACGATCTGTGGTTCCCGCTGATCCTGGCCCCAGCTGAGGAAACCAAAACGCTGACGCTGGGCAGCCAGGTTTTCATCGGACAGTTCGTCACCGACTGGAACGCGGTTCTGTCGGCGCTCAGCATGGCAATCCTGCCGGTGATGGTTCTGTATGTCATCTTCTCGCGACAACTGATCCGCGGCATTACTTCGGGGGCAGTCAAATGATCCGGGTTCTCATCGCAGGTCTGGGCAACATGGGGCTGAGCCATGCGCTGGCGCATCACCATCACGCTGACGCTGAAATCGTTGGGCTGGTGAACCGATCCGGTACGGTCGATCACGCTGACCTGCAGTCATACCCGGTCTATACAGACTTCCATACCGCACTGGCCGAAACCAAGCCGGACCTGGCCGTGATAGCCACCTACTCCGACAGCCATGCCGATTTCGCCTGCGCAGCCATGGAGGCCCGGGCGCATGTATTCGTGGAAAAGCCGCTGGCAACTACAGGTGAAGATGCCCGTCGCGTCGTGGACAAGGCGGTTGAGACCAATCGCAAACTGGTCATCGGCTACATCCTGCGCCACCATCCGTCCTGGATGCGGCTGATCTCCGAAGCCCGTGATCTGGGTGGTCCCTATGTTTTCCGCCTCAATCTGAACCAACAATCGACCGGCCCGACCTGGGAGACGCACAAGGCTCTGATGCAGACCACCTCTCCCATCGTTGATTGCGGTGTCCACTATGTCGATGTGATGTGTCAAATCACCGACGCCATGCCCGTTCGCGTCAACGGAATGGGTCTGCGGCTTTCGGATGAGATCGCACCCGACATGTACAATTATGGCCAGTTCCAAGTGGTCTTTGAGGATGGCTCAGTGGGTTGGTACGAGGCTGGCTGGGGGCCAATGATGTCGGAAACCGCGTTTTTTGTGAAAGACATCGTGTCACCCAACGGTGCTGTATCAATCACCGAAGGCAACAAGGGCGATTCAGACGACGTGGACGGCCATACCAAAGTGGGTGGCATTCTGGTGCACAAACCCGGCGGAGATACCCTGATCGAAATAGAAGGCGAACCCGGCCATCAGGAACTCTGCGATGCGGAACAGGCTTACATGCTTAAAGCCATTGCCGATGATATCGACCTGACCCGCCACATGAGCGACGCGGTGCAATCCCTGCGCATCTGCCTTGCAGCCGATCAAAGCATAAGAACCGGCCAGCCGGTCGACCTGAAGGAGACGTAACGTGACCGCACTGACTCTGAGCAATGTGTGCAAGTCTTTCGGCCAGGTGGAGGTCCTGAAAAACATCGACCTGACCGTCGAGGAAAACGAATTCGTCGTATTCGTCGGCCCGTCGGGCTGCGGTAAATCCACGCTCCTGCGCGTAATCGCAGGATTGGAGGATGCGACATCGGGCACTGTCGAAATCGACGGGGAACGGGTCAATGATACGCCCCCTGCCAAGCGCGGCATTGCCATGGTGTTCCAGTCATATGCGCTCTATCCGCACCTGACAGTCCGGGGCAACATGGCGCTGGGTCTCAAACAGGCCAGACATCCGAAGAGTGAGATTGACCGTCGCATCACCGAGGCCAGCAGGATGCTGTCTCTGGAGCCGTATCTGGAACGCCGCCCAGCCGAACTGTCCGGTGGTCAGCGCCAGCGGGTTGCAATCGGTCGCGCGATCGTGCGGAATCCGAAACTGTTCCTTTTCGACGAACCCCTCTCAAATCTGGATGCGGCGCTCCGCCTGAACACACGGGTTGAAATTGCCAATCTGCACCGACAGATCAGCGCCAGCATGATCTACGTGACCCACGATCAGACCGAGGCGATGACACTTGCGGACAAGATCGTGGTTCTCCGGGATGGCAGGGTCGAACAGATCGGCAGCCCGATGGAGCTGTACAACAACCCCGCCAATCGTTTTGTGGCCGAGTTCATCGGCTCTCCGGCCATGAATTTCGTACCGGGCGACATGATTGGCGGCAGCACCAATACCGTTGTTGGGATACGCCCTGAATACGCTCAACTCGGCGCCACCGGGCCACTGTCAGGAACTGTGGTGCATGTCGAAAACCTAGGCGCAGACACCAACGTTCTGGTGAACATTGGTACGGACAAACCCTTCACCGTGCGCGCGTTTGGCCAGCACGATGTGTCCCCGGGCAGCGAAGTTGGCATCAATTTTGAAGCAGGCAACACGCTGACCTTCGGCACTGACGGGCTGAGGCTCTAGGGTTGCTCTACTTCTCGGACCGGCCCGAGCGTATAACGTAGACCAAAGCAGCGGCAAAAAGGATCGCCATCGCGTACCAGGTCAGCGCGTAGGACAGATGCGTGTTCCTGAACTTGACGATGGTAAGTCCACCACGAGGCCATGCCGCAGGCGCACCTGCATGTTCTGCGTCGATGAAATAGGGCAGCGTATCGCCAAGTCCCAGAGCCTTGGACATCGCCAGCGTATCGCGCGAAACCCAACGGTCATTTCCCGGTTCATTGCGCTCCAATAACGTGCCCTCGGGCTCGGTCGGGCGCAACAATCCGGTTATGCGGGAATCCGTTTCAACCCAGTTCTCGGGTTGCTTCTGATCTGACGAAACAAAACCACGATTGACCCACAGCACCCCCTCGTCTGTTGTCATCGGTGACATGACCCAGAATCCGGGTCCCAACTCGGTAACCGCCTTGACCAATATCGCGTCACTCGTCGGAAATTGGCCAACAACAGAGACACGCAAATAAGCATGCTGATCAGGATCGAATGCGTCAGGCAGCACTGCCGGTTCACCAAAGGCACGGCTTTCAACAGCTTCGATTAGCTCTACTTTCCAGGCCAGCCGCCGCATCTGCCAGTTGCCCAGCAAAACAAAGACAACGATCAACGCCGCCGACAGCCCCAACAGCAGCACGGTCACCCATCCGGGCCGTCGGGCAGTATTTTGATCGCTCATGGCAGGTTGCGAACCCGCTCGATCTGTTCATGTGCGGGCATCATGTTGGCGTCCAGATTGAACATGACCCAGATCGACCCCGCGAGGACAATGACCAGCAGCAATACCGTCAAGCCAAGCGACATTGCCTGCCACCCCTCCTCGGCCTTCAGGGTAACGTGCAGAAAGTAATGGATGTGCACCAGCATCTGTGCCGCGCCCAGCGTGAAGATGATCGCAACAGCCCAGGCCGTATTGTCCATCACATCACCCAGTACGATCCAGAACGGGATCAGGGTCAGTACGACGGAAAGCAGGAAGCCGATGACATAGGATTTGAAGGTGCCGCCGGCCCCTTTTGCGTGATCGCTCATAGCAGGACCCCCGTCAGGTAGACCAAGGAAAAGACACCGATCCAGATCAGATCGAGGAAGTGCCAGAAAAGGGACAGGCACATGACCCGTCGCTTGTTTTCATGGGTCAGCCCATGCTGACCCAGCTGAGCCAGAAGCACGAGCAACCAGATACTGCCACCCAGAACGTGTAGGCCATGCGTGCCCACCAGAATGAAGAACGACGACAGGAATGCGCTTGCCATCGGGGTCGCGCCGATGTGCCAGAGGTGCTTGAACTCTTCGATTTCCAAATACAGGAACCCTGCGCCAAACAGCCCTGTGACGATCAGCCAGAGCACCGTACCGCGCAGGTCATCCATCTCCATCCTCAGAACAGCGAACCCGTACGTGATCGACGAGAAGAGCAGCGCAAAGGTGGCGACCAAAATCATCTCGATATCGAACAGGTCGACAGGGGCCGGACCGGCCGCATAGTTGCGGCCCAGAACAGCGTAGGTTGCGAAGAGGATGCCGAAGATCAGGCAGTCGCTCATCAGGTAGATCCAGAACCCCAGCATGGTTCCGTTTTCGTGATGCTCTTCGTGATCGTCCCCGCGATGGGGATCTTCGATGACGAAGAACTCTTTCGGCTGATCCGTACTTGTATCCGACATTATTCCGCAGCCCCCGCCAGCAGTTGTGTCCGCTGGTCTTCGATACCCTTCACTTCATCCGCCGGGACATAATAGTCGCGGTCGTAGTTGAACGTATGGCCGATGCCATAGACCAGTGTTGCAGCGAAACTGACAGCCGCCAGCCACCAGATATGCCAGATCAGAGCAAAGCCCATGACCGTCAGGAATCCGGCCATGACGATGCCCGTGGCCGTATAGCGCGGCATGTGGATAGGAACGAACCCATCGGTGGGGCGCACGAACCCTTCGCGCTTCATCTGAGTGAAGGCGTCCAGCTCATAGACACGCGGCGTGAAGGCGAAGTTGTAGTAAGGCGGCGGCGAAGAGGTCGACCATTCCAGCGTACGTCCATTCCACGGATCGCCCGTGACATCGCGCAGCGCATCACGATTGCGGATCGAGACATAAATCTGCACCAGGAACGCAGCGATACCTGCAGCGACAAACAACGCGCCAACCAGAGCAATCACGAAATAGACCGAATAGAAGGTTGTTTCGAACTGACTGATACGGCGGGTCACGCCCATCAGGCCCAGCACGTAAAGCGGCATGAAGGCCAGATAGAACCCGATCAGCCAACACCAGAAGCTGACCTTACCCCAGAATGGCTCCAGCTTGAATCCAAACGCTTTGGGCCACCAGTAGATGATGCCCGCAAAGATGCCGAACACAACGCCACCAATGATCACATTGTGAAAATGCGCGATAAGGAACAGCGAGTTGTGCAGCACGTAGTCTGCGGGGGGCACCGCCAGCAGAACGCCGGTCATACCGCCGATCACGAAGGTCAGCATAAAGCCCATAACCCACAGCATCGGGGTCTCGAACCGGATGCGTCCCTTATACATGGTGAACAGCCAGTTGAAGATCTTGGCCCCGGTCGGGATCGAGATGATCATCGTGGTGATGCCAAAGAAGGCGTTCACGTTGGCCCCTGCCCCCATGGTGAAGAAGTGGTGCAGCCAGACGATATAGCTGAGCACCATGATCACGCAGGTCGCATAAACCATCGACGTATAGCCAAACAGCCGCTTTCCGGTGAATGTCGGCACGATTTCCGAGAAGATACCAAAGATCGGCAGGATCAGGATGTAGACCTCAGGGTGACCCCAAATCCAGATGAGGTTAACATACATCATCGGATTGCCGCCCAGGTCATTGGTAAAGAAATGGGTACCCAGATAGCGGTCCGCCGTCAGCAGTGCCAACGTTGCGGCCAGTACCGGGAACGTCACGACGATCAAAATGTTGGTGCATAGGGTCGTCCAGACAAAGACCGGCATCTTCATCAGTGTCATACCCGGCGCGCGCATCTTGATGATCGTCACCACAAGGTTGATGCCTGACAGAGTTGTCCCGATCCCGGCAATGTTCAGCGACCAGAGGTAATAGTCCATGCCGACGCTCGGACTGTATTCGAGCCCCGAGAAAGGCGCATAGGCCAGCCAGCCCGCAGTCGAGAACTCACCCACAAACAGCGACAGCATAATCAGCACAGCGCCAGAGATGGTCAGCCAAAGGCTGAGGTTGTTCAGGAACGGAAAGGCCACATCGCGCGCCCCGATCTGCAGCGGCATAACGTAGTTCATGAAGCCAGTGACAAAGGGCATCGCCACGAAAAAGATCATGATCACGCCATGGGCGGTGAAGATCTGGTCGTAGTGGTGCGCGTTCAGATAGCCCTCACCCCCACTGGCGGCGATGGCCTGATGACCCCGCATCAGCAGCGCATCCGCAAAGCCACGCAGCAACATGATCAGACCCAGAACCATGTACATAATC
Source organism: Roseibium sp. RKSG952 (assembly GCF_009711355.1). Lineage (NCBI taxonomy): Bacteria > Pseudomonadati > Pseudomonadota > Alphaproteobacteria > Hyphomicrobiales > Stappiaceae > Roseibium > Roseibium sp. RKSG952. The sequence goes on along the minus strand of NZ_SMMF01000961.1, from coordinate 153,197 downwards.
CCGATCTTCTTATGGTCGATGCTGGTAAACCATTCCTTCCAGAGATAACCCCAAAGGCGATAGTAGGTCAGCGCTCCGACAACGGCCAAACCGCCGAGCATGACAACGATGAACGTGACCAGCACGATCGGCTCGTAGAAGGGAAACACGCCCCAAGACAGCTTGCCCCAGAATTGGTCCACACCCGAAACATGGGCGATACCGTCAGCGACTTCGTGAGATAGCGACATAGCGTTATCTTTCCAGTTCTTATTCGTTTCAGGTCAGTTCGCGGCCGCCGGAGGAACCAGCGTCATCGCAGTGATAATTTCGTCTTCGCGGATGCGCATTTCGGGGCGGATCATCGCCATCAGCGCACCAGGGTCATCGGCCGAGCAAATGCCACGGAACATTTCGCGGTTCCAAAGCCCCTCAAGGCCACCACCGCCCAAGGCATCCACCATCATCATGTCATTGAGGCAAAGCGTGTCATCCTCGATGCACAGGTTGACGATCTTGTCCCACAATCCGTCTTCGACCGTGTTGTAGTAGGTCACAGGGTGGGAAATGCTGGGCTGGTTAAGCTGGGCAAGCGATTCCCGGTCCAACTCGGTTCCCTGCGCGCGCACCTGTTCAACCCAGGCATCAAAATCTGCCTGATCCTTGCCATGGAACTTAAAGCGCATCTGCGAAAAACCTTCGCCGCTGTAATTGGCCGAGAAACCGTCATAAATGCCGGCTTCGTTGATCACCGCATTCAACTCGGTCTGCATGCCGGACATGGCATAGATCTGTCCTGCAAGCGCCGGTACGAAGAACGAATTCATAACGGTGGTCGATGTGATTTCAAACTTGATCGGCCGGTCCACGATCGCAACAACTTCATTGACCGTTGCAATTCCTTCTTCCGGGTAGATGAACAGCCATTTCCAGTCCATTGCCGAAACCTGAATCACCATCGGTTCGACAGATTCGTCGATCTCTTCAACCGCTGAAATCCGCCTCAACGGCTCAAATGGATCCAGCCTGTGGGTCGCGACATAGGTCAACCCCGCAAGGCAGATGATGATCGCCAAGGGCACGGACCAGATGATGATCTCTAGACTGGTCGAATGATCCCAGTCCGGCTCATACGTCGCATCCTTGTTCGATTCGCGGTACTTCCATGCGAAGAATACGGTCAACGCCATGACCGGAACGATCACGATCAGCATCAGGACCGTTGAGTACAAAATCAGGTCCGCCTGCTGAACGGCGACATCGCCGGAAGGATCGAGGACAACCATGTCGCACCCTGCCAGTGCGATTAGCGACAACAATGCTGCCGCGGGAAATGCGCGCTTCATTTTCTTGCGTCTCTTGGATCGGTTTTGGACTGAAGAGTTGCTAAGCTGGCGAGACATTCACGTACCTCTGCTTGCGAGGCCCCTTGTGCTGTTTTCTATGTCGTGGTGCAATGCGACAAATGATGACCCACAGAATTACCTTTGGCTTGGTGCTCCGGGAACGATGGGTATCCCGAACATTCGAGACAGGAGTATATCATGACCAGCGTTGATAACACACCGCGCTACTCAGCTACGATTGACGAGGTGATCACCACCGTCGTCATGGCGCGAGTAACTGATTTCTTTGGATTTTTTGTCTATGCTATCGCTTCGGCCCTGGTATTTCCCCAATTGTTTTTTCCGATGCTCGACCCGCTGTCTGGTACGCTGGCGTCATTTGCGATCTTTTCTCTCGCATTTCTCGCACGCCCCGTCGCAAGCCTTTTGGGTCGAACCTTGCAGTACAAAATAGGCCGGGTCGGCAAGGTGTCACTCGCGCTTTTGCTGCTGGGAACGTCCACTGTCGCCATCGGTTTGCTGCCGGGATATGAGAAAATCGGCTGGCTTGCGCCTGTTTTATTGGCTGTTTTGCGCATTCTTCAGGGTCTTGGGCTCGGTGGCGCCTGGGACGGATTGACGCTGCAGCTACAAAGCGCTGCGCCAAAAAACCGCAAGGGCCTCTATGCCATGGTACCCCAACTGGGCGGACCTATCGGATTCGTTGTGGCCGCTTCGATATTCTTCGTTCTCAACGGTTTTCTGACAGAAGAAGAGTTCATCAAATGGGGCTGGCGGTTCGCATTCTTCGCAGTAATGGCGGTGAATGTCGTATCCCTCTATGCTCGCGTCCGGTTGCTGAATGCCGATCTGGGCGTTGAGCCGGAAGTCACCGAATCTGCACCTCTGAAAGAGCTGGTTCAGAACGAGGGCAGAACCATCCTGCTTTCGGCCTTCCTGCCTCTGGCCAGCTATGCGCTGTTCCACATGGTCACGGTGTTCCCGCTTGCATTCGCAGCCATCTATGAGCGGTTCGAGATCACCGAGGTTCTGACCGTGCAGTTGATTGGCGGTACGCTGGCGATCCTGACAGTGATTGCATCGGGCATTCTGGCGGACATGTACAACCGGCGCACAGTGATCAAAATCAGCACGGTTCTTATCGTCCTGCTCAGCCTGATGATCGGAACATTGGCCCATTATCCGTACGCCTACATCCTGTTCGGCTTCCTCGTGCTGGGCCTGTCATACGGTCAAGCAAGCGCCATCGTGCCAAAGCGCTTTCCGAAGAAATACCGCTATTCCGGTTCCGCTATGGCGACAAACCTGTCCTGGATTTTCGGAGCAGCCTTTGCGCCCCTTGTGGGAATCGGGCTGACTGCAGTATTCGGCCTGTGGGCTGCAGGACTGTATCTGCTTTCGGGTGCGCTGGTGACATTTGGCGCGCTTAGCCTGCTGAACAAACGCGATTCAGACGACAGATCAGCTTGATCGACGAATATGTTTGCCGGGTAAGCGATGAATGCTTGTCCGGCGAGCGACGTAAGGCAAACTTAGCTATTCGGCAGCTTCAACCCGAATGGATCTGATCGAAGGATCTGTGCGCCCGTAAGCGGCCAGAATTCGACCACTCCACTTTTGGGCGATGTAGTCTGCCATGAAACGAGATGGCGCCATCAGGGTTGCGACGCCCCCTGCCCTCTCGACCTCAGTAAGGTGCTGAAACCAGCTTGACCAGAGTTCAGGGTCGCGCCCATGCAGGGCCGCCTGAACGGCGCTCCAGACATCGTCACCGTCTGTCTGAGCCAGGGGTGGCTTAACCGCGAATGGAACTATGTTCGATGGTTCGACTTCCGGCTGATGTCCCATTCGTTCTGCAAAGTCTGTGCCAATGACAGGCCAAACCGTAGACGTATCCAGCATGATCTGTTTGAGGTCCAGCTCGTAAACGGCAACGCGTCCGCGAACAGCCGGGCGCTTAACCGCTATCCAGCCCAAACCACGTAGCTTGGCCATTTCTCTTTTGACTGTGCGCTCATCGACAGACCAAAGGCGAGCAATTTCTTCCCGCCCGATCGACAACTCATTGTTACGCCAGTTGTATCGCGTGGTGATCAGGCTCACGATTCGCAGAATGCTGCGCTGACGATGCTTGTCTCCGGATAAGGCATGGACAGCCAAAGCCGATAAAATATCATACTTGAGAGCTGGCGCATTTCGGCCAACCGGCTTTGAAAGCTGCATCCGGGTCCTCACCGTCTCGATCTGCCTCGTGCGGGTTAGTCCGCATCGTTAGCGCCGTTTCCCAACGCTTTTCGTAATGTTGCCCTGATTAGCGTCCAATGTGACGATTCTGTCAAGAGCCCTCTGAAATTGATGCAATTCAGAGCCCCATTCCGACTAAAAATATAAATAGATTGGTGAAGTATTGGTGATGGGGGACATCTTGCGTGTCCCCCTATTTGAGAGGTTTGTCCCCCTAAATCGGGCGGAGCTCCCCAATCTGTCCCCCTAAATCTTGTGCACTAAGCCAAGCGATGGGTGAACGCAGGGATGTTTCCTCTCCGAATCGGCCGGGCGTCGAAAACCCCTTAATTTCTTACCCGCGGGTAAGATTGGGATTTCATGATAATTTCTTTTGCCAAAAACGCAAACCAAGCGTAAAAAGCGAATAGGCAAAAATTTACGTCCAATAAAAAGAGAGCTGAGGCATGTACACGCACGAAGACCTTAATGCATTGCGCAATCAATCCCTCAAGTTGCAGGGTTGGATTCGCCAGCAAACTTTCAGCCCCGAGATGGAGAAGACGCTGCGCCGGTTTTCCAGCTGGGAAGTTTCCGAGCTGATATTTCGGGTGAACCAGTCAACCTTTCGCGGCAAGCTGGCCGCTGACCCTTCTCTGCCCGGTGGAGAGGTGGAGCCAGACGGCCGGCAACGTTGGTTCAGCCTTGAGGAGGTCAATGAGCTGCGTCGACGGCTCAAGGTCAATCGCAGATCCCTGATGCCGCCACGTCCTGTAGGAAAGCGGGCTATCCGTGCGGCAGTCGCGAACTTCAAGGGTGGTGCCGGCAAATCGACCGTCGCGTTGCATCTGGCGCATGCCGCCGCTCTGGATGGGTATCGCGTGCTGGTGGTAGATTTCGACCCTCAGGCGACGCTGAGCCATTCCATGGGCCTAACGGATGTGGCCGAGGACTTCACCGTCTGGGGCATCATGGCGCGGGACCTGATCCGCGAGACCGAGCGGATGAACAACCGCCCGGCGGCCGCTGAATCCGGAACCGCCCTGCCCCGCCGCGAGTTGCCGCCCTCGATCACCGACATGGGTCTTGGTGACCTGCGCATCGCAGACTTTATTAAACAAAGCTCATGGTCGACCATCGATGTCATCCCCTCCTGCGCCAACGCTGCCTTCGTTGAATTTGCCTCTGCGCAGTATCGGCATCTGAATCCGGAATGGTCGTTCTTTGCCGCGGTGTCCCGATATCTCGATCAGATTCCCGACGATGCCTATGACCTGATCCTGTTCGATTGCCCTCCGGCCATTGGGTATCAGTCGATGAATGCGGTCTTCGCGGCTGACATGCTCTATGTGCCGTCCGGCCCAGGATATTGGGAGTATGACTCGACAACGTCTTTCATTGGTCAATTGGCTGAGGCGCTCGAAGACCTTGCCTATGGTTTCGACAAGACCTTACCCACGGGTAAGATTGGTCTGCCCAAGACATTCTGTGAACTGCGCTTCCTGTTGACGCGTTACGAACCCGGAAACGCTCTGCACCTTGCCATGTTCGATGCGTTCCGCAAGGTTTTCGGCGAACACGTTGCCGAGCACCCTGTCGAGATGACCCGTGCAGTTGAGCAGTCAGGCCGCTTCCTGAGCTCGGTCTATGAAATGGACTACCGCGAAATGACGCGAGAGACCTGGCGTCGCGCACGATCGACCTTTGACAATGTATATGAAGAATTCCGGGGCGTAATGTTGTCGGCCTGGGACAAGCTGGAGGATGACGCATGAGCCGTAAACGCAGAATGTTTGATATCGATATGCCGGCTGTCGAGGATATACCGGTTGGCAAGGTTCCTGACAAAGTGCTCGAAAAACGTCGCGGTCCAATGGCCGCTGCGATTTCCGAAAATGCGGATGCGTTGCGGGACCAGCAATCTACAGAAGATGCAATTCGGTCCGAGAATGATCGACTGGCGCATGAGCTTGTCCGTTTACGTTCCGAAGGTCTTGTGACTGAGCACATCGCATTATCCGATGTGATGACTGAAAAGCTGACGCGCGATCGCAAACCCGGCCCTGATCCCGAACTGGATGAGCTCAAACTTTCAATCCAGGAGATTGGCCTGTCCAACCCCATCCGCGTAGAACGTCGACCCGATGGACGATTTGACCTGATTCAAGGAATGCGGCGCCTCTCGGCATATCGCGCCCTGTACGAGGAAACCGGTGATGAAGCCTATGCCAAAATCCCTGCAGGTATCGCCGAAGCGTCAGAGCTGAACGACAGCTATCGCCGTATGGTGGATGAAAATCTGATCCGCAAGGATATCTCCTTCGCTGAAATGGGTGCACTTGCGCGGGCATTTGCAGATGATCCGAACAACGATTGTGTGGATGTCGATAAGGCTGTGTCGATCCTGTTCAAGTCGGCGAGCTACACCAAACGCAGCTATATTCGGGCTTTCGCTAGTCTTCTTTCCTTGCTGGAGAAAGTGCTGATGCATCCCAACGACATTCCGCGCAATGTCGGTGTGGAACTGAAGCGCAAGTTTGATACAGATCCCGGCCTTATCGGGCAGGTGAGCTCTGCGTTGATGAGTGAACCTGACCGGGACAGTAGCCGTGAGGTTGCCATTTTACGCAGCTTTTTAAACACAGAAGCTGCCGAGCCGACCAAGAATGCAACGAAGAACAACAGCAAACCACGTCGAGCCAAGACAACGTTTCAGGTGTCCGGACGGGCAGGGATCGCGAAGTGTTCGGCATCAAGCGGGCGTATTGATCTGCGGTATGACCTCGATTTCACACGGGTCGACAGGGCCCGGTTGGAACAGGCCATCTCAACACTTATTGCGGATCTCTGGGAAGAGGATGATCTTACCCACGGGTAAGAAAATGATATTTGGCTTGAATTTCAGCAATGGCGCCGGAGAGAGTTCCGGCGCCATTTTGTTTGCAAACTATCCCAGCAGATCCGTCGCCGGGTTCTCGGCAATATCGACGTCATCGTAGTATTTCTGGGCCTGAGCGAGCGAGCGATGCAGGGAGAGGCGCATTGCGGCCTGAATCGGCGCACCGTCCAGCGCCGCCTGTGTCAGGAAGCCGGAGCGCAGCCCGTGCGGTGAGGCATAGTCTTCGGGCAGGCCCGCCAGTTTCAGCCGGTGCCGGACAATCTGATAGATCGCATCGGGTGAAAGGCGGCGCTTGAGTACGCGATCCGCTTTGGAGACAGGGCGGAACAGCGGCCCATCGCGAATCTCGCCAACCTCAATCCAATGGACCAGCGCCTGTGCGGCACGCCCCTTGAGCACCAATCGGGGTGTCTCACCTTTCTGGGTGGTTTTGGTTTCCAGCAGCGAAAGCCAGATCAGCCCGGCCTTGTTGAAATCCTTCAGATTGACATCCTCGCGGCGCAATCCGGCAATCTCGGAACGTCGTCGCCCACCCGAGGCCCAGCCCAGCATCAGCAAAGCCCGGTCACGGCAATCCCGACGGCTGCCGCGGCAGGTGGCCAGAAGCTGCTCGAGAATGCCACGCGTGATAGGATGGGCAGATTTCGGGGCAGGGGGACGGGCCATAGCCCGGCGCGCCTTGGCGCGCGCCTGTTTGACCTGGGGCGCATCAAAAGGGCTGGTCAGGTTCTTCATCCGGTGGAATGCCAGCCAGGACGCGATGCGCCGGTCCAGTGTTGATGGGGCTGGGCAGGCGAGGCTGCGGCGCAGTCCCTGCGCAATCAGCATGTCCGCTGTTTGCCGGGCGATGTCAGCCTCAGATGCGCTGCTGAGATCGCGTGCGTGATCGAGAATGAAAGCGAGCGCTGTGGCCTCGGATTCCGGCCAGGCCAGTGCGGCACCAAATCGGGCAGATTTCCATGCTGTGATGTAGACCAGATCACGTTCGTAGGCCCGCAAAGTGTTTTCCGGGGTTCCTCGGACATACAGGTCACTCAGTGCCTCCTGATCGACGAGCGTTAGGGCAGGGGTAGCGGCTGGTAGATATGGGACAGGAGGCTTCATGACCGCCATTCTGTGCCAATTTTCTGGTGAAATCAATTATACATGATAAGGGATACTTATCACATGTAATGATGAGAGAGTCAAGTTTCTAATGTAACGAACAAAATGTGCGAATAATGCGCACAAAGGTGGCAGGCATATTGTAAACCAATAAAACTACTGGAAACTGTCGCAATTTCTGAACAATGCTGAAGGAGGCCGAAGAACAGCCGACACCCTGTCAAATGCATAGGCTGCTGCTGCAGGGAGATTTCGGGCGTTAGTCGATCTCTTGGCATCACGCAAACTGGGTCAATGCCTGCCCAATTAGCCTTCAAGGGGTTTTTGAGTGTCGAAGCTCGGCTTTGGTTGACCTTTGGTTTGATGTAGCGATGGGTCGGTTTCGACGAGGTGGTGACACTATGAACCCGTAGGTAAGACAACTCGTCATGAGCAAACGTGTTTCGAAAGCCCACTTGAATGGATACTGTTCTCTGCGATCAGTGATTTTATACGCCGTTTAAGCCTAACGTCGTTTCGTACCGAAAGTGTGCGAGTTTGAATACTTGTTGGCGGGGCGCGGCATCATAGTCAGTCACGAAACGAATTGTTCATGGTGATTAAACTCGGACCTCAATTGGGAAGGTGTTTTCGCAGTAAGCTGCTGAAATACCGGGTCTGACCTGATTGATGTTGACCGATACAAGACAAAGCCAAAAGTCCAAGATCGGGTTCAAAGACGGTTTCGCAATGAGCGGCAAGCTTTCCGCAGTATCCACGCTCGGTGAAGGCTGGCGTTTCTATGCCGGGAATGATCTTCTAAAGCTGTATCCTTATTTCTTAGAGACCGCTGCGTCGTGGCCATGTTGAAGAAAAACGAATTGACCGAGATTCTGGTTCTGGTCACGCCGCATTTCAATCTTGCGGCGACAATGGCGTTTTTGGACCCGTTCAGGGCTGCAAACTACCTGGCTGGAAAACAGCTTTTTCAGTGGTGTGTAGCGTGTGAAACCGGCACGTATTGCCAAGCCAGCAACGGGGTGGAAGTTGCGGTCAGGCCGCTGGATTCCATTAGGCAATCACGACCAGACATAGTCGTTGCGTCCAGCAGTTGGACGCCCGAAGCTTTCACCAGTGAGCCCCTGCTTTCTGCGATACGCAAATACGCACGGACTGGCAGCTATGTTGCAGGGATCGATACCGCGGCCTTCATCCTGGCCGAAGCAGGTCTCTTGCGGGGGCGACGTGCCACCGTCCATTACGAGCATATAGATGCTTTCGGTGAGAAATATCCAGAGACCGAAGTGTGTGAGGATTTGTTCCTGCATGAAGGCAATATCGGTACTTGTTGTGGCGGGACTGCAACCGGCGAATTTGCACTGTTTCTGCTGCACGGGATTGTCGGCGATGCACTGACAAACGATTGCGCAAAATATCTGTTCTATCCCAATCTTCGTGGGCTGGGCGCACATCAGACCGACAGCCAACTGGAACCTCTGGGAAACACGGCGCCGCCCAAGGTCCGGAAAGCGATCGTGATCATGGAACAGCACTTGGAAACGCTGATTGCCATTCCCGAGCTGTGCAAGCTTGCTGGGGTTTCTCAACGTCAGTTGAATCGCCTGTTTCAGGAGTATGTGAAGACCAGTCCGCAATTGTATTACCGGGATATCCGGTTGGACCGGTCGAGGGGGTTGGTCACACAGACTGAGCTTCCCATCTCCGAAGTTGCGCAGGCCTGCGGTTTTCCAAGCCAGGTCCATTTTGCACGTGCTTACAAGCAACGCTTTGGTCTGCCTCCAAGTCAGGATCGGATCGAGGGCAGGGTACCGTTCGAGTTTCGGGCCTGGCCGATGTACCGTCCGGCTGTGGGTGTAAGGGATGGCGAATAAAGTTTAGTCTATGGCGATTAGACTGCCCGCACCATTGTGGTTTTTGGCAGATCATACCTTTGCAAACCGGCAGGCAAAGGAGTGTCCAAAATGACAGACCTACCGACCCAGGCTCAGTTCGCGACCATCGCTGAGGGCTATTCGGCGGATGCGGGCAATTCGCAATCTCTGAAAGCCGACGCTTATGTAAAGCAAGAGTGGTTTGCTGCCGATCAGCGTGAAATCATAGCAAAGTCCTGGCAGTGGGTTTGCCACGTTGAGAAATTGCGGGAATCCGGGTCGTTTGTGACCATCGAAATAGCTGGGCAACCTATTGCGGTGGTTCGGGATCGTGAGGGTGTTCTGAGGGCGTTTTACAACGTCTGCAAACATCGTGCACACGAGTTGCTGAAAGGGGAGGGCAGTACGACCCGCATCATGTGCCCCTATCATGCTTGGATCTATAAGTTGGACGGTCAGCTGGTACGTGCGCCGGAAACTGAACATCTTGAGAATTTCAGCACCGGTGAGATCTGTCTCGATCAAGTTCAGGTCGAAGAATTCGCTGGTTTTGTTTACGTCAATCTGGACCCGACCGCGGCATCGCTGAAAGAGCAGTCAGGCAATCTGGAAACTGAAATCCGCCATTGGGCACCTGACATAGACCAACTCACTTTTGGTCACCGCCTGACCTATGACATCAAGTCGAACTGGAAGAATGTCGTCGACAATTTTCTGGAGTGCTATCACTGCCCCACCGCGCACAAAGATTTTTGCGATCTGGTGGATATGGATACTTATAAGGTCACCACACACGGTATCTATTCCAGCCACATGGCGGATGCGGGGAAGTCTGCAAATACCGCCTATGATGTTTCCAACGCGACCGTGCGCACCCATGCGGTCTGGTGGCTGTGGCCGACAACCTGCCTGATGCGGTATCCCGGACGGTCCAGCATGATTGTCCTGAACATCATTCCCGTAGGCCCGGATCGGACATTGGAGACATACGACTTTTTCCTTGAAACGCCCGAACCCGATGAAGGCGAACTGGATGCCATCCGGTATCTGGATGAAGTCCTGCAGGTCGAGGACATCAGCCTTGTCGAAAGCGTTCAACGTGGTATGAGCACGCCCGCCTTCACCCAAGGACGCATTGTCAATGACCCGACCGGATCGGGAAAATCCGAACACGCAGTTCACCACTTTCATGGTTTGGTTCTGGAGGCCTATGCCGGGGCCGTCAGATGACGCGGCCCAACATCGTTGTCATCATGGCAGATCAGCTGGCCCCACATTGGACCGGAGCCTACGGCCACCCGATCGCCAAGACGCCCCATATCGACGCGCTGGCGGCGCGGGGAATGCGATTTGATGCGGCTTATTGCAATTCGCCGCTTTGCGCACCGTCTAGGTTTGCCTTCATGTCGGGCCAGTTGATCAGCCGCATCGCCACCTATGACAACGCAAGCGAATTCCGCGCTTCGGTCCCGACCTTTGCGCATTATCTCAAGGCGTTGGGATATCGCACCTGCCTGTCCGGTAAGATGCACTTCGTGGGTCCTGACCAGAAACACGGATTTCAAGATCGTGTCACGACCGACATCTACCCTGCCGATTTCTCCTGGACTCCTGATTGGGAGGCTCCGGACGAGCGCATTGATAAGTGGTATCACAACATGCAGACAGTCAAGGAAAGCGGTGTCGCTGTCGCTACTTTCCAGACCGATTACGATGACGAGGTCGGTTTTGCTGCGCGTCGCTGGCTGATTGACCGGGGACGTGAACGCGCGGCAGGGGAGGATACACCCTTTTGCATGGTGGCCAGCTTTATCCATCCGCATGATCCCTACGTCGCCAAACCCGAATGGTGGGATCTCTATGATGACGATGAGATTCCCATGCCCGAATTTGTGCCTGCGCTGGATGAGCAGGATCCGTTTTCGCGCCGGGTGATGGATGGGATCGAAGCCAGCGTGGTGCCCCTGTCCGAGGAAGAGGTGCGCCGCGCCCGCCGTGCCTATCTGGCGAATGTCAGCTATTTTGACAGCAAGGTCGGTGCAATTGTCAAAGCCATCGAAGATATCGGTGAAAGCGACAACACCATAATCATCGTGACAGCAGATCATGGCGATATGCTGGGTGAGCGTGGGTTGTGGTACAAGATGAACTTCTTCGAACACTCTGCCCGTGTACCGCTGATTATGGCGGGCGCGGGTGTTTCCCATGGCGTAGCCGGAAATGCGTGCTCGCTTCTGGACCTGTTGCCAACCTTCATCGACATTGCTGGTGGCAGTGCAGCGACTTTGGGCGAACCGGTGGATGGCCGTTCCCTGATGCCCCTTGCGCGTGGCGAAGCCGACCCGGTGGACGAAGCGATCGGCGAATACTGTGCCGAGATGACGCCCTATCCCGTTTTCATGATCCGGCGCGGACCTTTGAAATACATTCATTGTGATGCCGACCCGCCTCAGCTTTTTGATCTGGCCCAGGACCCGCTGGAAACGAAAAATATAGCTAAAGAACCCGCTTATCGGGGTGCTGCCGCAGCTTTCGCTGCAGAAGTGACCGAGCGATGGGACAGCGAAGAACTGCGTCGCAATATCATCGCCACTCAGAAATCCCGGCGCGCGCTGCATGCTGCGATGGAGGCGGGGGCCGGAGAGCATTGGGACTACAACCCGCCGTCTGACGCCAGCCAGCAATATGTGCGCAACCACATGGACTGGACCGTGGCCGCCGAACACTATCGTTTAAACCCGAGGACCCCCGATGACAGGAAAACTTGAAGGCAAAACCGCTTTGGTGACTGGTGGGCGCGGTGGCATTGGGCGTGCAATCGTCGCGCGCTTCCTCCGCGAAGGTGCCCATGTTTATGCCGCCGATCTTACCCCGCAGGGCTCGCTGTCTGAACATGACGAGGATGGCAGCGTCTTTGTCAAACTGGACGTCACGCAAGAGACCGACGCAGTCGCGGCGATGGAGCGGGTCAAATCCTATACTGGTAAGCTGGATATTCTGGTCAACGCCGCAGGGATCGAGATTGAAAAAACCATCGAGGACACCTCGCTGGAAGAATGGAACCGCAGCTTTGCTGTAAACTGCACCGGCACGTTTCTGACTTCGAAATACGCGCTGCCGCTGATGCGCAAAGCGGCCCAGTCAGGGACCAGTGCCAGCATTATCAACTTCGGTTCCTATGACGGGTTCATCGCTGATCCGGGCCTCGCAGCCTATTGCGCCACCAAAGGGGCCGTCCACGCGTTGACCCGCGCGATGGCTTGTGACCACGGTCCTGAAGGCATTCGCGTCAACGCCATTTGTCCGGGCTATATCGATACGCCAATGCTGCAAAGTTTCTTCACCGGTGATGGTTCCGGCGCTGGCGGGAAAACTATTGATCAGCTGCAACAAGCGGTGCGCGATGTTCACCCGATGCGCACCTATGGCACACCCGAGGACATTGCCAATCTGGTTAACTGGCTGGCCTCGGACGAGGCGCGCTACGCCTCGGGTCAATTGTGGGTGCTGGATGGCGGGCTGTCAGCCCAGGTGCAGCAGATGAAGCTCTGAGGATCGCGCCATGCCAAAGCAGAAGTCTGTCATCATCACCTGCGCTCCGACCGGGGGGATTCACACGCCCACCATGTCCGAGCATCTGCCGATCACGCCTAGCGAGATTGCAGCCGCATCAATCGAAGCAGCTGAGGCAGGCGCTTCGATTATCCACCTTCATGCGCGCGACCCGGAAACCGGAAAGCCCGATCCAAATCCCGACCTATTCATGGACTTCCTGCCACGGATCAAACAGGCCACGGACGCGGTCATGAATGTCTCGACCGGTGGTGGTCTGGGCATGACCCGCGAAGAACGCCTGCGCGCCGCCGTGAAAGCTTCGCCCGAGATGGCAAGCATGAATATCGGATCGATGAATTTCGGCATTTTCCCGATGAAGGATAAGTATTCGAACTGGAAACACGCGTGGGAGCCCGAGTTTCTGGACATGACCCGCGATTTCATTTTCCGAAATACCTTCGCGGATATCGAATACTGCATAAAGGAACTGGGGCAGGGCCACGGCACCCGATTTGAATTCGAATGCTATGACCTCGGCCATCTCTACAACCTCGCGTGGATTCGCGATCAGGGTTGGATCGACGGTCCGATTTTTGTGCAGATGGTGTTTGGTATTCTGGGCGGTGTTGGCGCCGATCTCGACAACTTGATGCACATGCACACCATCGCCAACAAGCTGTTCGGGGATGAGTATGAGTGGTCGGTTCTGGCCGCTGGTCGCTTTCAGATGCCATTTACGACCCAAAGCGCATTGCTGGGTGGCAATGTCCGCGTCGGGATGGAGGACAGCTTGTACATCGGACCCGGGGAAAAGGCCGTATCCAGCGCTCAGCAGGTCCGGAAAATCCGCGACATCGTCGAAAATCTCGGCCTTACCGTCGCCACCCCTGCCGAGGCCCGTGCACGCCTTGGGCTTAAGGGTGGCGATCAGGTTGCCTTCTGAAGGGGGAAACATGCAGACAAACATGCTGATCAATGGCGAGATGGTTGCGGGCGACGGTGCCGAACTGCCCATCGTCGACCCAGCCACCGAGGCAGAGATTGCCCGGATACGAGAAGCCAGCCCAGAACAAGTCGAGGCCGCAGTGCGTTCGTCCGAAGCAGCCTTTGAGAGCTTCTCGCGCAGCACCCCGGCGGAACGGTCCGCGCTGTTGCTGGCTATCGCGGATTGCCTTGAAGAAAATCAGGATGAACTGGCCGAGCTCGAAAGTATGAACGCTGGCAAACCCTGGCCCTCGGCTCGTGACGATGAGATGCCACTGATCATCGACACATTCCGGTTCTTCGCCGGGGCGGCGCGAACGATGTCTGGTTCTGCCGCAGGTGAGTATGTGGCGGGCCATACCAGTATGATCCGCCGCGATCCGGTTGGGCCAGTCGCGGCCATCGCACCCTGGAATTATCCGCTTATGATGGCCGCCTGGAAGCTGGCCGCGCCCATTGCCGCAGGTTGCACCGTTGTCCTGAAACCCTCGGAACTCACGCCGTTATCCACGTTGCGAGCCGCTGAGCTTTTGAACGATATTCTGCCTAAAGGTGTTATGAATGTGATACATGGCGCCGGTCCGACTATCGGAGATCAATTGATCAACAGCCCCGAGATGGAGGCGATTACCGTAACCGGCAGCCCGGCCACCGGCATGGCGGCGATGCGGGCTGCAGGTAATCAGATCCGGCATGTACATCTGGAATTGGGTGGCAAGGCCCCGGTGATCGTCTTTGACGATGCAGATATTGAGGCCGTTGCCGAAACGATCAGGTTTGGCAGTTTTTTCAACGCCGGTCAGGACTGTGCTCAGCCTTGCCGCGTGCTGGTACAAGACGGTGCCTATGACAAGCTGGTCGCGGCAATTGCGGCTCAGGTCAGCCAAATCAAGATCGGCAGGCAAAAAGCTGAAGGCACGGAAATGGGCCCGGTGATCTCAGCCTGCCAGCGTGACCGCGTGGCGGGCTTCGTGGACCGCGCCCGTACCAGTTGCGAGGTCGTAACCGGCGGCGCTTCAGGCGACGGTGCGGGTTACTTCTACCAGCCGACCGTTTTGGCCAATGTCGACAACGATGCTGAGGTGGCCACTCATGAAGTTTTCGGCCCCGTCGTCTCAGTCTCTCGTTTCAGTGACGCCGAAGACGCTTTGCGCATTGCCAATTCTGGTCGTTATGGACTGGCCTCTTCGGTCTGGACCGCAAATGTCGGTCGCGCAATGGAGATGACCGGCCGACTGCGTTACGGCTTTACCTGGGTCAACACCCATGGGGTAGGGACCCCGGAAATGCCATGGGCTGCGATGAAAGGGTCCGGAACCGGCTGTGACATGAGTGTCTATGCGCTGGATGCCTATACTTCGATCCGTCACGTCATGGTGGCACACTGATGCGGTTGGCTGGGAAAAGAGCATTGGTCACCGGTGGCCGCCAAGGCATCGGGCGCGGGATTGTTAAGGCGTTCGCTAAAGAAGGAGCAGCTGTCACGACTTGCGGTCGTGGTGCCCGGCCAGAGGATCTGCCGGATGAGGTTATTTGGTATACTCTTGATGTATCCGATGCCTCTGCCGTGGCAGATTTAGCGTGGACAACGGATGGTACGGATATTCTGGTCAACAATGCTGGCGTGCAGGTTGAAAAGACTGTCGTCGAAAGTACCGACGCCGATTGGGATCTGGTCATAGGGGCCAATTGTCGGGGCGTTTTCAATATGTGTCGGGCGTTTATTCCGGTCATGCCGCAGGGCGGTTCGATCATCAATATCGGGTCGATTTCCGGCAAGGTCGCGGACCCATCCATGGCGCTCTATAACGCGTCAAAGGCCTTTGTTCATGGACTGACACGCTCGATCGCGGTGGATCATGGCCCAAAAATTCGCTGCAATGCGATCTGTCCCGGCTGGATCGAGACAGGCATGTTGGACGCTGGTTTTGATCTGTCCGATGACCCGCACGCGGCCCGAAAGGACGCGCTGTCCCGGCATGCCACACGCCGGTTTGGCCAGCCTGCCGACATTGCCGCCATGGCTGTATGGCTGGCGTCGGATGAGGCAGGGTTCGCCACAGGGCAGTTGTTCACGATTGACGGTGGAATGACTGCTGCATCACCTATCAATACAGGGCTATTCTGATGGTAGAAATCTCACATACTGCTGTTCTGGGCGCGGGCACTATTGGCGCCAGCTGGACCGCCCTGTTTCTGGCCTCGGGCCGGTCTGTAACGGTCTACGATCCCGCCGATGGTGTGGAAAGCGGCGTACGCGCCTATATCGACCAAGCCTGGAAATCCATGGATGAACTGGGTCTGACAACGCGAGGTTCCCCCGATCAGGTCACCTTCGTTCGTTCGGCGCGCGAAGCGGTTGAGGGCGCGGACTTCGTACAGGAGAACGTCCCCGAACGCTTGCCGATCAAGCACGCAATTTTTGCTGAGATCGAACCGGGTATTGCGCCGCATGCTGTCATCGCAAGCTCGGCCTCCGGTCTGACACTTGGCCAGATGCAAGCAGGTTGGCAAAACCCGGGTCGCTTTATTCTTGGCCATCCTTTCAACCCGCCGCACCTGATCCCGCTGGTCGAAGTGATGGGCAACGATCTGACTGACGCAGATGCGGTGTCCACGGCCGAGGCATTCTACAAGGACATCGGTAAGGTCACTATCCGCGTCAACAAGGAAGTCCCCGGCCACGTCGCCAACCGATTGCAGGCGGCTGTCTGGCGCGAGGCCATTCACTTGGTGCAAACCGGTGTCGCCAGCGTCGGAGATGTCGACAAGGCCATGTCCGCTGGACCTGGGTTACGATGGGCCGCCATGGGGCCGACGACACTCTTCAGCCTTGGTGCCGGATCAGGTGGTCTTCCAGCCTTTTGTGATCATTTCGCCGACACGTTTAATGGTTGGTGGGATGATCTTGGAACACCCCAACTCACCCCTGAGGTTGCAGAATTGCTAGCACAGGGTCTGGTGGCATCGCACAACGACACATCAGTCGAAGAACTTGCCGCTTTGCGCGATGCGAGAATTGTGAAGATGCAGGCGGCTTTAACAGAAGTGAAAGAGGGAAAGTGACTATCGAAAAGCAAAATGCAGCCCAGAAATAGCAGGGCTGCCACCTATTCTGCTTGCTGTGCACTCAAGGGAATTTGTGACTGAACCGCTTGGGACCAAAGAAATCCACTATGGGTTGGGAACAACCATTGTGTGTTCCGGTTTCCAGCTCAGCCAGATTTCGCCGCCTTCTGGTAGGTCCGGGATGTCCTGATCGCGCGCGATCACCTTGAATGTGTTTCCGCCGTTTTCCAAAACACAGGTCGCCATTGCACCAGCAAAGATGCGCCGGACCAGTGTTGCGGGGATCTTGGAAATCGCATCCCCGCCGGGTTCCGAGGTTGAAATGCTCATGTTCTCGGGCCGGACAGCGAGAGTAGACTGCTCTGTCGCCCCGCTTGGCAGCTTGATATCCGCCCCGGCAGAGCTCAGCGCTGTGCCGCCTTGAGCGGTCAGAATGTTTGCTTCACCCAGAAACTCGGCTGTGAAGATATCGACGGGGTTATTGTACACCTCCCTTGGTGGGCCGGCTTGAATCATAGTGCCCTGTTTGAGGATGCCGATCTTGTCGGACAAGGTCAGAGCCTCCTCCTGATCGTGGGTTACAAAGATCGTAGTAATCCCAATCTCGCGCTGGATGCGCTTTAGTTCGATCTGCATGTCCACACGCAACGACTTGTCCAGCGCTGACAGAGGTTCGTCCAGCAACAGCACTTTGGGATTGGTCACGATTGCCCGCGCCAATGCCACGCGCTGTCGCTGCCCGCCGGAAAGCTGGTGCGGTTTTCGGTCGCCTAACTGGCCAAGCTGAACGAGCTCTAACGCCTCACCCACACGGCGACGCTCTTCTGCGGCGCCTACTTTACGCACGCGCAGACCAAAGCCCACATTGTCCGCCACCGTCATGTTGGGAAACAGGGCATAGTTCTGAAACATCATCCCGATATCGCGCTTTTCGACCGGAATGTTCTCGACAGATTGGTCGCCGATATAGATCGAGCCGCTATCCGCAAAGATGAATCCCGCGATCGCGCGAAGCAACGTTGTCTTGCCACTGCCGGACGGGCCGAGCAGGGCAAAGAACCCGCCGTTCGGGAAATCCATGGTGACATCGTTCAGCGCCTTGAGCGATCCAAAGGATTTAGTGACGTTCTGGACAGAGACTTCGGCCATCAGCGCTCTCCTCCGAAATTTGAGAACCGGGCTGCAAACAGCATCACGGCCATCGAGATGACGATTATGATTGTCGAGATTGCGTTGATTTCCGGCGTGAAACCCTTGCGGATCGACGTGTAGATCAGCACCGGCAAAGTACTGTCACCGGGTTCGGACAGGAAATACGAGACGACGAACTGATCAAAGCTGACCGCGAAGGCGAACAGGGCACCCGCGATGATACCCGAGGCGATCCATGGCAGGGTCACGCGTCTGGTCACGGTCCAGCTGTCTGCGCCCATGGATCGGGCAGCCTCTTCCAAGGTCACGTCAAAAGTCGCCAGCCGAGCGCTTACCACCACGATTACATAAGGCAGAGCGAGAGCGACATGGCCAATCAGAACAGACGGTGTGCCACGCCCCAATCCGACGCCGTAGAAAAAGATCAACATTGCCGTGCCGGTAATGAGCCAGGGGATTGCGATCGGCGGGAACAGCATGACCTGCAGAAATCGCTTTCCGCGAAACTCGAACCTGAAAAGCGCCAAAGATGCGGCTGTCCCCAGTGTTGTGGCAATCACAGTCGTGGCCAGCGCGATAAGAACCGACCGGGTCGCAGCATTCAGGATCTCGGTATTCTGGCTGAGCTTTTCGTACCAAGTCAGCGAGAACTCAAATGGCAGCTGATAATATTGCGAGGCGTTGAATGACATGAACGCCATGACGATGATCGGCGCGTAAAGAAAGAACAGGATCAACCCAAGCCAGGCTTTTCCGATCCAGGCGAGATAAGTCCCCTTCATGTATGAGCCCTCCGCAGAACCGGGCTGGCGGTTGCCAGGATCAGCAACACAACTGCCAGCAGGATAAATGACAATGCGGCTCCCAATGGCCAGTTGAAGACAGCAACGAATTGGTCCTCGATGACGGTGCCAAAATATGTGCCAACGCGTCCGCCTAGGATGCGGGGTTCCATGAATGACCCGACTACGGGCACAAATATCAGCACGGCGCCCGCCAACAGGCCTGGCAGCGAAAGAGGGAGAATGAGGCGCCACAGGATGGTCAACTTGTTAGCACCCATTGAGCGGGCGGCATCAATCAAGCTGTCGTCGATCGCCTGCAGCGCCAGATACGACGTCAGGATCACATAAGGCAGGTAGGAATGAACCAGCCCGATCACGATGGCCGGAGTCGAAAACATCAGATTCACATCCACCTCAAAAGGCAGAATTGCATTCAGGCCCAGATCGAGCACTCCGTTCCCGCGCAGCACGATCGCCCATGAAAAGATACGAACCAGTGAATTTGACCAGAAGGGTAGGATAACCAGCAGAAACAGTGCCTCACGCGATTTTCCCTTGATCACCTTGGCCAACACATAAGCGCAGGGAAAACCTACAAGCACCGAAACCGCGGTCACCGTCACGCCGAGCTTGATGGATTTCCACAGCAGCGTTGCATAGGTCGAGGTTTGAAAGAACGCCTGATAGTTGTCCGTCGTGTAACGCCATTCGGCATCTCCAAACGGCACATCCGACAGAAAGCTGAAATAGAGCATCGCCGACAGCGGCAGAAAAATTGCCACTGTCAGCCAGATATAGGCGGGGGAAAGCAACGAGGCGATCTTGAGCCTGTCCTGACGGGCAAGAACCGTTGACATGTCTGCTTTCTCCCTTGCTTTGGCCTGATTATTGCGCGGCCTTCAGGCCTTGCCACAGTTCCAGGTACTTCTCGCGGTTTTCATCGGAGACCGGACGCTGGAACTGCACACGGGCCACAACGGCAGGATCGCCCAGAACGCGCTTGTTGAATGCGTCATCAGGCAGAGCAGCAGCGGCCTTGGCATTTGCCGAGGCCGGGGCACCGCTTTCGGCCCATTTCACGTAGAATTCTGGGTCAATCATCCAGTTGATAAAGGCGTGTGCAGCCTCTTTCTTGGTAGAGGTTTCAGGGATGGACAGCCCGTCAAGCCAACCGATCGCGCCTTCATCAGGGACGACGAACTGAACCGGCAGACCAGAGGCCATCGATCTGCTTGCAGAACCGGACCAGAATGTCGCCACGTCCAGATCACCGGCGGCCATGAACTGGTTCCAGTCGTTCTCCGAACCCCAGTAGGTTTTGATCTGTGGCATCAACGCCGCCAGCTTGGCCTCAATGGCATCCAGATCCTGTATGTCATTGATGTCCTGACCGGTGGCGATTGCCGCGAACTGAACCGCCTCCAGCGCATCGTCGCGGATCGACACCTTGCCTTCATGTGCTGGATCCCAGAACACCTCGATCGAGGTTGGCATTTCGCTGAACTCATTGGTGTTCACTGCAAACGAGGTCAGGCCCCAGGTCCAGGGCACACCATGTAGCGCACCGCCTGCATTCAGGTCCTGATTGGTGGCCATGTTCTCTGAGACATCGCTAAAGTTGGCAACAAGCGAGCTATCGACCGGCCCAATCAACCCTTCGGCCTGCGCCTGAGGGGTGAAGGCCGCATTGATCAGAACCACGTCATAGGCACCCGGATTGGTCCGCAGCTTTGTCAGCATCTCCTGTTCCGAGTTGAAGTATTCATGAACAACGGTGTGACCGGTGGCTTCGGTAAACGCAGCGATGGCCCAGTCCTGATCGGTGCCATAGCCCTGCCAATTCAGAACGCGAATTTCATCAGCCAGTACGACCGTGCCCATGGTTGTGAGGGCAACTGAGGTTGCCAGAAAGATGTGTTTGTTCATTGTCGTCTCCCAGTTGGATGGTCTTTAGCTTCGGTTCTCGATCAACCAGCCTCTTTCTTGCTCAGGGCGTTTTCGACGACCGCTTCGGTTGGGGCTGTCGCCGGTCCTTTTTGTGTGGTCGACAAAGCTGCTGCGACATTTGCGTAAACGGCAGCTTGTTTTGGTGTTTCGCCGCGTGACATTCGGGCAATGAAACTGCCGATATGAGTGTCACCGGCCCCATTTGTGTCCAAGGCCTGAACACGGAAAGGTGCGATGTGTTCAAGGGTACCCTGCCGGGCCAGAATGCAGCCGTCTTCGCCCAGACGCACTACGACACCTCCGTCGCCGGGGCGTGTTTCAGCGAGTGTTTTGGCGGCTTCGGCCGGATCAGCGTGTCCTGTCAAAACCGCTGCTTCCCGCATATTCGCGCTGATCCACGTTGCTCGGGTCATCGCTGCCTGAAGAGCCTCGCGATTTAGTGAGGCGACTATGGGCGACGGGTCGAAAACCAGGTTGCGTATTTTGTCGTCACCGGTCAGCCATTGGTGTAACGACTGACGCGATCCGGCGTAGTGCAAGGCATAACCCGATAACAGCGTCCAACCGAACTCATGAAAGCTGATCTGAGTCAGATCTTCGTCAGTTACATGCCCCTCGGCACCGTCGCTGGCCACGAACGTTCGCTCGCCTTGCGGGTCGATCATCACGGTGCAGCAACCCTGATCGCGGCTGAGATCCTGTGTCCGCAGGAAAGGAATACTCTCAGTGTTGAGGCCTTCGCGAACAATTTTGGCAAACGGACCGGACCCGATCGAGCCACCGTAGAACACCATCATGCCAGCGCGTTTCGCGGCGACCATCGCGTTGAAACCACCGCCCGGCGTGATTGAGAAACCTTTGACAATGGCTTCTTCACCTGGCGCGGGCACGGCTTCGACTTCGTAGAGAAGGTCGGCAACGACACCGGACATCTGCAAGAGGCGATTGGTCATCTCGTTGCCTCCGTCGTGTCGCGTAGAGCATCTGCTGAAACGCCGCGCAGGGTCAGCAGTTGTTCAGCCGTCGCTTCGATTGCGAGGTCATTTGCCGAGCGGACAGGGGCAAGCACATTAGGGTCAATACTCTGGATGCCAGCGCAGGCACCTGCCATCGCGCCGGCAATCGCACCGATGGTGTCTGTATCGTCTCCTATGTTGGCCGCGATCTGTGCGGCTTCCCAAACATCACCTGAAGCCATTCGCACTACACCGAATGCCGCCGGGACAGATTCATTTGATGCGACAGACGTTCCCACTAACTGCGCAAATTCGTCAGCAGCGATACCTGTGTCCGCAAGGTTCAATGCGTAAGATATCCGCTTGCGCATATCGGTTTCACCTGACCGGTAACCGCGTTTCTGCCCCTTCTCGGCAGCATCCAAAGCGGCTGTGATCGCAACGTCGTAATCAAGCCCGTCCACGCCGCTGCTGACAACGGCAGCAACTGCCGCGGCTGCGGCGATCGCCTCGCCTGTGTTGTGCGTCATCCGGCAGGCCAGTTCGACGCGGTCCAGAAAAGTGTCGGATGGTTCGTATTTGGTGGCAATTCCAACCGGGGCGATCCGCATCGCAGCGCCGTTCGTTGTACCATTTCGTCCGGTTTCAAGTGCTGACTCCCCGGCCAGCATCGCGGCGAGCGCTGCTTTGGAGGACGGCCCCAGCAAATCGCGCAAACCCCGCGCCCTGACATCGCGTTCCCAATCCAGCAAGTCCTGTGCCCAAAGCGCCTCGTCAAAGCCATTGCAGTCTTCGACAAGGCGTTTCGCCAACAAGAACGCCTGCTCGGTGTCATCCGTCACCTGTGCCGCCCGAAGACTGTGCGAAACGGGATGATCCGGGTAAGGCGCGACATAGGTGGTGATATTACCATAGTGGTGTGCGATCTGCTGTCGCGACAGGGTTTGGGATGGCATTCCCAATGCATCCCCGATCGCCATACCGGCGAGGGCACCACACGCGCGATCATATGCCAAGCCTCTGTCCGTCAACGCTGTCAAAACTCCATTTGCAGACCGAACAGGTCCGGATCCAGAATGCTCTCGACATATTCCAGGGTTGCCCCGTCGGCTGAACGCGTCAGACGGCAAAGCCGCAGCATTGGCTCGCCCTTCTCGCGCCCCATCACGGCCGCATCCGCCGCGCTGAGGGCAGGCAGCACTCGGGCCCATTCTTTTCCCCCGTCGACGCTCAGCCCGCGAAGCCGCAGCGTTTCCGTCAATGACCCATTTTCAAGGCCGTTCTCCAGGATTTCGGAAAACCCAGAACGCCAGGCAACGCGACTGCGTTCGAGCGAAACGCCCTGACCGGTTTTCACGCGAAACCGTAAGCGGTCGACGATCAGGAAGTCGGTGTCGGTCAAATCCGGTACATCAGTCAGATCCATTCCCCCGCGCGCAAGACGTAAGACGCGGGTCGCGAGCTCGGTGTCACCCGAGGATAGCGCGACACTCCATCCGGTGCGGTCGTCGATAGTTTGACCACCAAAGGTCACAAACGATCCGATCCCTCTCCGGGTCGTGATCAAGCCTTTGCGGCAGAGGATTTCGAGACTTTTGCGCACGGTATTTCGACTGACCGAAAACCGTCTGACAAGCTCATTTTCGCTGGCTAACGGTGTCCCGTTTCCAAGCCCGCCGGACCTGATCTCTTCTTCCAGCTGATGCGCTATTCTGACCGACTTGGAGGCTCCGATCAGATCGCTACTTGTTGATTCTTGTTCAAGCTTGTTCATACATGTACCTTATTCAGATTCAAAAACCTGTCAACAACGGTTTTGGGTTCATTCGCCAGTTGGAAACTACCGCAGAGAATGGCAGCAGCAGGTTCTCTGCTGCTGACATATAAAAATGTAACTGGGGTGTGCTTTCCGCAGCGAGGCACTTGCTGAGATGGACATTGTTTTCTAAGGTCTGCGAACACAGTCACAATCTACAACGGGAGGGCACAAGCTGAACATGCGTATCATCCGCCGACTTCAGCATGGTCCCCGTTTCGCCCTGTAAATACGTTTGCAGGGCGGGTCCGAGAAACAACATTTCAATCGGTCTGCCCAAAGCCGCATCGCGGCACCTCCTAGTATGAGCAGAGACTCCGATGACTGTTATGAATATCAACGCATTAAGCGTAATCCGTGGTGACCTTCTTTTTGACAATCTGAACCTGGCAATTTCCAAAGGTGATCGCATTGGATTGGTTGCCGCCAATGGCCGCGGCAAGACAACACTTTTTGAATGTATAACCGGCCAAAACGAACCGACGACCGGGCAAATCATCCGAGCGCGTGGTTTGCGAGTTGGATATGTGACCCAATACGTTCCAGATCATGCCTTTGCCAAAACGCTCTACAATTGGGTGTTGGACGCCCTTCCTGCCGAGCAGGCGGAATATGAAAGCTGGCGGGTGGATGTGGTGCTTGATGACCTGAGTGTTCCGTACGAGTTACAGCATAGCCCACTCAATGAGTTGAGCGGTGGTTGGCAAAGGACTGCACTGTTGGCCGCTGCCTGGATTCAGGAACCAGATATCCTATTGCTGGATGAGCCGACCAACCATTTGGATCTGCGTCGCATTGGACTGCTCCAAAACTGGTTGTCCGGGTTGCGGCGCGATGTAGCGGTTGTTGTGTCATCGCATGATCGAGCATTTCTTGATGCGACGACTAATCGAACACTGTTTTTGCGCAAGGAGCGATCACACGCTTTTCCGCTCCCGTTTTCGGCAGCACGCACAGCGCTTGATGAAGCAGACGCCGCTGACCAACGGCGGTTTGCCAATGATTTGAACAAGGCGCAGCAGTTGCGCAAACAGGCGGCAAAGCTCAAGAACATCGGCATTAATTCCGGGTCCGACCTTTTGGTCACGAAGACCAAACAGCTAAATGATCGGGCGGCGCAGATTGAGGCGAGTGCCAAACCCGCCCACCGGGAACACAGCGCAGGTGGTATCAAACTGGCCAACAGTGGAACTCATGCCAAAGCTCTGGTCACTTTGGATGACGCACGGGTTGAAACCCCGGACGGTCGGCTGCTGTACAAGACCGGGCGGAAATGGATTTTGCCCGGAGACCGCATCGTACTTTTGGGGGCGAATGGCACCGGGAAAACCCGATTGATTGAGATGGTACAAGATGCACTTTCTGGAAGCGGAGGAGCGGTCAGTTGTGCTCCCTCGGTTGTGCCAGCATATTCTGATCAACATCTGAGCCAACTTTCGGATAGCGAGACGCCGATGACGGCTGTGGCGGGGCAGTTTGACATAGGTGACCAACGCGCACGCGGCGTACTGGCGGGTGCGGGCGTGAAGATCCAGATGCAAGATACCCGGATCGGAGCGCTGTCCGGCGGACAAAAGGCGCGTTTGGCGATGCTGATATTACGGCTGAAAAATCCGAATTTCTACTTACTCGATGAGCCGACGAACCATCTTGATATCGAGGGACAAGAGGCTCTTGAGGATGAATTGATCACACATCATGCATCCTGTCTGCTTGTTAGTCACGATCGCAGTTTCTTACGCAATGTCGGCAATCGGTTTTGGCTGATCACAGGGAAGGGACTGGAAGAAACGGACAGCCCAGAGCCGTTTCTGACGAAAGAGATGGGCTGATCGTGTATCCGGTGCCCTAGTAAATCTCTGAAGGTTAGCCATCGTGAAGCGGGCATTGATGTCTTTGCTGCGAAAGCTCATTTGTCCGCTTCACCGCCCAAGGCGAACCACACAAATAATGCCCGGTTTCTGTACTATGTGACGGCTATGTAAGCGAGACGCCAAAATCAGACCAACGGCAGCTCCGGGCTTAAAGATCTTGCTCAGGCTTTGAATATATCGATCTCATCACGCAAACCGCGGACGGAATGGTATCCGACCGACTTCACGTTATGCGCCAGGTGTTTTGCGACGCTCTTTGTTATCAGCATCTCTTCGTCCAGAGTCTTGCACAGTTCCTGAACGCGACTGGCCACGTTTACTGCCTGACCGACGACGGTGAAATCCAATCGGTCGGGGCTGCCGATGTTGCCGAAGGTCACTTGTCCAAAATCAATACCGATTACAAATTCTATGGCTTCCCGACCTTGCTCTGAGGCTTTGTCGTTAAAACCGCGCAGATTTGCCAAAGCTTGATGAGCCGCTTGAACAGCAGACCTGCAAGAGGCTTGAACGTCGTCAGAATTAAATACTGCAAGTATGCCATCCCCCATGAATTTGAGAACATCGCCGTCTGCATCCTGAATGGGCGATACCACCATCTCGAAATACTCACCCATCATGCTCAGCAAATCGGTTTCGGACCAGGTTGAGGCTTTCTCGGTAAAGCCACGGAGGTCTGCGAACAGTATCGCTGCGGAAACCGTCTTGTGTTCGCCTCGTTTTATATGTCCCTGACCGACTTCTTCTGCGGGGCCGCGACCCAGATAGGTTTGAAGAAGACTCATCTGAGAATGGCGCATTGCGATGGGTTCCAAAGCAGCGGCAAGAGCGTAGCGCGTGTCTTCAATGTATCTGATGTGCTTGTCCGAAAACCCAGTTTTCGCATTCGAGGTGAAACTGGTGCCCTGAACCGATCCATTGCCATGTTCCAGTGGGATGGCCAGAAAGTCTGTGGCACCGGCTTGGGTAAGCTCGGAATAAACAGGGTGTTCAGCCGCGAGATCGAGATCAATCAGGCGTTTGCGCAGAGGACGCCGCTGAGTGACGACATACTCAAAAGGACTGCCGCGCCAAGCGCTGGTCGACAGAACTGTGGTCGGCACGGTGTAGCGGTGGGTTTCCTCGGGCGTCCAGATGATCCCCCATGCGCTCAGCAGTGGGTTGGAGTAATTCTGAGCAATCCGTGCACGGCTCAACGGTACGCCAAGCTTCTCTAGGCCTTCGCAATAACTTTTGACGATTTTTACCTCGTCGCCAAGCAATCGACCTTTGGAAATCAACCAATGGTTCAGGTGATCAATCTCGGACACGGTTCTCTCGCAATGTGTTGGCGCACATACAATCTATACACCGTTGGCAGTGAAAGCGCCTATGCTGGCTCGAAGGGTGCGATTTTTGGAGCGACGTTGAAAAGGCAGGCCCTCGCTGACCACTGTGTTGCGCCGATGGTAGCGACCAAGCCATCCCGATCACTGTCGTTTGTTTTGCGCTTCCAAGCAGTACAATTACTGCTGCGTGTGCGGAAACGGTGTTGTCGCGATACTGCCAAAAAAGCAGCCGCCCGTGTTTGCCGCAGCGATCTTGCTCAGTCGAAACCACTGACCGCAGACCTATTGCAATAAGTCGACGGGGTGAGATTTCCCGACGAACTTTGCCCAAAAATCTGACTGAACTCAAACGATGACCACCGCGTCAGCAGTCTAAGCGCGAGTTCGGTATGAGACCAGCTCTGACACAAAAAATGCCTGGGACATTCGTGGTATAAGAACGCCCCGGGCTCCAATTCCAATCAACCGTTCAGATATACCGTTTCACCGGTATCTATCGCCTGTTGCGCAGCTTGCCCCATTCTAACGGCCCAGAGACCGTCTTCTAAACTCACGTCCGGCTTGGCCTTTTCGCCACGAAGCAAAGCCAGAAAGCCCTCATGCTGATAGTAGGTTGATCCGTTGTGATCCCCGGCTGCCAGCAGGCCGGGCTCCACTGGAACGTCCACTGACGCAGGCCCTTTAGGATTGCGTGGGCTCACGATCACCTTCGGCGTTGGTGCGTCTCCCAGGTGATCCGGCCAGAAGCGTCCGGGTCCAGGCACCAGAGCTTCGATTTTGGCGCCCGGCCCGACAGCCGATATTTCTTCTTGGTAGCGAGATCCTTCTGCGAACATGCAAAGCTCCAGCATCGCGCGTGCACCTGAAGCAAACTCGGCAATTACATAGCCGTGGTCGAGAATGTCCGGAGTTTCGCCGTCGTAACTCTCGTCCAGATGGTTGACGGCCTGCCCCCCGCTAGCGGTGATACGCACCGGGTCAGATTTCAATATCAAGCGCATGAGATCGAAGAAGTGGCAGCATTTTTCAACAAAAGTGCCACCGGTATTGCGGTTGAATCGATTCCAGTGCCCGACCTTTTCAAGAAATGGAAAACGATGTTCGCGGATTGATAGCATCTTTACACCACCCGTCGCCTCAGCCTTTTCGATCAGAGCTGCAATGGGAGGCATATACCGGTATTCCATTGCAACCCAGATCGGGCACGGGTAATCGCGCTGTACCTGCTCCAGCCGATCCAAATCCCTTGAATCTGTAAACAGAGGTTTCTCTACCAGCAACGGCAGCGGGCGCGTGTTAGCAACTTCGCAGATCTGATCCACATGCAGATGGTTCGGGCTGGCAATGACGATACAATCGAGTTCTTTTACCGTCAGAAGCTCCTGCACCGAACCTACCATGATTGCGGTCGGCGCAATCTTCGCTGCCGCAGCGGCCATCTCTGGATCAGGTTCAAATATTGCCGTTACACGAGTACCTTCCAGCAAGTCGATATTGTGAAGGTGCTCTTGCCCCATCATGCCGCATCCAATCAGCCCGTAATTGATGGTCCGGGTCATGCGTGCTTCCTTTTACTTTAGACGTTGGACGTAGTTGGCCCGATCCGGATCGAACCATGTTTTCGAGAACTCAACGGGTTCGGCGCTTTCCGACCAGCTGAAACGTTCGATATAGCCGGCTGCGTCGCCCGCCTGTTTAGTGAAATTGGGCGGCGTCCAATCCGGTAATGGTTGGACTGAAACCCTGTCTTCGGCCCTTGCGATCCAAAACCCCAATTGGCGCTGATAGTAGCGGTAGAGAGAGTCGGAAAGCAGGCTCCGGTCGATCAATCCCGCTGATTCGTCGAGCCAGATTTCCTCGACCGCAATAATTGTATCATTCAGGTAGCGCATCCGGCGCACCCTTGAGCCTGCATCAGAAGCTCCGAAACTTGGCAGATCGGCCGGCTTCTTCAAATGATCAACCGACAGAATATCCGCTCGCGGCAGTCCGCCCCCTTCAGGTAACTCAAGCCTGAACATCGCGTAGACGCTGTCTTGTGTTCCGGTCTCGCGAATATAGTTGCCCGAACCTTGAATACGCTCCAGCATCCCTTTTTTTTCCAGCTCAGCGAGCGATTTTCGCAACGTCCCAACCGAGACTTTCAACTCCGCTGCCATCTCACGCTCAGGCGACAATCGTTCACCATCAATCAGGCGGCCCGCTGCGATATCGCGGATCAGCAGTTCTGCGATCTGGATGTAAACCGGCAGTGCGTTCGGATTTCTGTCGGATGCGTTCATGTGGGGCGCTTCACTCGGTCGCAGGAAAAATTGATACACTATTGATCTACATCAAAGCGATTGCTACGCAAGAGGAAAAGCGAAACCGACGTGGAGAGCGACTCAGATGACCATCGTCCCAATCACATCGCCCGATCTGGAAGCGGTTGAGGTGTCTTGGTTCGCGGCGCTGTGTTCAGATGATTATCAGTTTCTGGGTGTGCCTGATGGTGACCTGCGGTCGAGCTGGGAGCATTGTTCCGGCATCGTGAGAGAGGCCGAGGCGCAAGGATTTCGCAATATCCTGTGCCCGTCTTCGTATCAGGTTGGTCAGGACACGCTGAGCTTCGTGGCGGGATGCGCGCCATTCACTGAAAAGATCAATCTGTTGGCCGCTGTGCGTTGTGGCGAGATGCAGCCGATCATGCTGGCCCGCACCATCGCTACGCTGGATCACATGCTGAAGGGCAGGCTAACCGTCAACATCATCTCGTCTGACTTCCCTGGTGAGAAAGCCGACAGTGCGTTCCGCTACCAGCGTTCGCGCGAAGTGGTCGAGATTCTGAAACAGGCGTGGACACAGGATGAGATCAACCATGCTGGTGAGGTCTACAACTTTTCGGGTCTGACGACTGATCCGGCGAAACCCTATCAGACTGGCGGCCCGCTGCTCTATTTCGGGGGCTATTCTCCGTCCGCTTTGGACCTGTGCGGTGAACATTGCGACGTTTATCTGATGTGGCCCGAGACCAAGGATCAACTGGCTGAGCGGATGAAGGCCGTGCACGCGGTTGCTGAGAATTACAACCGGACGCTGGATTACGGCCTTCGGGTGCACATGATCGTGCGCGATACCGAGGCCGAGGCGCAGGAATACGCTGACTACATCGTCTCGAAACTGGATGACGAATACGGTCGCGCCATCCGCGAACGCGCTTTGGACGCGACCTCTTTGGGCGTCGCGCATCAGGCGAAGAACCGGGATTTGGCAGACGAGTATGGCTATGTCGAACCTGGTTTGTGGACAGGCGTTGGTCGTGCACGCTCGGGCTGTGGTGCCGCGCTGGTCGGGTCGACCGATCAGGTTATGTCCAAGATCGAAGAGTATCAGAAGATGGGCATCCGAGCCTTCATCTTCTCGGGCTACCCGCACCTGGACGAAGCAAAACATTTCGGCGCCCGAGTGATGCCCAATCTGAAAACCTGCTCGCTGCCCGAAGCTTATGGGCGCGTGCCTGCAACCACCCCAGCGACTCCGCTGGGCAACGGAGTTCGTCGCTGATGCAACGTGTGAAACTGTCTGACACGCTGGAAATGAGCCGCCTCGTTTATGGCATGTGGCGCCTGGGCGACGACAGCGATACCTCGGCAGCCCATGTCGAGGCAAAGATCCAGGCCTGTCTGGATCAGGGCATCACCACCTTCGATCAGGCCGATATCTACGGCGACTACAATGCCGAGGCCGTTTTGGGTGCTGCCCTGCGCGAAAATCCTGCACTGCGCCAGAAGATGGAGATTGTCACCAAATGCGATATCGTGGCACCTTGCGGACGGTATTCGCATGCCAAAGTTAAGTACTACGACACATCACGGGCACATATCCTGAAGTCGGTCGATACCTCTCTGACCGGAATGGCGATCGACCATATCGATCTGCTGCTGATCCACCGCCCTGATCCGTTCATGGACCACCATGAAACGGGTGAGGCATTGGACGAGGTCGTTGCCAGTGGCAAGGTCGGCGCGGTTGGCGTGTCCAATTTCCGTCCTTGGGATTGGTCCCTGCTGCAATCGGCCATGAAAACGCAGCTGGTTACGAACCAGATCGAGATTTCGCTGGGTGAGATTAGCCCTTTCACCAATGGCGATCTGGCCTTTCACCAACAACATGGCCATCCGCTGATGGCGTGGTCCCCACTGGGCGGCGGTTTGCTGATGGCCGGAAATCCTCCAGTCGGTGTCGTTGCGGATGAGATTGCGGAGGAATTCGGTGTCGATCGAGCCGCTGTTGCGATTGCCTTTCTGCTTGCCCATCCGGCCAACATTCTGCCGGTTCTGGGTACAAACAATCTGAACCGGATCACACGAGCCTCGGACGCGCTTAAAGTCAAACTGGACCGTGAAAGCTGGTACCGCCTGTATGAGGCGGCGCTGGGACATGAGGTGCCATGATGAACGCAATCTCACGCGAGATGACCCACACATTCGTGCCGCACAAGGACGACACTCGAACCCTGCGCGATGCCTTTGGCCGTTTTGCCACCGGCGTCACCGTCGTGACCTGCGACAGCGAAGATGGGCCGATCTGCATCACCGCCAACAGTTTCTCGTCCCTGTCGCTCGATCCGCCGTTGGTCATGTGGGCCGGTGACCGCAATTCGCGCCGGTTTCGTTATTTCCACACGGCACGCCATTTCAGCGTGCATGTTCTGTCAGCCCAACAGGCCGAGCTGTGTTTTGGTTGCTCAAAGGACGCTCATGCACTGCGCAAGATCGAACATGACCGCTGTGAAAACGGCACCCCTTTACTGCCGGGCAGCCTTGCCCGGTTCGAATGCGAGCAGCACGCCTATCACGATGCAGGCGATCACGTGATCGTGGTGGGCAAAGTTCTAAAGGTTAGCATGGCGGATGGAGACGCGCTGACCTTTTACGCCGGAAAGCTCGGCCAATTTGCGCATCACTAAGCGCAATATGACGACTGCGGGGCCAACTCGCGGCTGACAATGGGAGGATCCGCATGGGCGGATTGACGTCGGTGCTGGCACCGATTGCATTCGTAAACGAAACCGTGCTGCGATTGGGCCGCGCGGTTGGCGTCGTTGCGATTGTGCTCATGGTGATCGCAATCCTGATTCAGGTTTTCTTCCGATACGTGCTTGGCAACGCTTTGCCCTGGCCGGATGAGGCCGCGCGATTCTGCATGCTGTGGATGACCGGTTTGATGGCGCCGACCGCGTTCAGGCGCGGCGGGTTTGTGGCCATAGATATGCTGGAGCGTCTGCTGCCTCGCACCATTGGTCAGCTGCTAAACTTGTCCCTGTTCGTCATCTCGTTGGCTGTATTGTTGGTTGCTGTGAAAATCGGCTGGTCCGAAGTGACTGGCTTTGGTGGAAAGTTCGCAACTGCTGCTTTGTACCTGCCGACATCTTTCGGTTTTGACGAATGGTTTCGCATTCCGCGCAGTTGGATGATGGCGTCGCTGCTTGTTGGGATCGTATTGCTGATCTCGGTGAATATCGAACTCATACTGCGGTCCTTCATCACGCTTATTGGCGGTGGACACCTGTTGCCGGAAATTCCGGATGCCGCAGTGGGGGCCGAATAAATGCTGATCTGGTTCCTGCCCACTTTCCTTGTTTTCCTGTTGATCGGCCTGCCGGTTTTTTTCGCTCTGCTGGCCGCGCCCGGTATTCTGCTTTGGCTCAATGGTCAGACGAATGACATCACGCTGCTCTATCGCAATGTCTACAATGGCATGGACAGTTTCCCACTGATGGCGATCCCTTTCTTCATGCTGGCCGGAGAGTTGATGAATCGCGGCGGCATTACTATCCGTCTGGTCGAGTTTTCACAGGCTTTGATGGGGCATTTGCGCGGTGGGCTTGCGCATGTGAATGTTCTGAGCTCAATTTTGTTCGCGGGCCTTTCGGGGTCTGCCGTTGCGGACACTTCGGCGCTTGGGTCGATGCTGATCCCGGCAATGGAGAAACAGGGCTATACCCGCAAATTCGCGGCGGCGATTACAGCGGCAAGTTCCGTGATCGGGCCGATCATTCCGCCTTCGGGCATCATGATCATCTATGCCTACGTAATGGGCGAAAGCGTGGCTGCTTTGTTCCTTGCCGGTATCGTCCCCGGAGTAATGGTTGGCGTCGGCCTGATGCTGATGATCAAGGTCATGGCCGACCGTTATGATTTCCCGGTCGCCAGCCGCAAATACACCTGGCCCGAGCGTCGTCAGGCCAGCCTCAAGGCGTTCTTTCCGCTAATGACCCCGGTCATCATTCTGGGCGGCATTCTAGGCGGTATCTTCACCCCGACCGAAGCCGCCGCCGTTGCCGTGGGGTATGCCTTCATCATTGGCTTCTTTGTTTTGCGCACCCTGAGTCTGAAAGAAGTGCCCGAGGTTCTCAGCAATGCGGGCATGACCTCGGCCGTCGTGCTGTTGCTGGTTGGTGCAGCGATGGCGTTCAAAACTGTGGTCAGCCTCAGCCACGCGCCGGAACAACTCGCCTCGTTGATCCTCAGCCTGTCGGAGAATCCGCTGATCCTGCTGTTCCTGATCAACCTGCTGTTGTTCATCGTCGGCATGTTCCTAGATGCAGGCCCCGCGATCATCATTCTTGGTCCGATCCTGGGCCCTATCTTTACGAGCCTCGGCGTCGACCCGATCCATTTCGCCATTATCATGAGCGTCAATCTGACCGTCGGTCTGGCCACACCGCCGATGGGGCTGGTGCTGTTTGTGGCCGCCGCCGTGTCGCGCGAACGGGTCGAAACCATTGCCAAGGCAATCCTGCCGTTTCTGGCCGTCGAAATCATCGTGATCTTTTTGATCACCTATATTCCCGAACTATCCATGACGATCCCGAGAATAACGGGATTTGCAAACTGAACTGAGTATCACAGGGAGGAAACGCATGCTCAGAGATTTCTTCAGAACCGCAGCGGTGGCGACGTCGCTGCTAGCTGCATCCGCCATCGCGGCGACGGCGGCTGATTACACTTTGCGCGCTACGGCCAATTCGAATGAAAACGATGAAGACTATGACGGTCTGATCGTCTTCAAAAATTACGTCGAAGCGGCCTCGAACGGTGCGATCGAAGTCGAGTTGTTCATCGGCACGCAACTGTGTTCGAACGGCGCGGAATGCCTGCAAGGTGTGGCTGATGGCACTATCGACATCTACATCTCTACCTCTGGCGGCGCTTCGGGCATCTTCCCTTACGTTCAGGTCCTCGACCTGCCCTACCTGATGGCCGATGACCGTGTGGCCGAGCGTGTTTTGTCTGGTGATTTCACCCGCACAATGCGCGACATGGCGTTGGAGGATTCCGGCGGTGCGATCCGCCTGATGACCATCGGCAACACGGGCGGCTGGCGTAACTTCGCGAACACTCAACGCCGCATTGCCGAACCCGCCGACATGGAAGGATTGAAGATCCGCACCGTGGTCGCCGACCTGCCGCAGGAACTGGTCAAGGCTCTTGGCGCGTCACCGACCCCGATCCCGTGGCCTGAGCTGTTCACCAGCTTCCAGACCGGCGTTGTTGAAGGGTCCAAGAACGGCATCACCGACATCATGGGCATGAAATTCCCGGATGCGGGCCTGCAATACGTTACGCTGGACGGCCACGCCTATATGGGTGCGCTGTGGTGGATGAATAACGCCAAGTTCCAGGAGATGCCCGAGGATCTGCGCCGAGTAGTCGTCGACGGCTTCTACGCCCTGCAGCAGGCCACTTTTGCCTCGCCCAAGCGCAAGTCGATCCAGGCCTACGAAGATTTCGTTGCGGGCGGTGGTGACCTGTACGTTCCGACACCCGAACAGAAAGCCGCGTTCAAAGATGCTGCTACGCCTGTTTATGAGTGGTTCCAGTCCAACGTGGCCCGTGGTGATGAGATCTTTGCTGCACTGACCGAAGCTGTTTCGATCGCAGAAGGCGAGATCAACGCGTCACGCGATGCAGACCTGAACTAACGATGGTGGGTCGGGCCTGATGGCCCGGCCCTCACCGAAACGGGTACATCCACCCTTTGTAGTCGTTGACCAGAACATGCGCCTTCTCGATTTGCTCCGGCGACATTTTCTTGACCACTTCCTCAAGGCTGATCGCCGCGTCGGGATCGCCGCCAATAGCGCTGAGCGTGTACCACATATATGCCCGCACCAGATCGGGCGCTGGCATGCCCAGACCCAGCTCATAATACCAACCGACGCCGGATTGCGCCCCGGGATGCCCTTTCATCGAGGCGCGCAGGTACCATTCAAAGGCCCGCTCATAGTCCTGCTCGATACCCAGACCAAGGCCATACATCACACCGATCAGTTCTTCGGCCTCGGCGTTGCCCGAGCGTGCTGCTGGCAACAGTTCCTCACGCGCGGC
This sequence comes from Roseibium sp. RKSG952, assembly GCF_009711355.1. NCBI lineage: Bacteria > Pseudomonadati > Pseudomonadota > Alphaproteobacteria > Hyphomicrobiales > Stappiaceae > Roseibium > Roseibium sp. RKSG952. The sequence goes on along the minus strand of NZ_SMMF01000961.1, from coordinate 117,937 downwards.
TTCGAACTCACCGGCCTCCATCATGTCACGGGCCTGTTCCAGCTCGGCCAACGCCGGGGTCGCAAGAAGACAAAGGGCAAAAACAAACTGGCGCATGGGGTAGCTGCTCTCTTCTGGGCCGGGTCGGCAATCGCACAGGAATTACCACGACCGCTGACAGATGACGATTTCCTGTCCTTTGATATGGAACAGGCGGCCATCGGTCATCAACTGTTTTACGACCCGATCCTGTCGGGCAATCAGAACATATCTTGTGCACATTGCCACCATCCGGATTTAGGCACGTCGGATGGGTTATCGCTGGGGATCGGAGAAGGTGGGGAAGGTCTGGGGCCTGACCGTACACCGGGAACCGGCCCTGATAAAATCCGCAAACGCATACCCCGCAATTCTCCGGGTTTGTGGAACCTTGGGGCAAAGGAAATCCATACTGTCTTTCATGACGGTCGCCTCAGTATCTCAGATGTTTACGGCAACGGCTTTAATTCCCCTGCACAGGAATGGTTGCCCGACGGGCTGAACTCTCTACTAGCTGCTCAGGCTTTGTTTCCACTGACTTCGCAGTTCGAAATGGCAGGCAACGTTGCCGAAAACCAAGTGACAGGGGCTGTGCATGATCGCATCGACAAAGGTTGGCCGATTTTGGCGAAACGCGTCCGTACCAGCCCATACTACGGTCCTGCGATGGTTGCTGCCTTTGATGAAGTTGAGACTGCTGAAGAGATCACCATTACCCAGATCGCAAACGCGCTGGCAGCCTTCATGGCAATCGAATGGCGCAGCACGGATAGTCCGTTCGATCAATATCTGGCTGGTAACACCAAAGCCCTGACGGCTGCCCAAAAAAGCGGCATGGACCTGTTTTATGGAAAGGCTCAATGCTCCTCCTGCCATTCAGGCCCGTTGATGACGGATCAGAGGTTTCACGCCTTGGGCGTGCCACCTTTCGGTCCGGGTCGAACCCGGCAATGGGACCCGTATGCCCGTGATGTCGGACGCATGGGTGAAAGCGATCGCTTGGAAGATGCCTATAGGTTCCGCACGCCTATGCTGCGCAACGTGGCCCTGACCGCACCTTACGGTCACAATGGTGCCTTTCCCGATTTGGAAAGCATCATTCGCCATCACTTAAATCCTCATTCGAGCCTGGAGAATTGGAAACCTCAAATGGCCGCGTTGCCAAGCGTTCCATGGTTACAGAAAACTGATTTTTTGGTTTGGGAAGACCGTTTTGAGATGGAACGTCAGATCAGTAAGATCGACATTGATCCGATCCAACTTACAGAGCCGGAAGTTCAAAACCTAATTTCTTTCATGCACTCTTTGACGGGGTTCAGCGTGAATTCACCGAAATTTGGTGTGCCCAAGGGGTTTGTTCCTTAGATCTCCCACAAATCCTTAGTGCTGTTGGACAAAACCGATCTGCATCCGCAGCATTGTGTTACGAATTCGAATGGCAGCGTTGGGTCGTTCTCGATTTGCTGCAGTTGCAATGCTCAGACCATCGATGAAGGATCGTTCAAGGCTCGAAGTATCAGTCAAGGCGCACTGCAGAGAACGGCGGCTTTGCACCCAAAGCAACCGAAACTGCAAAGTGCGCAAACGTCTGCAATTCGTCGGTCTGATTGCATGCGTAGTGTTGCTCGATCCCGATTGTACGGAAGGGAAAATGGTAAGCATACTATGAACGAGATCAGAGCAGCTTTACCGGGCCAGCCGTTCAGGCAGAGCAATTCTTACAAAACTGTATATCAGCGGTGAGTTGGATTTAAGGCTCAAACATCACTTCCTTTCAGATAGACGAAAGGACAAGATATGAGTTTCCTAACAGCCTTCTACCCCAGAGTTTTCAGCATTCTCAGTGCGATGTTCCTCGCTCCATTTGTTGTATTCTTCGGGCTGATGATGTCGGTCTTTGCACTTGGGCTATTTCTGATTTCGGTTGGGGCTTTGTCGGCGATTGGCAAGCAGGTTGAAGACGCAAACTTCAAAGTGCCTCAACCTTCAAACTGAATATCCAAAAATCAAAGCGGTATTCCCAATGTCCCCAAAAACTCTGATCCTTGCTGCCACGTTCGTATTGGCGCACTTTGTTCTTGTTGGCCCATTTGTGCCATTCGCCAATTTTTTTCCTGCCAGTCTCGGAGCGTTATCGATGAGTTCAATGGCCCTGTCGCTGATTTTGGCGGCGCGTTGGCGGGTCGTTGATCGCGTGATGGGCGGGCCGGACAAATCTTACGGCGCACATAGATGGCTGGGTTTCTTTGCCCTCGCCGGTGCGCTCGGGCATTGGGCGACTGCAGAGACCTTTGGTTCCGGGGTGGTGCCCTTGTTGGCAGAAAGCGGTGAAAGCGTGGGTTGGTATGCTGCGATGGGTTTGCTTCTGCTGACGTGCGCTGCGATGGTGCGGGCGATCCCCTATCACTTGTGGAAGGCCAGCCATATGTTGATGGGACCGGTTTTTCTGTTGGCAGCGTATCACACGTTTTTTGTTGCGAGCCCTCTTGCGGTCGGTGTTGCACCCTGGACGTTGATGGCTGTGGTTTCGGTTGTTGGCTTGCTTGCCTGGGGCCAAACCCTGTTACGCAAGTTCGAGTTGACGCGACTAGTGACCGTCGAAAACGCAACTCCCTTTGAGGGTGGTGTAGATGTGACGTTTCGCGCTGACAGCTCGCTGCCCGCGTTTCGGCCCGGGCAGTTCGCAACGATCGCCCACAATAGGGCTCGCGCCGAACCTCATCCCTTTACAATTGCTGGCGGTAACGAAACCTCACGCCGTTTCGTGATCCGCGCTGCCGGGGACTGGACCGATGAGTTCGTCAACACCGTCACCGCAGGCGACCAATTCCGTCTCGGGCGCGGTGTTGGGCGTTTCCTGCCGCAGGTTCGAGCGAAGCGTACAGAACAGCTTTGGGTCGCGGGCGGGGTTGGAATTACGCCATTTCTGGCGGCGTTGGAGCGTATGGAGCCTGACAGCAGCGCTCGAGTGAGCCTGATTTACTGCATTAGATCCAGAGAGTCTGCCGGAGCAATGGCTGATGTCGAACATCACGCTGCCCGACTGCCGCAAGTTGACCTCTATGTCCTCAGCGATATTGAAGGGGACAAGCTGACGCCAGCGCGTCTGACGCAGATCATGCGCGACATGCAGGCAGAGTCACAGGTCTATCTATGCGGCCCAGAAGGACTGAAATTGATGGTCACGACCGCGTGGGAGATGCTCGGTAAAACCGGCCGCGTCCACAGCGAGCGCTTTGACTTCAGGGGCGCCTACGGATTGACGGATCTCATATACATCGGCAGACCTGCTCTTGAGGCGGCGCGAAACTGGATGGCCGGACGAAGGGAGATGACCGATGCGGCTTCTGGTACTTGAAGATGATCCTAAGCTTGGCCCTTGGGTGGAACAGGGACTGCGCGAGGCGGGCCATGTGGTCGATCTGTTCACGGATGGCAAGGATGCGCTCTTTGCCGCGATAGATCAGAGCTATGACGTATTGGTACTGGATCGTATGGTGCCCGGTTTGGATGGTTTGTCCGTCCTCAAGGCATTGCGGCACGCCAAAGTGACTGCGCCAGCTATATTTCTGACGGCGTTGAGCGAAGTGGACGATCGAGTCGAAGGCCTGCGGGCCGGGGGCGAGGACTACTTGGCCAAACCGTTCGCCTTCAGTGAACTTCTGGCACGGGTCGAGGGCCTAGCTCGGCGCCCCGGTGCCTCTGAAGAGACCGCTTCCGAGCTCACTGCCGGGGATATTACTATCGACCTGCACAAACGCACCTGTGTGCGTCAGGGTATGCCGGTGGATCTGAACCCCAAGGAGTTCCTGTTGCTTGAGGTATTCTTGCGCTCAAAGGGACGCGTACAGACGCGTACCATGTTGCTTGAAAAAGTATGGGACATGAATTTTGATCCCACGACGAGCGTTGTCGAAACCCATATCAGCCGCTTGCGTGGAAAGATCGAAAAGCCTTTTGGTGACACGATAATCCGCAACATTCGCGGTACGGGTTATGTTTTTGAACAGGTTTAGCTCTTTGTTCCGCTTGTCTGCGATACGGCAGGCTTTGGTGTTGCTGACACTTTTTTCGATGATCTCAATCGCTGCGTGGGGGGGAACCTACTGGCTGGTTCAACGCGAAATGAGGCGGACGGTGGACGCAAGGTTAAGCGATCGGATGAAGATTGCGGTCCAGGCCCTGGCGGCGGGCGAAGCCTTACCCGCTCCTGATAATGGCGAAAGCGCTCGGTTGATAGAGGATACTGGACGCCTTGGCTTCTGGACTGATCCGGAGCAGGGTGCCGAAACGCGCTATCTTCAGCGCCAAACCCGTCAAGGTGTGATCTTGTTGGGTGAAAACACGGAGCGGCAAGAAGAACTTCGTCATATTCTGGCGGCAGGGATGCAGATTAGCCTTTTGGGCAGTCTTCTTGCCGCTGGCTTTGCAGCCGTGTGGATGGCTCTGCGGGCGCAAAAGCGATTGAATATCATCACTGGAAGTTTGGCGGATGTTGCCCGTGGGCAGTTGGACAAACGCATTGTTCTGGAGGGGAACGATGACCTTAGTCTTGTGGCTGGTCGCATCAACTCGACGACTGCACGGCTTGAGCAGGCAATGGCGGACATGCGCGTGCAGTCCTCAAACATTGCGCATGACCTGCGTACGCCGTTGGCAAGACTGCGCGCAGAGATCGAGACCTCTTTGAGCAAACTGGTCGAGAATGGCCGCTCCGTCACAGAACGCGATCTTGGGGAAGCATTGGATCAGATTGACCAGATTACGGGGACGTTTGAGGCTTTGCTTCGATTATCCCGCATCGAAAGTGGAGCAGGGCGCGCAGATTTTAAACCGGTCTCTTTGGATGAGCTGATTGATCGGGTGCTGGAGACGTTCAACCCTGTTGTTGAGGAAGCAGGCCATGAACTCGTGGTCGAAAAAGCGGCACCTGCGCAGGTGCATGGTAATCCGGATCTATTGATGCAGCTTTTGGCCAATCTGATCCAAAACGCGCTCCGATATGGACCGGCGGGTCAGAAGATCACCTTGCGGTGCCATCAAATCCTGCTCTCGGTTAGCGACGAAGGGCCCGGAATTCCCTTTGCAGAACGTGAACGCGTTCTCCAACCGCTCTATCAATTGAAAGCGGACCGTCAGGGCCAAGGGCTCGGTCTGGGCTTGTCCCTTGTTCAAGCCATTGCGGAGCTGCATGAGGCGGAACTGTCGTTGTCGGACGGACCAAAGGGTCACGGTCTGACAGTCACGATCCGTTTTCCAGCTCAAGCAACATTGTAAGTTCCGAGTAAATCACAGGACAGTTTGATCGGTGACACCTCTGCCAAAACAGGCAGGAGAGTTCAGAATGTCACCCTCAAAGAAACGCCGTCTGCGGCATCTGTTATGGATGGCCGCCCTTATCTCACTTGTTGGTGCAACTCTTTATCCCAGCGATATGGAGGGTCATTATGCAGTTTCCCGGAATGGCCATGACAATGCTCTGGTCACGGGCGTTGAAGATTATGGGCGGCACTTGAATACGCTCATTCCGATTGGCACGGCAATCGTATTGCGAGACATCAAGGGTCTTTGGCAAATTGCGACTGTGGTTGTCGCAGGAACAGCTGCGACACACGGACCAAAAAGGCTTCTCAATGACGTCGAAGTGTTTGGCACCCGCCTGGGCCAAAGGCCAAACGGGGGCGATCACAATCTGCCTTCGGGCCATTCCGCCCTCGCCAGTGCCGGCGCTTACATAGCTGTCAGGCGATACTGGAATTGGTTCGGCATTGTCGTCTGGCCGATCCTTCTGCTTACGATGTTTGCGCGCTACATGCTCGATGCCCATACGATATCAGCCACCATCGCTGGTGCCATCGTCGGTATGCTTGTCGCCGATCTTTTTGCCCGCCCATGTTTGCGTTTTCGTCGTCTCATCGCAGGTCGCGTATCGCGACCGGCCCTTCGAGGCAAAACTGTCGGCAATCGCGTTGTTTCGACTTGAGAGAAAGAACCAGCCGGGCCGCGATCACTGACAAAACTGTAAGTCCTCTGAAAGCGCGACGTGACCGCCGTCGGCTAGGTTTCCCTGCATCAAAGCATGAGGCAGTGCCTCACAAAAGGAGCATACAATGAAATTCCTTCAGATCATCGCAGTCACAACATCGCTTAGTGTTCTTACGATTCCAGCCGTTGCACTAAGTGCTGAAAATACAGCCTTGTCCATTGATGAAGCGATTGCAATCGCGCTTGAAGCCCAACCCGGCACAGTTGCCGAGGCCGAGCAGGACCAGTACGAAGGTCGTCCCGTGATCGACATCGAAATCGTGAACGACGCCGGGCAAGAAGTGGAGTTCAAAGTCGACATCGAAACCGGTCAGATATTGAACCAATGGATTGATGATGATCCCTCCGATGACCCAATCACGACGAATACGCTGACCGACAACACTAATGCCGAACCCTATGTGGAGCGGAGTATCCCGCTCGATTGGGCCCTTACAGCGGCCTCTGCCGCTCAGGAGGCTTGCTCGGATCTGGGTTTTGCCACGACCGTCACAGTGGTCGATCAGCGTGCGTTGCCTCGTGTCCAGTTGATGCGCGAAGGCGCGTTTCCGCACACCATCCACACCAGCAGTCGCAAGGCCATTACGGCAGCATCGCGTCGGGAGGCAACGGCTGTCATCGAGGCCGAGAATGAACATGAACCAACGCTTGGAGCGGTCTTCAACGAAATCGGTCTGATCACCTTATCGGGCGGCATACCAATCGTTTACGAGGGTGAAGTTATTGGGGGTATCGGTATCGCTGGATCCCCGGGCGAAGACCAGACTGGCAAAGAGTTTGACGACATTTGTGCCGAAGCTGGCATTGCTGCGATTGCTGACAGGCTGCAATAATCGGATTTTCTGATGACTGAGAGCGCGCGTCTTTCGCGCTTTCAGATCAGCATGGGTGGCATCCAACTGGGGAACATCAAATCAATCCCCCAAGCAAGTTTATTAGTGGTCGCCGGGCACGCAATTAGTTGAAGGCCTTCAAGCGAAGAGTAGCTCTCGTTCAAAATGTGCCCGTGGCTAATATGTGCAGTAGGAGAGCCGTTGAATCCAGGCAGTTTTGGGTTCGCAACGAATGGCAACTATGTGGCACTAACCGGATGTTTGAATGAGTTCCTCGACAGGCAGGAAGGAGAAAACACAGCAGAGATCGGCTTAGTGGTCTCGTCTCGCACTGAACCAGAGGCAACGATTGGTGTTCTGTGTCACCGACTGCGAACTGGTAGATGGCTGACCCAACACGCGAGGTTTACCCTTTGTAACGATCAATTGGTGTCTATGTTGTGAGCAGTCAGCATGTCCTTCAAGGCGAAGTAAGACGCTTTCGGGGTGCGCTTCATTGAATTGAAATCCACATCAACCAGGCCGAAACGTTTTTCATACCCCAAGGCCCATTCGTAATTGTCCAATAGGGACCAGACAAAGTACCCCTTAACCGGAACCCCTTCACCCAAGGCGACCTGGACTGCCGACAAGTGCTGATCCAGATAGTCGATACGGTCATCGTCTTGTTGACGCTCGGGGCTGGCCATACCGTTTTCGGTCACGTAGATCGGCAGGTCGCCGGTGTATTCACGCGCTGCTCGGATCAGGAACCTGCTCAGGGCGGCGGGCTCGATTTCCCATCCCATTTGGGTCTTCGGAAGAGGGCCCGGAACTTCGGCGAGACTTGGCCAGGCGGTTTCTGCGGGCGCGATCAGTTTGCGGGTGTAGTAGTTCAGTCCACACCAGTCGACGGGCGCTCCGATGGTTTCGAAATCATCTTGCCAACCCGACGGCAGGTGGGGCTCCAGCCCATCCAATACATTCTCGGGATAGGCTTTGTTGAACACGCCGCCCAGAAAGAACCGGTTGTATATTCCGTCATACACAGCGGCGGCCTGTTGGGCCTCAATGCTGTCATCGGCGGGTTCCGCCCATTCCAGGTTGAATACACCGCCCAGATTGGACATGCCCAACCCGCGCATCGTCTGAATGGCCTGGCCATGGGCCAGCAGAACGTGATGCATAGCGCGCGCCGTGGCTCGAATGTCGCGCAGTCCGGGGGCGTGGTGCCCTTCGAAATGGCTTAACCAACTGACACACCACGGTTCATTGATGGGGGCGACGCTGTACATGCGGTCGCCAATCCGTCCCATGATGACTTCGGTGAAATCGGAAAACCAACTGGCGATATCCCGGTTGTGCCAACCGCCCAAGTCGGCCAGGGGCGACGGCAGTTCCCAGTGATACAATGTCGCGCACGGGCGGATGCCACGCTCCAACAACGCGTCGGTCAGGCGATCATAAAAATCCAATCCCGCCTGATTAACGGGTCCACACCCCTCGGGCATCACGCGCGCCCAGCTGGTTGAGAAGCGATAGCAATCGAATCCCGCGTCGCGCACAAGATCGAGATCCTGTTCAAACCGGTTCAGGTGATCACAGGCCAGATCGCCGTTTTCTCCCCGCACCACATTTCCTGGTGTCGCTGCAAACGTATCCCAGTGTGTTGAACCGGCACCGCCTTGGGCGTGACCTTCGATCTGGTAAGCAGAAGTGGCGACTCCGAACAGAAAGTCATTGGGAAAATCGCTACGCGTATGTTTCATTGTCAGATCCTGTTGGGTGCTGGGCCGGTTGATTTGCCAACAACCAATTCCGCCTCAAGCAATCTGGTTTTGACCGGATCGTCAGGCGATTTGATCCTCTCGATCAACATCTCGGCGGCCAGCTCCCCTGCATGCCGCACTGAGGACCGTGTTGCCGTAAAAATGGGCACATCCTGTCCGTTTTTGAGATAAGAGAGGTCATCGTCATGCGCGATGACCGAGACATCTCGGCCAATTCGCAACCCCGCCTCGTCCAACGCTCGCCTCACACCAATCGCCGAAATCATCGAGGACGCCAAAATGGCGGTTGGCGGATCGTCCAGTTGCAGCATGTCGCGGGTTTCATGATGGCCGTAGACCTCGGTCATCTCGGCGCTGCGCATTAATTGTGGGTCCGGGACCAAGCCTGCTTGTTCCAGCGCTTGCAGATACCCGGCGCGACGGCGTTGTGCGAAATCCATATCCTCGAGCCCATTGATCAGAGCAATTCGGCGGTGACCCAAATCGATCAGGAACTGTGTTGCGCGTCGAAAGGAGCTTTTGTTGTTCACATCGATCCAGTCATACTCTGCATCTATCCCGGTCGAACGACCGTGTACGATAAATGGTACCGCCATCCGGTTTAGCAGATCGATACGACGCTCGTTGACCTTGGGGCCTTGCAAAACGACGCCATCCACGGCCCCGCGCTGAAACAAGCTGCGATAGGCCCCTTCGATCGAAGTGTCGTCCGCGGTGGTGAACATCATGTCGTAGCCGTTTGCAGAGTATGTTCTTGCAGCGCCGGCAACAAAGTCGCCGAAGATCGGGTTCACCATCTCGTGCTGGGACGAACTGGGGATGACGTGCCCGATCACCATAGACTTGCCAGTCGCCAGACCTTTGGCGCGGCTGTTTGGCCGATAGCCATGCTGGTCTGCAGCGGCCTGTACGCGCACCCGAGTCGCCTCATTCACCTCTGGATAGCCGTTTAGCGCGCGACTGACCGTTGTCTGCGAAAGACCGAGAATCTCAGAGAGCTGCTTCAGGTTCATTGCGTTCAAAGCGCCTTCAAATGGATGCCTACTTGTTTTGTTGTGATTTTTGGATTCCGTCAACCCGTTTTGGTAAAGAGGTCAAAATCGGCAATAATTGAAGGCCAGAAAACGATATGTTGACAGAATCTGATTGCCAGCAGATAAAGTGCAACATCCAAAGCGCTTTGAAAAGCTTGCAATGCGCAGATATTACTGGGAGGAGATTTCATGAAACACGCGCTTTATGCAGGTGTGGCCACATTCGCCCTGATGGCGGGAACGGCTCAGGCTGATAAGGTTACCGTGTTCGGGCCATGGCTGGGCCCGGACCAGGAAAACGTCGAAGCGGTTCTGGATGGCTTTGCAGCCGCGACAGGCCACGAGTACGCGTATGTTGGTTCAGATAGTTTCGAGCAGCAGATCAGGATTGATGCAGAGGCAGGCTCGGCGCCGAACATAGCCGTTTTCCCCCAGCCTGGTCTGGCGGCAGATATGGCCAAGTCGGGTTTTCTGACACCGTTGAGTGATGGCACCGCTGATTGGGTTCGTGACAATTACGCAGCCGGACAATCCTGGGTCGATCTGGGCACCTTTCCGGGGTCTGAAGGGCAGGATCACCTTTATGGGCTTTTTTACAAGGTAGATGTGAAATCCCTTGTTTGGTACGTGCCTGAAAATTTCGAGGATGCCGGTTACGAAGTTCCTACCACGATGGAAGAACTGAAAGCTTTGACCGATCAGATCGTCGCAGACGGAGAGACGCCGTGGTGCATCGGCCTGGGTTCAGGTGGTGCGACCGGTTGGCCAGCGACCGATTGGGTCGAAGACATGATGCTGCGCACTCAGTCGCCCGAGGACTATGACGCCTGGGTATCCAATGAAATGAAGTTTAATGACCCGAAAGTGGTCGCTGCCATCGAAGAATTCGGCGCGTTTGCACGCAATGATGACTATGTTGCGGGTGGGGCAGGTACGGTCGCAACGACCGATTTCCGTGACAGCCCAAAAGGCATGTTCAGTTCGCCACCACAGTGTTACATGCACCGTCAGGCGTCGTTCATCCCGGCATTCTTTCCTGAAGGCACGGTTGTCGGTGAAGATGCTGATTTCTTCTACTTCCCCGCATATGAAAGCAAGGATCTGGGTAGCCCGGTACTTGGTGCCGGCACTCTATGGGCAATCACCAATGACAGCCCGGCTGCACATGATCTGATCGCCTATCTGCAGACTCCTGAAGCACATGAGACATGGATGGCCCTGACCGGCTTCCTGACACCGCACAAAGGCGTTGATACCTCCGTATTCTCGGATCCGACGCTCAAGAAGATGAACGACATTCTTCTGGGTGCGACCACCTTCCGGTTTGATGGTTCGGACTTGATGCCGGGCGGCGTAGGGGCCGGCACATTTTGGACCGGTATGGTTGACTATGCTGGTGGAAAGCCCGCTCAGGAAGTCGCTGACGAGATCCAATCTTCCTGGGATGCGCTGGATTAAGCGCGTTAAAACCCGGGCGGTCTGCGCGTCAGGCCGCCCCTTTTCCCCTTCGCAACGGAGAGCGTGATGCATCCGGCAATTCAGGGCCTGCTGACCATCGCCATAGGCGTGTCGGGCTGTGTGGGCTATTTCTTTCTGTCCAACCAGTTTCTGGACAAGGTTCTGTTCCCTGCGCGCGGGCCGAATGCTGGCCGCAACATCAACCGCGCGAACATGATCCGTCCCTGGCTGTTTTTGCTTCCGGCGCTTGTGGCGATTGGCCTGTATCTGGCCTATCCGGTGGTTGAGACGTTGCGCCTGTCGCTCACGGATCGCGTGGCCGGAGGCGGGTATAAGTGGGTTGGTCTCGATAACTACGTCCAGATGGTGGCAGAACCGAAATTCTGGGAAGCCATGCGCAACAATATGTTCTGGTTGATCGTGGTCCCTGCGATGTCGACCGCATTTGGCCTGTTGGCAGCTCAGTTAACTGATCGGATCCGCTGGGGTAACATTGCAAAAGCTCTGATTTTTATGCCGATGGCGATCTCTTTCGTCGGGGCTTCGGTCATCTGGAAACTGATCTACGATGCGCGTCCGGCCGAGCAAGACCAGATCGGGATTCTGAATGCGCTTTATCTGTTCTTTGGCGGGGCCGAGCCACAAACCTGGCTAACCATTCCGTTCTGGAACAATTTCTTCCTCATGGGGATTCTGATCTGGATTCAGACAGGCTTTGCCATGGTGATCCTATCCGCTGCTTTGCGCGGCATCCCCGAAGAAACCGTTGAGGCGGCGGTTTTGGATGGGGCCAATCCCTTCCAGATATTCTTTAAAATCAAGGTGCCTCAAATCTGGAACACAATTCTGGTTGTTTGGACAACCATCACCATTCTGGTCCTGAAGGTATTCGACATCGTTTTCGCGATGACCAATGGCCAGTGGGAGACACAGGTTCTGGCCAACTACATGTACGACAAGATGTTCCGCGCCAATGATTGGGGCGTGGGTTCGGCATCGGCCATGGTGATCATGTTGCTGGTGACGCCGATCCTGGTCTGGAACATCCGCAACGCACGCCGGGAAATGGAGTAGGGGATGAGCGATATTGCAGGAACCAAACCCGCCCTCAGATGGATCGTCCAGGCCTCAGTCCTCTTTCTCGTGGTGCTTTGGGTAATACCGACACTGGGATTGTTGATCTCATCCTTTCGCACGGCTGACCAGATCGCGACGAGTGGCTGGTGGAAATCCCTGTTCCCGTCCGAGCAAAACCTGACGCTGCGCACGGCCGCGCCCGATACGCAGATTCTGGAAAACGGGATGTATGTGATTGAAGGGAACCTGTTCGACGAAGGGCAGAAGGCTACGATCTCAAAGTGGGGCGTCAGCTCCCGCGCGGTGGATGCGTTTGAACCCGGTCAGACAGCGGAATTGCGTCGTGGCGGGACTATCACGGTCGATGCAAACGGGAACTACAAAGCGCAAAATGCTGAGGAGTTTACTGGCAGCCGCGGTCCGCGTGTTTTTGTAAGTGCTGAACTTCCACCCGAGTTCACGCTGGACAATTACCACAAGGTTCTCTTGGCCGAGGATAGCACTGACAGTATGGGTCGGGCGTTCTTTAATACTCTGACCGTGACTATTCCTGCTACGATCATCCCCATTTTGGTTGCGGCATTCGCGGCTTATGCGTTGGCGTGGATGGAGTTTCCGGGCCGCGCGTTGCTGATTGCAGCAATTGTCGGGCTTTTGGTTGTTCCGCTTCAGCTCGCACTGATCCCCTTGTTGAAATTCCATCTTAATATTGGGATCGGCAAAGGGTATCTGGGTGTCTGGATGGCTCATACTGGCTTTGGAATGCCGCTGGCCATCTACCTTCTTCGCAGCTACATGGCCGGACTGCCACGCGATTTGATCGAAAACGCGCGGGTCGACGGGGCATCTGAGTTCCAGATATTCACGAAACTGATCCTTCCACTCAGCTTCCCGGCGCTGGCGTCATTCGCGATCCTGCAGTTCCTGTGGACCTGGAACGACCTTCTGGTGGCCAAAGTCTTCCTGATTGATGCATCAGGTCAAACCACCGTCATGACCAATCGAATTGTTGAACTGCTGGGTACAAGAGGGGGCAACTGGGAAATCCTCGCCACCGCTGCGTTTGTTTCGATCATCGTTCCACTGATTGTTTTCTTCGCAATGCAAAAATACCTGGTCCGTGGCCTGCTGGCCGGATCCGTCAAATAGAGGCGTCTGATGAACGTGCAGAACACTGTAGAACTTTCCAAATCAACCAAAGCAAAGTCAGAGTGGTGGCGCGGTGGCGTGATCTATCAGATCTATCCGCGCAGCTTTCAGGACAGCAATGGTGATGGGATCGGTGATCTGAAAGGGATCACACAACGTCTGGATTACATCGCTGATCTGGGTGTCGACGCGATCTGGATTTCGCCCTTTTTTAAATCTCCGATGAAGGATTTCGGCTACGACGTCAGCGACTACCGCGACGTGGATCCTATGTTCGGCTCGTTGGAAGATTTTCGCGTGTTACTCGATCAGGCCCATGCCAAGGGTCTGAAAGTGATGATCGATTTGGTGCTGTCACACACGTCGGATCAGCACCCCTGGTTCGGTGAGAGCCACGCCAACCGAGACAACCCGAAATCCGACTGGTATGTCTGGGCCGACCCTAAACCGGACGGCACACCGCCCAACAACTGGTTGTCTATCTTTGGCGGTTCAGCGTGGCAGTGGGAGCCTCGTCGCCTTCAATATTATCTGCACAATTTTCTGAGTTCGCAGCCTGACCTGAACTTTCACTGTACCGAAGTGCAAGACGCACTGCTGGACGTGGCTCGGTTCTGGCTGGAGATGGGCGTGGATGGTTTCCGCCTGGACACGATCAATTTCTATTTCCATGACAAATATCTGCGGGACAATCCGGCCCTCCCGGCCGAAGAACGCAACGCATCAATTGCGCCTACGGTGAACCCATATAACCACCAGGACCACCACTATTCCAAAAGTCAGCCCGAGAACATCGCCTTCCTTGAAAGGTTGCGCGCACTGACCGACGAATATGAAGGCCGTGCCTGTTTGGGTGAAGTCGGTGATGCACAGCGCGGGCTGGAGATTATGGGTCAGTACACTTCGGGCGATCAAAGGATGCATATGTGCTATGCCTTCGAGTTTCTGGAAAAGCGTGCGTTGACTGCACCTTATGCAAAGCAGGTCTTTGATCAGCTCGAGGAAAAGGCAGGCGATGCATGGCCATGCTGGGCGTTTTCGAACCACGATGTTGAACGTCATGCCTCGCGCTGGGACCTAAACGATGCGGCCATTCGCCAGCATGCGGTTCTGATGATGTGTCTGCGTGGCTCTGCCTGTCTGTATCAAGGAGAGGAACTGGGCCTGCACGAGGCAGATGTTCCGTTCGAGAAACTGCAAGACCCCTACGGTATCGAGTTCTGGCCCGAGTTCAAGGGTCGCGACGGATGTCGCACGCCTATGGTTTGGGCGACGCAGGACGAACATTCAGGTTTTAGCACCGGTGAGCCTTGGTTGCCGGTCAGTACGGCCCAAACGGAAAGAGCCGTAGATCGGCTCGAGGCGAACGACCAATCGATGCTGCACCATTATCGTCGCGCAATCGCGCTGCGCCACGCCCACCCGGCGTTAACTTCGGGTGCGCAGTCCAACATGAAACAGATTGGACCTGTGCTGACATTCCAGCGTGAGGATGCGTCTGAAGCGGTGTTTTGTGCTTTCAACCTTGGAACGGAAGCTCAGCGGGTCGACTTGCCCTTGGGCGATTGGAGGGTCATCGGGCAGGAGCTCGGCGGTAGCGACGGTGCGGGAAGCGTTACGCTGCACCCCGCACAGTTTTGTCTGATGGCTAAGGACAAGGGGTAAACCATGTCAGAACTCAAACTTACGGATGTGGCGAAATCCTATGGTCCGATCGATGTTCTGAAGCATATCGATCTGGACATCGAAAAGGGCGAGTTGATCGTCTTTGTCGGTCCATCGGGTTGTGGAAAATCAACCTTGTTGCGAATGATTGCCGGGCTGGAAAAGATCACCGGCGGCACCTTGGAGATCGAAGGGCAGGTAATGAATGATGTGCCGCCCGCCCAAAGGGGCATTGCCATGGTGTTTCAGTCCTATGCGCTTTATCCACATTTGACCGTGCGCGAGAACATGGCATTTGCGCTGAAGATCGCCAAGATGCCTGCCGCCGAGATCGATGCCGCAGTTGAACGCGCAGCCCAGACCCTTCAACTGGATCCGCTCTTGGATCGTCTGCCCAAGGCCCTGTCCGGAGGGCAACGCCAGCGTGTCGCTATCGGGCGCGCCATCGTGCGAGACCCCAAGGTCTATTTGTTCGACGAACCCCTCTCGAACCTCGATGCTGCGCTGCGCGTTGCAACCCGGATCGAGATTGCGCGCCTGAAAGAGGCGATGCCCGAAAGCACAATGATCTACGTGACCCACGATCAGGTCGAGGCGATGACGCTGGCCAGCCGGATCGTCGTTCTCGCCAACAAAGGCATCGCGCAGGTTGGTACGCCACTGGAGCTGTACGAAACGCCGGATAACGAGTTTGTGGCGCAATTCATCGGATCGCCCGCTATGAATCTGCTGTCTGGCAAAATTTCCAAAACCGGAGATCTGACTGAAGTCACACTTGATGCGGGTGGAACAGCCGTTTCATCCATTCCAACTGAGCCCGAAGAAATGGGTTTGCAGGTCAATGTCGGCGTACGGCCAGAGGATTTTGTTGCCGACGCCGCCGCTGGGTTTCTGGATGGCACTGTCGATTTTGTCGAAGCTCTGGGTGAAGTAACCTTGCTGTATTTTGCCAGCAGGCCGGGGGCTGATAATATCGTCGCCAAGTTTCCTGGCGTTGAAAGAAACCGACGTGGGAAAGCTGTCAAATTGAATGCGGACCCGGGCAAAGTGCATCTGTTTCACAATGGTCTGTCGATGCGGAAATGAGGATCAATCGATCCACTCAGTGCTTAGGTTGATTTGGGTTTGTTTAACCTCAGTCGAGGTGCACAGAAGAGTTAAGGAACTAAGGAGCAACTGATGTTTGCTCTACGGACTCTGGAGCCTTTCTTTTGCTAGTCAATGACGTTCGCATTTCAACGCCCGCAGTTATGCAGTAAATTTACTGCACTTGACATGCAGTGATTATACTGCATATAGGGCGCATGACAGATGACCAGCTCGACTTGATTTTCAAGGCTCTTTCGGACAGCACCCGTCGTCGCATCATCGACCATTTGAGCAAAAGGCCAGCTCAATCGTTGTTCGAGGTGTGCGCGGCCTCGGTTGCAGAGGATGGGATTGCGTTGTCCCGACAAACGGTCTCCCAGCATCTCGCCGTCTTAGAGAAAGCGGGATTGATTGAGATCGAGTGGAAGGGGCGAACAAAGGCGCATTCTCTGAGCGTCAGCGAAGACGACATAGCGGCGGCATCATGGCTCACGAAATACAAACCGAAGGGAACCAAGACATGAAAATCTATGTCACAAGCGTCTTTGTTGACGATCAAGACAAGGCCGAGAAATTCTACACCGAAGTCCTCGGCTTCAAGGTGAAGCACAACATTCCTTTGGGCACCAACCGCTGGTTGACAGTTGTTTCAGAAGAAGACCCAGATGGAATAGAGTTGCTACTTGAGCCAAGCGACCATCCTGCCGTTGGGCCCTACAAAGAAGCGATTGTCTCCGATGGCATCGCCGCTCACTCATTTCAGGTGCAAGACCTCGATGCCGAGTGGAAGAAGCTGACTGATCGAGGCGTGGAGTTCACAACTGAGCCAATGGATGCGGGCGCTGTTCATATGGCTGTTTTTGATGACACTTGCGGTAACTTGATCCAGTTGATCCAGATGAAAGACGCCTGAACAAAGCTAATCCTTGGACGAACGCAACAAAAAGTTGTCGTTCGGCTAATATGCAGGATCTGGTAGATTTAAACTCTCGCAACGCACAAAAACTCAGACATATCACGTTTCTGCGCACGCCGCTTTCAAGGCAGATTGCCGCGCTTTTACGGCGATCAACAAACCACCTCGAAAGCACTCGGTGCGGGTTTTTTGTGCCGTACTTTAGGTTATCTCGGGCGGTCTGGTTCGTCGGGGATGCGCGTGACCAGGGTGTCTATTTCAACCATTGTTTCGACCGGCAAAGCACCGAAGTTTAGTGCTCCTGCAATACCCTCGATTTGCTCTTCTGTCCGTGCACCCGGAATCGGAACATAGGTTTCAGATTGGCCCCATATCCACCCGAGAGCCCCTTGCACAAGTGTTCTGCCATTTGAGGTCAGTAAGTCGCGAACTGCATCTAGTTTTCGCATGAAGTCAGGGTTTGCCTTACCATCCTTGAAGTATTCCATCCAGTTTTCGCCGGATGCACGTACGTCGTCCGATGCCATGGTAGTGTTCTGATCGTATTTCCCTGAAAGCAAACCCATCGCGAGTGGTGAGCGAATAAGAGACAATAGCCTTTCTTCTTGCACTACGTTCTGCATGCGGGGCGCATCAAAGAACACGTTCATGACATATTCAACTGCCTTGAAGTTGTTTCTCGCTGCAACGGCTCGTGCGCTTTGAGAATAGTCGGTGCTCCAGCCGTAGGCGCGTAGTTTTCCGGCGCTTTTCAACCGATCCAGTTCATCGAATACGGCTTCGGCCTTGCCTATCGACATATCGTTCACGTGCAGCAGCATCAGATCGATCCGATCACGGTTCAAACGCGACAGACACCCGTCAACGGCTGGAGAAACTTGATCAGGGGAGAAGGGTTCGAATGAAATCTGTTTGCTCGTCTCATCAATGCCAACTCCGATTTTTGTAACAACCAAGGCATCGGGTCGATGTTTCAACGCTTTACCCAGCAACCGCTCTGAATGTCCTGCACCATACGCAGCTGCCGTGTCGAACAGGGTGACCCCACCATCTAAGGCAGCGTGGATCGTCCGAATGGAAACATCGTCGTCTGAACGGGTGTAACCCAGGGATTGTTCGCCCCAATACATCTTGCCGCCGATTGGCCAGCATCCCATGCCAAGTGGGGAGATTTCGGTTTCGAGAAAATTCATCTGTGGGTCTCCTATGTGACCCTTTGAAAAAATGTGATCTCTATCTTTTCATCAACAGTACAGAATGTAAGCATTGTTTCATGAATGAACGTGACTTTGACTGGGATAACCTGCGGCTTTTTCTTGCGGTCGCCAGAGCAGGTGGACTTGGGCCAGCGGCAGCACAGACCGGCAAGAGTGCACCAACGCTGGGCCGACGTATGATCGAGCTTGAGCGCAATCTTGGGATCGAATTGTTTCGGCGCAAGCCGCGAGGCTATGACCTGACTGTGGATGGGCAAGCATTGCTGGAAAAGGCGGCAGGCATCGAAGCGCGTGTTTTGCCTATCACCGAAACCAGCCTCGCAACTGCACCACCTTTGGTGAAGATTTCGGCTGGAACTTGGGTTACCAGGTTATTGGTAGGTGCTGTTGGAAAGCTCTACGGATCAATACCGGTGCGGTTGCGGTTCATTTCCTCGGAAGAGGTGCTGAAGATCGGGCACCGGGAGGCGGCGATTGGAATTCGAAACCACCGGCCTGAAGAGATTGGCTTGGCTGGCCGCAAAATCGGGCGAGTCCGGTTTGCCGTCTACGCCGTAGATGAGAGTGTTTCGACCTGGGCTAGGGTCTTGTCCAATACACCTTCCGCAAATTGGCTGAGGGAGAATTCGCAAGGAGACGAGGCCATTGAAGTAACTGCGCCGCAAAACGCCCTTGATCTTGCAAATGCAGGAATAGCTCGGGCTGTTCTGCCAACATTCATCGGAAATGCGCAGCGAAAGTTAAAGCCGGTGTCACCTCTGATTGTTGATCTAGAACATGATCAGTGGCTTGTGTCCCACCAAGACGACAGGTTTCTCCCTGAGGTGCGACACGTCATAGATCGCACCTACGCGATGTTGTCTGAAGCTTGTGAAAACGGGTGATTAGACACCTAAAAAGGACTGCATCATATCAGGCTTGTGGTTCTCGATCACGGTCCGGAGCAATCTTGTGTCGTGATAGACAGCACTGTGATGTGGCTTGCCAAAGGCAGACCCCAGTCCCGATAGTGTGCGTAAGTCAGTGCTCTTGAAATTAGAGAAAGTTCAGGAGCGTCCTTGATTTCCAGCGCGGCTGAAGACCCCGCACAACCACTGCTGCATCTTGATTAAGTGCTGGGATTGCATTGTAGGGTGATCTTGTTTTTCTCAGATGGACTTAGTGCAGTTCGGCGTCACTTGATGATATGCTATGGCTTTGTCACTTTGGCTGGGACCATTAAGAATTGATCCCGCCTGCTGCAGGACCCAGAGATTGCCGATAAAATACGCTGACATCTACCCGTCTGAACCGCTGCTCAACAGCGATGCGATGGACCGTCCTTCGGCGGCGGGTCTGATGTCTGTGCGATATTTTCAGGCCGAACCGGATCAGATGCCCGAAGAGGTGTTCGAGGAACATCACGTGCTTCTGAACCTTAATCCCAAGGCACATCGCGTACAAAATTGGCGAGATGGTGAATTGCGCGATTTCACGTTCCTGGTCGACGAGATTGTCGTCACGCCGGCCGGGATGCGATCGGGCTGGCGCTGGCATGAAAAGTCAGATGTGATCGTGATCACGTTGGATCCCGCCAAGATAGAGCAGTTTGCACAGTCCGAGTTAGGCATGTTGCTGGATCCTCAGCAGTTTCGGGATTTGCCACAGTTTTCCGACCCCGACCTTTGCGCTGCTGGTGTCATTCTGAGAGATGCTCTGGAAACGGACGACATGTCCTCCGCCGTTATGTTCGAGGCGATGAGCCGCGTGTTCCTGGTCAAGCTATTGCAAAAATATGGGAAACGCCGCGCAGAAGATGTCGAACTCTCTTCGCGTTTCACTTCGCGGCATTACCAACGTGTTCTGTCCTTTGTACAGCGCCGGCTGGACCAGACGATCACGGTGGATCAACTGGCTGCCGAGGCAGGAATGAGCCCGTCTCATTTTGCTCGGGTGTTCAAGGAAACACTTGGTTCAACACCCATGCAATACGTCATGGCTTATCGGATCGAGCAGGCCATTAAGATGATGGATGACGCTGAACGCCCGTTAGGAGACATTGCTCTGGCCTGCGGATTTGCGGATCAGGCGCATTTCACACGCAGTTTCAAGCAGGTTGTGGGCCAGACTCCGCGGGCGTATCGGGCTGCAAAACCAACCTGAGCAGGATCCTTCAAAAACCCGGCAGTCAGGTGCAATTAATCCTGGCGAGGGCGTCGTATCTCTTTGGTCATAGGGCCTGAGCCCAGTTGAACCAATCAACGGAGATACAACTATGAAACTGACTGCTTTGACCACTGCTACCACGCTGTTGGCTTCCACTGCTGCCATCGCTCAGGTCGAAACTCGCACTGTGACGTTTGAAAACGAAGGCACCACCTTGTCAGGCACGCTGTATCTACCAGAAGAACGTGGTGACGCCCCGCTGCCGACTGTCGTCGTGACCGGTGCATGGACTTCGGTTCAGGAACAGATGCCCGCCAACTATGCCCGCGAAATGGCCGAACGTGGCTTTGCCGCCTTCACCTTTGATTTCCGTGGCTGGGGCAAATCCGGTGACCTTCCAAACAAAGTGCGTTTCGTAGAAAGTCCCGAAGCCAAGACCTCGGACATCAGGGCTGCGTTTGAATTTGTCGCAACCCTGCCCGAAGTCGATGCGGATCACATCAACGGTCTGGGGATCTGTGCCTCGGCTGGCTACATGGTTGACGCTGTGGCGGGCAACCCGCTGGTGGATCGCCTTGGTCTGGTGGCCCCGTGGTTGCACAACAAAGAGATTGTTGAGGCCGTTTATGGTGGGGAAGAAGGTGTTGCTGGCCTGATCGAAATCTCGCATGCCGCTGAAGCCAAAGGGGGCGAGATAATTCCCGCGGCAGGTCCTGAAGGGGCAGAAGGCGTTCTGATGCCGATCGGTGGTTATTATTACGAAAGCGATCGTGGCGCGATCCCGGAATATGACGACAAGTGGAACAATGCAGGCTGGGAAGGCTGGCTGACCTATCACCCTGCCGACAACCCACAGCGTTTGGACAAGCCTCTGGCCATCGTGCATTCGGAAAGCGCCGCCATCCCGCAAGGTGTGCAAACCTTCCTGGCAGGCTTTGCCGGCGAGGCTACCGCACAGTGGCTCGAGGATGTGACTCAGTTCGATTTCTACGACAACCCCGAGGATGTGACCCGCGCTGCTGACACCGTGGCCAACCACTTCCGCCTCGGCCTTGACGGCTGAATTGATCCGGTAGGTGCCGGGCCATGCTACCCGGCATCATCTCATTTCGGAGAAAAACAAATGACCCGCAAAACTCTCGCTACCCTTGTAACCGCAACCCTTGTCGGAGGCGCTGCTATGGCCGGAACACCCGAAGAAAACATGAAAGTCGTTCAGGACTTCTTTGCCGCATACGGCGCAAATGACCTTGGCGGGATCGCTGCCGTCATGGATGAAAACGTGAAATGGTACATTCCGGGTCGCCATCCCCTCAGCGGTACCAAGAATGGTCGCGATGAGGTTCTGGCCTTTTTTGCCCAGCTTGGCATGGCCGGATTTCAGGCAGACCCGATCTATTTCGGTGCTGATGACACCCACGTGGTTGATATTCACCGAGGCTGGTCCAATGCCGAAGGCAAGCCGAATGTCGATACTACCTGGGCGTTGGTCTACCGGATCGAGAACGGCAAGATCGTTGAGGCAACCAACCTCAGTGCCGATCAGGACGCAGCCAACACCTTTTTCTGGTCGCAATACCAATTGGCTCCTGTGCCTGAACGCTTAGCCAATGAGTGAAGTGACGCCTCCAATCGAAGTAAGGACACAGAAATGACCCGCAGAGTTATCGCAACCCTCGCAGCCGCAATCGTTATCGGAGGAGCCGCAATGGCCGACCAAACCGAGATCACCCGCACCTTGACCGACATCGCCGCCGGTGCCGATCGTCACGATTGGACCCGCGTGCGTGATGCCTTTGCCGATATCGTAACCACCGACTACACCAGCCTTTGGGGCGGAGATCCGGTCACTCAGCCCGCAGACGATCTGGTCACAGGTTGGGCTGCTTTCATGCCGGGTTTCGATGTCACTCACCACATGGTGACCAACCACACGGTGAACGAGATGACCGACACCATCGCTAAGGCCGAAGCTGACTTCACTGCCACCCACCGGATTGATGATGGGTTATGGGTGTTGGGCGGGCGCTACAGCTATGAGCTGGAGAAGGACGGCGCCGATTGGAAGGTCACCTCAATGACAATGACTGCCTTATGGGAAACCGGTGACCGCGTCCTTGTGGCAAAGGCTGGCGAACGCGCTGCGGCAGCGAACTAATCCCGAAGATACCGATCCATGTTCAGATTGACGTTTTTGGCAGACCTAGTCACCCTTGCGACCCCGACTTGGGCCGACGACCTGCCCACCGCGATCAGCTGTTACGAGACCGCGACCAACTCACAGAACATTGAAGCATATCTGGCCTGCTTCACTGATGACGCCGTGATGATCGATGTCAATCGCGAGTTCGTCGGACATGATGCTATCCGAGCCTGGGCTGAGCGCGAGGTCATGCCCGGTGGACAGAGCTTCAAACATCTCCAGATCCTGAAATACGAAGACGGTTACGCCAAAACCGAGGTCAATTGGGCCTTCTTAGTGGTGCACTATCACTATTGGTGGAACGGCGAAGGCAAGATCACCAAAATGTCGCTTCAATATGCCGACTGAGAGACTCGGGAGTGCATTCTCATGACCAAACAACGTATTGCCCTTGTGACCGGTGCCAATCGTGGCATCGGTAAAGAAGTTGCTCGCCAGTTGTCACACGATCACGGATTGAAAGTCCTTGTCGGGTCACGCGATCTGGAGAGGGGACAGGCGGCGGCACATCAGATCGGGCACGGCGCGGACACCTTGCAGCTAGATGTGTCAGATCCAACTTCGGTCGTGGCCGCCTTTTCCCGGATCGAAGCTGATTATGGTCGCCTCGAAATCCTCGTGAACAACGCCGGCGTGGATTATGACACCGATCAACAAGCACATACCGCAGATCTCGCTCGCGTTCACCGCGCGTTTGAGACCAATCTTTTTGGTCCTTGGGCTACGACAATCGCCGCGGTACCGCTTTTGAAACAGGGCCAAAACGCCCGGATCGTGAACGTATCTTCCGGAGCCGGGGCGTTTAGCGGCATGTCTTCCGGCACACCGGGCTATGGTATCTCAAAGGCGGCTCTGAATGCTCTGACACTCAAGACCGCAGCGGAATTGAAATCAAAACGCATCCTCGTTAACGCTGTTTGCCCGGGTTGGGTGGCGACTGACATGGGGGGCGGTGGTCGCCCAGTGTCCGAAGGCGCAGCGGGCGTTGTTTGGGCTGCAATGCTCCCTGATACAGGCCCGACTGGTGGCTTCTTCCGAGATGGGCAACCCATTGATTGGTGACATTAGCCGGAGGCCATGTGGTCGATCAGCTTCCTGACCCGCACCGGCAACAAGCGGCGGCTTGGGTAGACCGCAAACATGTCTCTGGTCAGCGGGGTGGCATTCTCTACCTGCAAAGGTTGAATGCCGTCCCCGACCATGTCACGTGGCAACATCGCGATCCCCAGATTGCGGCGAACTGCCTGTTCGATAACATCCAGATCAATGAAATTGTGGGAAATCTGGGTTGGCTGAAGCACCTCTCCGGTTTCGAGTACCCATGACTGTCCCGCGACTAGCGCGGGAAGGTTTAGAAACTCTTCCCGGGACAATTGTCCCCTCAAACCACGGTCAGAGATGAACTTCGCCCCGGCGCAAAAGCAATAGTGCACGGACCAAAGTCGTTTAGCAACGAGGGTGGAATCCGATAGCGGCCCCAGTCGAAAAGCCAAGTCGATGTTGTCGCGAAAAAAATCCAGAAACAGGTTGGTCGTCGTCAGTTCAAACTCCACTTCCGGGTGCTGCTGTGCAAAGTCCAATAGACGGGGACCAATAGTTTTACGGGCGGCCAGCGGTGGGGCTGTGATACGGATCTTGTGTCGCCGTGTATCATCGGCAAAACCCGCAACCTCTTGAAGCGCATCTATCGGATCCTGGCACCGATCCAGCAGACGGCGCCCCTCCTCGGTTAAGCGGACATGACGGGTCGTGCGTTCAAACAGTTTGGAGCCAAGGTGGTCTTCAAGTTCCGCAATCCTGCGGCTGACCCGGCTGAGCGGTATGTCCAATTGTTTAGCGGCGGCGGAAAAGCTGAGGTGATTGGCAACAGCGGTGAACAGGGCAAGGTCGTTGTAGATCATTATCCCATGATTGGGATTATATCTTCCTAAATCAACTATTATCCCCAACGGTTCCGATCTTTATCTTCTCCCTAACACAAGGAGAACATCATGACTTATGCACTCGAAATCACCCGGATCGGTGGACCAGAAGTCTTGCACAAAACTGCACTTGCAGTGGTAGCGCCGGGTGAGGGCCAAGTCCTGATCCGAAACTATGCAAGCGCAGTGAACTTTATCGACACGATCATCCGCCGGGGCGAAATGCCCGAAGGAATGATGCCCGATCTGCCTTTTGTGCCGGGTGTTGAAGGGGCAGGGGTTGTTGAAACTATTGGCGCAGGTGTTGACGGGATTGCGGTGGGTGACCGAGTGGCTTGGATGGGGCCTGTTGGCGCAGGTGGCTATGGTACGCATTCAGTAATCGAAGCGTCATTTGTAACCCGGTTGACTGATGACGTCAGCTTTGAAACCGCCGCTTCGATTCCCGTGAATGCAATGACCGCCTATCACATGCTGGTCAATCTGGGCGCTGCCAAAGCAGGAAAAACGGTACTGGTTCATGCGGCTGCCGGGGGCGTTGGCACTATGGCCCTACAGATCGCAAAACATCTGGGTTTGACAGTGATCGCCTCAGTCAGCACCGACAAGACTAGCTATGCGCGCGAGCAAGGTGCAGATCATGTGATCAACTATCGGAAAGAAGACGTGGCCGCACGGGTAATGGAACTCACCGGTGGACGCGGCGTTGACCTGACGCTGAATCCGGTTTCGGGCGATACGCTCAAATCCGATCTCGATGCGCTGGCCCCCCTTGGAACGGTGGTGCTCTTTGGGTTCCTTGCCGGTCCGCCCGCAGGCAGCTTCGCTGAGGATCTGGCGAAGCATTTCCAGAAGTCGGTGGCAGTGCGCGTCAGCGATATCTACACCTATTTCAGCAATCACCCCAATGCGTTCAATGCAGATATGGCGACTGTATTTGAAATGTTGAAGCAAGGTGTATTGCGCCCGCAGGTCACGACCCTGCCCATTGAAGAGGCGGCAGAAGCACATCGCCGACTGGAAGCGGGCGACACCACTGGGAAACTGGTGCTGCGCATCGACCGACCCATTCAAATCGACCGATTTATGGAAAGACTGAAATGAACACTGTTTTTGAAACTGCCCTTGCAAACAAACACGTCGTCATCGTTGGCGGCAGCAGCGGGATGGGAAAGGCCACGGCCAAGTTGGCCTTAACTCTTGGGGCAAAGGTCACCATCGCCAGCCGCAACACCGCAAAGCTCGAGGCTGCCGCAACAGAGATTGGGAGCGCCGTACAAGTTTCTACGCTGGATATGACGGACGAAGTCGGCGTGAAAGCCTGGGCCGGAAAACTTGGTAGAGTGGACCACTTGGTGATCTCGGCCTCCAGTGCGGCGCACGGAACCTTTACTGACCTGCCGACAGATCAGTTGCGCAGCATGTTCGAGGCCAAGTTTACAGGCCCCTACGTCACCGCAAGACAAGTGCTGCCGTCATTGACCGATGGGGGCTCGATTACCTTCTTCTCAGGTGTCTTGAGTCGCCGTCCTTCCGTGGGTGCGACGGGTCTTGGGGCTGTGAATGCGGCGGTCGAAGCGTTGACTAAAGGATTGGCGCTTGAACTTGGCGGACGCGCGCGCGTGAACTGCATCAGCCCCGGCATGGTCGACACAGAGGCATATAAGGAGATGCCTCAGCAAGCGCGGGATGCCATGTACGACGAGGTCGGTGGCAGCTTGCCGGTTGGGCGTGTGGGGCAGGCCGAAGACATCGCGCAGGCCGTTATCATGGCTATGACAAACGACTATCTGTCGGGCGCAGTGTTGGACGTGGATGGCGGGCATCTGGTGCGGGCCTGAGGCATCTGTCGCAATCGCAGGGGATGAAAGCGCAATGCGCGCTTTCTCCCGCTTGTGACCGTCATGTCAGTGGAACAAAGACAAACCCGTCGCCACTGCGCGTGACGCGCCCGGTTCCGGGGTAACTCAGATGGGTGGCCGAGAAGACGGTTTGATCGTCGGCCAACTGGCCAAGAAGCTTTGTTCGGGTTGCAATCGCCTGTTCCGGATCGGAATCGAGGGCATAGCGCACTGTTGGGTTCGCGAACTGAAGCGCTTCCGAGATGATGGCGTCACCAACAATGAACAATTCCTCGCCATTGTCGGCCAATATACGCACACCGCTGTGCCCTGGGGTGTGACCAACCAGCGGCACCAATGTGATACCACCACCCAAATCCGCTTCGCTCGCATAGGTCTTGATGCGATCCGCAAGCGGGCCTGCGATGGATTGCAACAGATCAATCATGGGCTTGTCAGCATCCGGCGCGGCTGCTGGCAGGTCCGGGTTGGTCCAGAAAGCCCATTCGGCCTCTGCGACATGGATGGTCGCATTCCGGAACCCGCCCGCATCCGGCCCCATCAAGCCGCCGATGTGATCGGCATGCATATGGGTCAGGATGATGTCGGTGATCGTGTCTTTTCCAATTCCCTCAGCAGCAAACAATACGTCCAGTTTGCCAACGGTTGGGAACATCTCGGACAGGGCTGCACCCGAGCCTGTGTCGACAAGGATGGTGCGCTCCCCGTCACGTACCAACCAGACGGTTGCCCCAATGTCGATGGGGTCACCTGCCAACGCCATCGCCGCGCGGTCGGCACCCTGAAAGAAGGCGGATGGGATTTCGAAATGGCCGTCGGACAGCATCGAAACGGTTGTTGCGCCTATTTTCAAAGTAGCGATTTCTGCTGCAAATGCGGCCTTGGGTAATCCGGCGATGGTGGCGGCCCCAAGAAGAGCTGTGGAGAAAGTGCGGCGGGTAAGCTCAGGAGTTTTCATCGGCTGATCCTTTCATGTTTCTGGATCCCAATTTGCTGTTTCCCAAATTTTGAGCTACTGGCATGGAAGACAAAAACTATGCATAAATTGCCATTATGACCGATCAATCACGTATTGCGATTGTCAGATACCGGGGCGCTTTGACTTCAGCCGTTCACGGTATCGAAGAAATGTTGAGTTTTGCTGGAGGTCTTGAACGGTATCGTTCTTTACGTGTGACCATCACCGACACAGTTGTCCCCGGATATGACGCTTATATCCTGCCGCCTGCGGGACAGGAGGTTGATGTCTCAGCCCAACCTGACATTCCAAAATTCCTGAAACAAGAACATACGCGCGGGGCGCTTGTATGCTCGGTTTGCGTGGGATTGGTTTGGTTGGCAGAGGCGGGAGTTATAGGCAATCGACCTGTGACAACCCATTGGGGATTGGAAGCCCTGATGGCCGAGCGCTACCCCGACGCTGCGACGGACGTCGATCAGATCCTGATTGAACATTCTGATCTGGCAACTGCAGGCGGCATGATGGCCTGGGTAGATCTGTCTATGGCGCTCATTGAACGCTTTGTTGGCCGCGATGCGATGATCGAAACCTCGCGCCGGTTTGTCGTTGACGTCGGCCGTATGGATCAACGGCGCTATCGTAGTTTCACCCCGGATCTTTCGCATCAGGATGCTGCAATTCGAAAGGCACAATTGGCCATCGAAAGTGGCTATGCGTCGCGTCTTTCGGTGGATGATCTCGCCCAACAAGCGGGACTGGCAGAACGTACATTCATCCGACGCTTTACATCTGCGACAGGCATGACGCCGATGACTTATGTACAAGCCATCAGGATAGAGAAAGCCAAAGATCAGCTGATCCATTCGACAAAGCAAATCCAGCAAATCGCGTTTGACACAGGGTACGCTGACCACTCAGCCTTTGGTCGAAAATTCCATCAGGCAACTGGGATGACGCCCAAAGATTTTCGACGGAAGTTCTCGGCCTGAGTCGAAGCCGGGAATTTGTTCAGCACACTGAGCAGGTCTTTCGCTAATCGGCACGGTGTCTCAGGTTATTCGAGAAACCGTACCGCCTCGCCGGTGCTGAAGTTCGCCTAAAAAGGTAGAGGTGCAAGTGTGACCTCTACCAAATTTACTCACTTGCTGAAGAATTCCGCCACAGCGTCGGTTGACGCTTTGACGGCATCTGGCTTGTAGTAGAAATCAACATGGCTGAATTCATCGAAGGCCAGTTCTTCATGCTCGTTGGTTAGCTTTTCGACAAATTGGGTCGAGCAGATCGCTGTAAAAGCCGACTTGCTGTAGATCACCAAAGAAGGCTGAACGATCTTGTCTGCATAGGCTTCACCGATTGAAATCAGAGACTGCATGCCCTGATCACCGACATGCATGTTGGTGTAGGTCGATACAGCCTTCGGTCCTTTGACCCCATCGCGTCCGTAATAGTCATAGGTTTCTCCGGCCATCGGATTAACGCCCAGGTCAATAAACTCCTGCCGTGATTGCTCATCGTTGAGACCGAACGGGGTAACATAGTCAGGCTCGCCGGTTTCGTACATTTTCTGCATCGACGCGTTTGCAGCTGCGATCTGCTGATTGGCCATGTCGCGATCGGCCCATTGGAAGCCATCGGCCGCCATCATCCCGGAAACCATTGCGATCTTCTTGATACGGTGGTCGGTAACGGCTGCCGACGCGATGATCGAACCGCCTTGGCACACGCCCAAGCCATAGATCTCATCAACGAAGGACAGGGTTCCAAGGTAGGAAACCGCATCCCATGTGTTTTCTATCAAACGAAACATGTACCGCGATTGCTTGAACTCCCCAGGCAGCGCAGGTGACTCACCCATGCCCAGATAGTCGAAGCCAAGGTAGATGAACCCTCTTGCAGCCATTTCCGGCCCATAGGTTGCAGGAATTTGGTCTTTGACCTGAGGGAACGGACTGGCGCCTACGATCGCTTTGTATGTCTTGGTCTCATCAAAACCTTCAGGAAGATAGAGGTCTCCGACCAAATCCACTCCGAAGGATTTGAAGGTTACTTTGTTTCTTCCAGCTGTCAGGGTTTGGGTTGCCATCTTCATGGTCCTTTCGGGTCGATCGGCATCTCGCCTTGCAAAAGTAAATTACACTGTTTACTTATGAAGTGTGGGACGTGTTTGTAAACACATCTTTTTACTTTTTGAGATGAGAAACGTGAAACGTACTGAAAAGAAAAGAAAAGATATTATCGATGCGGCCATCGAGGAGTTCCGAGAGCAAGGGTTTCTGGGGGCCAAGACGACCACGATCGCCAAGAATGCAAACGTATCGAGTCGCACGCTTTACAATCATTTCGAAAGCAAAGAGGCGCTGTTCGAAGCGATTTCTGAGATCATGATCGAGCGCAACTGGAGCATGGAACCGGTGCCCTACGACCCAGATCGTGACTTTGTCGAGCAATTGAAGGACGCTCTTTGGCGCTACATTGAGGTGATCACGGAAGAGACCGCGCTCGGTTTGAACCGGATGGTCATATCTGAACTAATCCGTGACCTTGATCGATCCCGGCAGTTCTTCACTGAATCCGCAACCCATGACTACCCGATAACAAGGCTGATCAGCGAAGCCATGGATGCAGGTGTAATCCGTCAGACCGACCCGGTCTTCGCGACCAACCAGCTTCTTGCACTAGTCAAAAACTTCTTCTTCTGGCCAGAGTTCTTCCTTGGCGAAAACCCTACGCCCAAAGAGATAATGGACGATTGCATCGCAATGTTTATGGCACATTACAAACCGAAAGATTGAAGCCAGTAGCTGCTGGCTGCTTTAGATCGATTTTGATTACACTAAATGTTGTGACACACCCGGATTAATGGAATGCCTGCTCGACAAAATTAGTGAACTGGACCATTAGCTTCTGATCAACCAGCCACACGCCGCAGATTCAGCCAATCGTATAAGCGAGTATCAGTGATGAGCAAGAAAGTCCCGTCACCCTGTATCGATGTTTGCAAGTTCCGCCGCGAGGGGCATTGCATCGGGTGTTCGATGACAAAAAGCCAAAAGAAGCTTTTTAAATCGATCAAACGACCCGATCAGCAGGAGGCGTTCATACAGATGCTGATCTGTCAGCAGGAAAAAATGGGCCGGTACACCCATTGGGGACCGGCCTATCTGAAAAAGCTGAAAAAGAAGAAGGCCAAAGTGAACATCACTCTGGCCAAATAGTTCAGCGCAGGTGCGAGCGCAGGAACCACGCGAATTTCTCGTGGGTCTGACCGCGGCTGATGCACAGATCTTCGGTGAGTGTATCGCCATGTTCGGCCGCAAGTTCACCACAGCCCGCGAGGGTTGATGCCAGAGTTTCCTGAGCGTCCAACATGATTTTGATCATTTCCTTGTCAGAAGCATCGCCTTCGTGCTCGCTTACCTTGGATCGTTTGAGCATACCGGCCAGCGTGCCTTCTGCGTGCGCATCCAGGGCCTTTACACGTTCGGCCAGATCATCCTGTGCTACGAAGTGATCCTCGTAGATCTTCTGGAAAAGCTCGTGCAGTGGGCCAAAGGCCATACCGGTTACGTTCCAGTGAAAGTTCTGGGCGAGCATGGTTGTCACGGCTGTTTCCGCGACAGATTGGTTCAAAGCGTCTGCAATGGCTGCACGGGAATCCTTGGTGAGGTCAATAGCTGTTTGGGTCATAATACTTCCCTTGATCCTGCTTGTTACAATGCTGATTTGAGGAACAAATACAGCGCTCCTCTCCATATCTAGAGGATCAGGGAATTTTTCCAAGTACTTTTTAGAATAATTCTAAATCCGATGAAATTGCTCGGAAATTGAACGGATTAGAAAGGCCAGGTTTCGTTGTGTCCAGCGCGGAACGCGTGATTGAATCAGAAACCGAAAGCTGTCGTCATCATTCTGTTCAACAGCTTCGAACAAACGTCCAAGCCATGCCTCGTCAAACGAAAGATCGGTTGTTCCGGGCCTATAAAAAACGGGCCGATTTGAGACAGCCTGTCTGAACCCGCGCATGAGCGTTTCCGCATGGCGCATCTTTGCGTCTGCAGGATCAGCCAGCAGCAGTGCACAAGCTTGCTCAAGATCAACACGTGCGGCTGATCTGCTTCGGCGGGCCACTATCCGAAGATGATCAATAATACGCAGCGACCGCTCCGACATCGTCGGAACAGGAGGCGCATAGGCGTATTCTTCAGTTTTGAAACCGATTGCCTGCATCACGTGGGACCGTTTCATTACTCTGACACTCTCAGGTGCCATCATCAGAACCTGACAATAGTAGTAAGGTATAGTTTCATCAAGTAGCGTTACCGATTTTTTGAACAGGTCTTCAGCATTTTAGCAGTTTTCGGGTTCGTCTGCCTCGACACCTAGAGTCGCGTGAAACGGAAAAGAAGCTTCCAGCTTGAATAGACCTCAAGGCGATCCACGTCTGTTGGGAAGTAGGCGCTTGGCCCTTCCAAGGGTATGAAGGCGTTTGCCATGAACCGACTGACCGAAACTTCAAACCCTGCATCCCGAAATGCTGTGGCAATGTCCTCGGTGCTATGATCCGGTACTTCGATGTTGGAAAACACTTGTATCTTCGGACGCCAGCTAGCCCACAATGGGCTGTCCCTGTGACAGCAGGTTACAGCGTAGTAGCTGCCGCTAGGTTCGGTACATTGCCGCCTACGATTATCAACCCGACCATGTCCCATTCTTAGTGCGGCACGTATATGTGCGCGTATATCCCGGGGACGGTGAACTCGACTGTCAGTTCCTCGTCAATCGCAACATTCCATGGGGCGGTGCATTCAGGGATCATTCCGCGCTTTGAGGCTGAGTTATAACCAGCATCCGTTACAAGAAATGTGACTGCGTCTCCGGCTTAAATAATCAGACTTAAGGGTTCAAACACATTGGGAGTTTCGTGATACTCCATTAGGCAAGACTGCATGTCCCTCGAACAAAGCATGATTGTATTTTGCTTCCGACTTGATGCAGCAAAAGAACATGTGCTCAAACGGACAATCCGGGAATTCAACCGCTACAGAAGTTCATAGCTGTGGCCGAAAGAAACGCGCTCTGCTACAAAAATTGAGCAAAATTCGTTCTTTAGCTGAGATCATGCCAGACTCCCAGAATTCCTCTGTTTCCCCGCGCAAAGCAGCTCAACAACTGCGGTCACAAAAGAAGGTCGAGACCATTCTGGAAACGACTCTGACTTTGTTAAAAGAAGGGCCTGCAGACCGGGTAACCACCAATGCGATCGCAGCACGCGCAAATATTAGCATCGGCAGCCTCTATCAGTTCTTTCCCAACAAAGAGGCCATTTTTTATGAACTGTTCAAACGTTGGCTTGCTCAGACGCTAAATGCGCTGGATGAGGCCGGGCAGGCGCTTCAGGATGGGCTGTCCAAAGAAGAATGTATTGACGCAATTCTTGTGGCGCTGGCCGGTCATCCCGAGATCAACTCGCGCGGGCATTGGCAATTGCGCCGAGCCATGGGCAGTTCGCGAGAATTGGCCGAATTGGAGGCGCAACATTTGCAGCAGATCCTTGAGCGTATTGTTGGGCTGCATGCGAAAATCAGCGGTCATCCGCCCGCCGCGCTTGGGCAGGAGCTGGCTCTGTTACAGAACCAGATCACCATAGCCTGTTTGCAGGTATTGGCCATGACTGACGACTCACCGAACCGCACGCGAATTCTGGGTTGGTGTAAGCGAATGTTGATGCTGGCCTTCGATTTCTCAGAACTAGACGGCAAGAATAGATCGTAATTATCATATAAAACAATCGTTTAATCAAAAATATGAGCTGCAGCTCATTTTTCTTGTAAACCTGAGTAATTCTGTCTAGTTTCGCCGCGGTTTTCACCTGCAAGCAAGGCGTTCGGTCAGTAATGTCCAGGTTCAATACGATTTTCCCAACGAACCAGACGGTCCAGTCGCCGACGCCGGACCGCCTTGATGCGCGTGTGTGGTTGACGCTTGTTGGGCTTTACGTGGCTCAGGCTATCCCGATCTATCTTGTCGCCGCTGCGTTACCGCCGATCCTCCGGGCTCGCGGTGTAGACCTGTCCTTGATCGGCGGGTTGGGGATTCTGATGCTTCCCTGGGTTATCAAACCTCTTTGGGCACCGTTGATCGACCGCCTGTCGCGCTATCGGGGGATCGGGCGCAAGGGGGTCATCATAGGCACTCAGTCAATTGTTCTGCTGACGATTATCGCCTTGTCGCAGCTTGACCCGGTTCGGGACATCAGCCTGTTCTTTCCGCTATTACTGACAACAGCGTTTGCTTCGGCGACGCAGGACATTGCAACCGACGGATATGCGGTCGAGCATCTGCCGCCGCGATACCAGTCTGGCGGAAACGCTATTCAAAGCGGTGCGGTTGCCGCAGGTGTTTTGATTGGCGGATCCGGCACCTTGTTCTTGTATGATATCGTCGGATGGCAAACCGCAGTACTGACCGCAGGTGCGCTTTCTTTCGCGGCAGTGGCGGTTTCAGTGATAGTTCCAGAGGCACTGGGAAAACGAGAAGCTGGAAGCGAAAAGCAGAAACCCGGGTTGCGCCATTTTTTCACGCGACCCGGCGCTTTGACGGTTTTTGCATTTGCATTGATATTCAGGCTGCCTGAGGGGCTGATAAAGGCGCTGGAGCAGTCTTTTCTGGTTGACGCAGGCCTATCCCTGTCCCTGATCGGCTTGATATCCGGCGGGTCTGCTGCTGCCGTAGGCCTGATGGGTGCCTATGTTGGCATGGTCGTGATCAAGCGCCTAGGGCTGGCACCGTTCTTCGCCGCGTTAATAGCCGGTCGCACACTGATCTTCGCGCTATACGGAACTGCCGCCTTGTACGGTTTGCCATACGAAGCGCTGATCGGCCTATCCATGCTGAACACGTTCAGCCGTTATATGGAAATTGTGGGCCTGTTCACCGTGTTCATGCGCGTTTCGTCGCTGTCACAGGCGGGAACGGATTTTACGATACTCTCGAGCGCCAACCTGCTTGTCTACATGGTCGGTTCAATGGCCGCAGGGGTCGCGGCGCAGGCCTTCGGATACGCTTTTGTCTTCTGGCTCGCTTGTGCGTTGTCATTCGTCACGGGGGGTATCGCCCTCGTTCTTCTTTCAAAATCACAGATCAGGCAGGTCGCACCCACCCAGGATCACTCTTCCACCCGGGTGCCCTCACCGAACTAACTTACACACAAAAGGAACAATCTGATGGGACAGAAACGCGTGCTGCGAACCAGCGCGGCCCTTACCGCTTTGCTCAGTGCTTCACCAGTCTTCGCGCAAGACAGCGCAACCGAAGAAGATCTGTTGACGCTCGAGCCAATCACAATCTCAGCCTATCGCAGCAATGCCGACACCTCGACTATTCCGGGGACGGTTCAGGTCATTACATCAAACGACATCGAACAGCGCATCCTTCAGGGCGAGTCCCTCGAGCAGATATTGTCGGATTTCGTGCCCGGCCTCAGCGTTTCGAATGGCACGGTGTCCGGGGCCAGCCAGACGCTGCGTGGGCGAAACATCCAGATTCTGATTGATGGGGTGGCGCGTACAAGTGAACTGCGGGGCTTCGACCGCGAATTGGCTTTGGTTGATGTCAATTCAGTCGAACGGATCGAGATCGTCAAAGGATCGAATGCCCAATACGGGAACGGTGCTACTGGCGGTACGATCAATATCGTGACCAAGCGAGCAGGTGATGCCACCCAAACAACAGTCTTTACCCGATTGTCGGCACAGGGAGAAAGCGTATCAGACTCGTTGGGATACGAGATCTTTGCCGCTCATGATCAGCGTGTCGACAATATCGGCCTGCGGCTTGAACTGAGTGCTGAAAGCATCGGTGATCGTTTTGACGGGGCAGGGCGACGGCTCCCGTCGGACCCGCTTGTGGGTCAAGGCGGTGGGGATAACAGCGATATCTATTCGCTGGGACTGGCTGCTGATTACGAAGTGGGCTCGCATCGGTTCGACCTGCGCTTTGACGCTAACCGCTTCAAACAGACCCCGGATTTCTTCACTGATTATCTGACTGATCCGGTCAGCGTCGATACGGCTCAACCCTATGCCGGTCAGCCGATCAAGGATGAAACACAGGCTTTGACGCTGCGCTATCTGAATTCCGATCTGGCAATTGGTGAGCTTGAGATTCAGGGCTACTATACCGACAATAAACGAACCGCGGCTTTTGTACCTGCTGGTGTTGCCAACCCGCTATACTATCCGGTTTCCCCTACTAACCCACGGCAGAATCCCAACGCGCAAACCCGTCTGGATACAACCACTTATGGTATTCGTACCACAGTGCGCAGCGACCTGAGCCAGCTTGCGTCCGGAGCGAAACTGACCTGGGGCGTTGATATCGGCAAAGACGATGTCAATCAGGCATTGCTGGATGGGACCGAAGTCATTGCCCCAATGGATCAACGCAGCATTGCCGCCTTTGCGCAGTTGGACATTCCGCTTGGTGAAAAGTTCGATCTGTCGGGGGGTGTTCGCTATGAACGCTTCGACCTGTCGGTTCAGAATTTCGTTCGTCCTGATGTTGTCCAGTTGACGCCAGCGGGTGCGCGCCCATTGCCAGCGGTAAACGTGACGGGCGGAAACTTTGACTACGATGCGACGGTCTTTAACTTCGGCGGTGTCTATCATCTGACTCCGAGTACCGAGATATTCGCTGGTTTCTCTCAGGGTTTCTCTCTGCCGGACGTGGGCGCGTTTACCCGCCGTGCGATGGCATCCAACCCTCTCGTTCCTGGTCAGACCATATCCTATGCTGCGATCGGACCCGAGGCTCAGATTGTCGACACCTATGAGATCGGGGCCCGTCATACCGGTGGTGCGTTCCGTATCGAAGCGTCGGCATTTTTCGCCACATCGGACGAGGGCACGGTGTTTAACTCGGCCACCAACGCCATCACGCAGCAGAAAGAGGAAACCTGGGGCGGAGAGATCATCGCGGACTACCAAGTGAACCCTGCCTTCAATGTCGGTCTGTCTGCATCCTTCACCGAAGGTCGTTTCGACAGCAACAACGACGGCGAAGTGGACAGCTGGCTGCCCAACAACCGCATCGCAGCTCCGGTCAAAGCAACGCTCTATGGTGATTACGTCTTTGACAATGGCCTGCGTGTGGCGGGGGAGATCGTCTACACCGGCAAGCGGGATAACAAGGGTTACACGGTTGTCGAAGATACAACCACGGTCAACGCGCGTCTGGCGAAACAGATTGGTCTGGGCGAATTCAGCTTTGCTGTCGATAACCTGTTCGACACCATTCAGTTGAACCCGACAGCCAGCTCGGTTCGCACAAACCCACTGACCGGGCAGGATATTCCTGTGGCAGCTGAAGGGCGCAGGTTCTGGGCAGGATACTCGGTGACTTTCTGACCTGACGGCTCTGCACCATCTAAATCGATACAGCCGCCGTATTCTTACGGCGGCTTTTTTCTGTACGAAACTGTCGCAGCCTCACGGTGATTGTCGTTCAGCGTGGTTCTAGCCTGATCAAAACGGAAAAACTAAATTTGTTACCCTGCAGGTTTTTAGGCGCTTTCGGGAACCGCCCAGCACGGGTTACTGCCTTCAGGGCAGCGTCATCTAAGGCCGCGATGCCTGAAGATTTTCGTATGCCATGGCTTAACAGCTTTCCATCGCGTGATACGTGCAGCTCGATGGTTACACCACCGCTGGCTTTGGTTCCGCGCGGAATGCGCTTGCTCCGGTCGATACGCGCCCGGATTTTCGCGCCCCATACAGCCTGCAGCTTCGCGTTCTGGCCCGGGTTGCCGGTAGTCGCGTTGGCGCTTCCTGTCCCTGCCTGCGCCGCTCCGCCCGACCCGGCTGCCACCTCTTTTTTTCGACCGGATGATGTTGTCTTGGCTTTCTGGGCTTGCTCAGGCTTAGCCTCTGGCGGTCGGGGCTTTGGCCGCGTGTCAGATGACACCTTGATTTCGGGTTCAGGTATTGGGGGCGGGGGCGGCGGTTGGATCGCGTCCGGATTGAAATCATTCAGGCTGTCTGGTGGCGGTGCCGCCAAACGCATTTCTGGACGAGGGGCCGGGCTTGTATCTATTTGCGGAATGGTGGTCGCCAACGAGGTCGGTTCCCTTGGTGCAGTCAGTGGTGTTTGAATTTCCGGCACCGTGACAGGCGGACGCTCCCAGGTTTCGACCATCTCAGCGACAGTGGCCGCGGCGGCCTTTATGGAAACTATGGCTTCACCACCGCTACCGCCGGATTGCTGGCTGGACTCTGGTCTCTGCGCAAAGGCCAGCACATGCACCATCAAGGCGAGGGCGACAAATGCAATGATCTCCAGCGTATGTTTCATTGCGAAGTCACAATCAATTCAACGCGGCTCAGACCAGCGGATGTGAGGTCTTTCAACAATTTGGCCAGTACGTTCGCCTCCAGCTCGGCATCCGCACGGAGTTGAATGATCGGATCCGCCTCGCTGATGCTCGCGAGTGCTTGCAGAGCCGCTTCGGCCTCATGCCCCTCAAATGAGATTTTTCCAGACTTGTCGACATACAGGATGCGTTCGACCTGCGGCTCCGTTTCAGAACCGGCATGGGGCGGGGTAACTTCGAATGGTTCGGGTTTGGCCAGGTTCGAGGTCATCAAAAAAAAGATGAGCAGCAAGAAAACCACGTTGATCATTGGAACGATGGATTCAGATCGCTGTCTGGTCGGGGGTGGTGAAAAGTCCATCATGTCACTCGACCAAAACCACTGAAACATACCCGGCTTGCCGCAGGTTTTCGGTCACCGTAACAATACGTTGCAGGGTTGCACTGTCCTTGCCGCGCAGCACTAGCATGTCGGACGGAGATTGCATCAGCGGTGCAAGCGACTGGGCAATATCGTTGGTTTCTATGCCGTTAAGCGTTATGCGATCCGGGTATACATCGATCAGGCGCGGCGGGCCGGTGTATTCACCGCCTGAGCCAACCAACGGTAACGGTAGCATGGCGTCCGCGCCAAACCGCGATGCCAGCATGAAAAAGACCAGCAGCAGAAACACCACATCGATCATCGGCGTGAGACTTGGTTTGCGCCGGGGTCTGGCTGGCGGTGCGAATTGCATGCGCCTACTCCGCCGCCAGCCTGATCTCTTCGGGTTGTTGGGAAACAAACAACCGGGTTGCTCCATCCTCGACATCTCGGCGAATGCGGTCGATCACGGCTTCGAACCACGTAAGTGCTGCAGATGCGGGAATGGCAACTGCCATACCTGCAGCCGTTGTCAAAAGCGCTTCCCAGATGCCGCCAGCCAACAGGGCAGGGTCGGCGCGGTTTCCAGCCTGCTGAAGAGCCTGAAACGCAGCAATCATGCCCAGAACGGTTCCGAGAAGACCCAGCAATGGTGCAATGGTCGCGATCAGCTCCAGGGCCCGAAGGCCAGTTCCTGCCTGTGCAATCTCACGCTTGGCGACCCGGGCAGTTTCTTCTCTTGCGCGGTCTTCTGACAGTTTGTGGATTGAACGGATGGCATGGGCCACCACTTTCGAGCGAATGCCTCTGCGGCCGCTGACAGTGGACAAAGCGCCTTCTGTGTCGCCGACTTCGAATTTCGCAACAGCTTGCCCGGCTTTTCCTCGTGACCACGCCCCGATCAGGGCTAGACGCCAGATCTTCCACAGTATCAGCGCCAGAGTAACGACCGACAGGGCGGCAATTGCCCAGATCGATAGTCCACCGTTCTTGAGGAATTCTGCTGCCTTGCCGGATGCATTCTGCGCAGTCAGCCAAATGTCTGCCTCCTGCGGGATTTGAGCCTGCGCACTTTGGATACCTGAGTCAGCTTCTAAAATGTCGGTTTCAAGAGCGGTATCCGCAGGTTGTTCTTCCAATGCCGATGCTGGATTGCCAGCCAACGGTGCAGGCGCATCGCCTTCGGGTGTGTCTTGAGGGTTTGCCGCTACCGGGAGTGGAGCTTGCAGCGAACTCGGAAGTTCCGGCGTTGTCGGTGCGGCCGTGCTTTGGGCAAAACCTGCTACGGGAATGGCGAGGAAAGCAGCCAGTATGATCGAGTTGGTTTTCATAAGTGGCTCCAGTAGGCCGAAGTGTGTTTCGAGGTGGCGGAGTCACCTGAGACTGGCGAGATCACCCCGGATGTCAGCACAAGACGCCGAGGGACCAAGATCCCGCCGGCTTCAATTGAGTTTTCTGTGAGTTGGCTGAATTGCGGAAAATAAAAGCGCAATCTGGCTCGGGTCTGCAGACCCGGTTTATAATTCCGTAGAATTCCCGTATGATTTTGTCAACATTGGTAAATTCCAATTGCCTCAGTGGCCACTTGCCGCTCAAATGGCTTAGTCTTCGGTGCCCGGCTGACTCCAATAAGCGGCGATATAGGCACGCGATGAATCGCCATTCTTTGCCTTGTATTCTGCCCGTACCCGTTGGACATCGGCCTTTTCGCAGGCAAACCACAGAAAGTGGTCCGGAAACTCTTCCATGACGGTCAGGGCAATATCCGCCAGGCTGTGTTCGTCGTTCCGATCCAGCCAGGTGACAGACACACCCGGTGGTGTGGTC
Organism: Roseibium sp. RKSG952; assembly: GCF_009711355.1. Classification (NCBI taxonomy): domain Bacteria; kingdom Pseudomonadati; phylum Pseudomonadota; class Alphaproteobacteria; order Hyphomicrobiales; family Stappiaceae; genus Roseibium; species Roseibium sp. RKSG952. The sequence goes on along the minus strand of NZ_SMMF01000961.1, from coordinate 78,017 downwards.
AGCGAATAGGCGCAGTTGGCCCCGTTTTCTGTAAGTGCTGTTACATGCCCTAACGTGTCTGCTGGCAGAGCCTCAAGGATACGCGCCATCGCGGGCAAGGCGGTTTCGTCAGCGAACATCAGAATTCGATTGGTTTCAGGAATCCCGCCCCCTCCTGGCCCTACAACAGCAACCTGCGAGCCAAGCTCAACACTCCGGGCCCATTCCGTCACGCGACCACCTTCGTGGACGAAAACGTCGAAATCCATCAGCCCCTGTGCATGGTCGATCCAGCGCGTCGTATAGACTGGGCGATGCATGGCTTTGTCACCCTTTGGCCATACCGTTGCGCCGCTTTCGGAGACGTAAGGCCATTCGACATTTACGGAGTCTTTGGGCAGCAGAACGATGCGAAAGTGGATGGCGTCATCCTTAAAACTGGACAATCCGCGGGCTTTGACCCGGACCCGGACAAAAGACGTGCCAACCGGCGTGACGGCCTGAACCGTCGCAAAGTGGAAATTGGGTGGCAGACCCCCGGCCTGATCCGCATCGGACCAGCGAATTTTCTCTTCAACGCCGGGTAGGAAATGGGCCAGGTGTTCGACCAATTGCTCTTTGAGCATGAACAACCAATCTTGCTTGGCTGCAGTCACTTTGAATGTGACACCGCCATTGGCAGTCTCAAAACAGTAGCAGCCGAACGGGGTTTCCAGCGTCACCCGCGTGTCCTCGTTTTCGAGAACGGGCAGATCGTGTTCTTTCGCCTCGTGCAGCATGATCTGCCGCATGGCGTTGAAGTCCAGTTCTGCAACATGTGTTTCGGCATTCAGTGAAAAGTCGGGCCGGATTGTCATAGGAATCTCCTCTCAGGCCGGAATGACATGGGGTGAGCCGTGAACGGGATCGGCGATCACGGTACACGGCAGGGCAAAGACGCTGTCCATATTCGCCTCGGTGATCACCTCGGCCGGAGATCCTGCGCGATGCACGCGGCCATCCTTCAACGCGATGATGTGATCGGCGAACCGGGCGGCAAGGTTGATGTCATGCAGAACCATTGCCACCGTTCGCCCCGTCTCGCGGTTGAGTTTCTGCACCAAAGTCAGGAGTTCGATCTGGTGGGGCAAATCGAGATAGGTGGTCGGCTCGTCCAGCAACAGGATGTCGGTATCCTGCGCCAATGCCATCGCGATCCATGCCCGTTGCCTTTGACCGCCTGAAAGTGCCTCAAGAGGTCGACCAGCATTGTGTGCCATGCCGGTTTGCTCAAGCGCGGTCTCAACTGCAGTCGCGTCTTCTAGTGACCATTGTTTCAGTGCGGATTGGTGCGGGGTACGTCCCCGGATGACAAGATCGCGGACAAGCAACCCTTCGGGAGCGGTGGGCATCTGCGGCAGGATTGCCAGACGCCGTGCCACGGATCGGCTGTTTTGCTTGTGAATGGCTTTGCCATCCAGAACGACCTGCCCCTTATTGACCGACTGCAGTCGGGCCAGGGAGCGCAGGAGCGTGGACTTTCCGCAGGCATTTGGGCCGACAATCACGGTCAGCTTGCCGTCCGGTACGTCAGTGTGAAGTTCTTTCAACACAGGTGTTTTGCCGAATGAAACTGATATGTCCCGTGCCGAAAGGCGACAAAGCTGGGTCATGTCTAAAGTGTCCCTTTCTTGAATTGGACGAGCAGCAGCCACATCAGGACGGGCGCGCCGATGATGGCGGTGAAAACTCCGGTGGGCAGGTGAACAAGTGGAACCGAGCGGGCCGCCATATCGGCCAGCAAAGTCACCAGCGCACCGACAATTGCGGCTTGTAGCAGCGCTGGTTTACCCTGGCGCACAAGGCGTCTGGAGATCGGGCCGGACACAAAAGCCACAAACGGCAGCGGCCCGGCGACACTGACGGCAAGCGCCACTAATGCGACGGCCGTTGCGGTGATCGCAAGACGCATAGGGGACAGCGCAACGCCCAGCCCATATGCAATATCATCCGCCATCGACAGTCGGGTCAGAGGGAATTGCAGCCAAAGTGCAAGGGGCAAAAGGATGGCCAACCCGACCCAAATCAGCTGAACATCCACCCAATTGCGAGCGTTAAGTGACCCGACCAACCACTTTGCCATTTCGGCTGCCGTTAGCGCATCCAGCTTGGTCATAAGAAGATCAGCCCCGGCTGAGAGGGTCAGACTGGCTCCGATCCCAACGAGGATCAGCCGATAGGGGTGCAGGCCGTCTTTCCAGGCAAGACCGATCACCACCAGCGCGGTAACGACACCGCCGATCAAAGCACCAAACAGAACAAATCCGCCTGTCAGAATCATGGCCAGCAGAGCACCACAGCTGGCCCCGGCGCTGAACCCGATCACGTCTGGCGAAGCCAACGGGTTGCGCAGCATGGTTTGAAACATTGATCCAGCCATACCAAACGCCGCGCCGGTTCCGATTGCGGTCAGGATTCTGGGCAACCGGTGATCCAGAACAATCATCCGCTGAATTCCCCCGGCATGACCAAGTACGGCTTGGCCGATCTGCGAGATATTGAGGGGATAAGCTCCGAGGTGAAGCGCAGAAAGAAGCGCAACGACCAACATAGAAATCAGGCAGAGGCTAACAGTGATTGCACGAGCTGACATGTGCATCGACAGGAAAGGCAGACGCAGAATCATAGCTTGCGAACTCCGTTGCGGCGCACCAGCCAGATCAATACCGGGCCACCGATCAGGGCCGACATGACACCGGCTTGCATGTTGCCGCCAAACAGGGGCAGCCGCCCCAGTAGGTCAGCGGCAACCATCAGCGCTGCTCCGATGCTGGCGGAAAACACCAGCATCCAGCGCATGTCAGCACCTGCGATCCAGCGCGCGATATGAGGGACAATCAGGCCGACAAAGGCAATCGGACCGGCCATTGAAACCGTTGCGCCGCACAGGATCATGATTGCCAGGCCGATCAGGATTTGGGCTAGGCCGACCCGGACGCCCAGACTGCGTGCGGTATCTGTCCCCAGCATCAGGGCGTTCAGAACAAAGCTTGCCAGCAACGATAGGACGATGCCGACCGCAAAGAAGGGTAACAGAGCGGTGATTGTTCCAAAGTCGATGCCGTCGAAGCCGCCAAGAACCCAGAACCGGTACACGTCCAGCGTCTGCTGGCTGACCAAGAGGAGTGATCGGCTGAGTGCCAGAAACAATGCGGAAACTGCAGCCCCGGCAAGGATCAGTCGTGCAGGGTTCGCCTGATTGCCGCCACCCAGTAAAAACACCAAAAGAGAAGCGATGAATGCGCCACCGAGTGCAACCCAGACAAAGACGGCGGGATCCGTGATGCCCAACACTAAAACACAGAGCACGACACCCATAGAGGCACCGGCATTCACGCCCAGGAAGCCCGGGTCCGCCAGCGGATTGCGGGTCATGCCCTGCATGAGCGCTCCGGCCATTCCCAGAGAGGCCCCGGCCAGAACGGCCCCGACCAGCCTTGGAGCCCGGATCTCGCGGAGTACGATCTGATCGGGGCTCAGTGGTTCAAATGTGGCGAAGGCTGACCAGATACTGCCCCAGCTTATCGGCCTTAGGCCAAAACGCAGGGCAAATACGGACAAAACAATCAGCCCCAACACCGACAAGCCAAGCCACATGCCTCGGGCGTCGGTGTTGGGGGCTTCCGAGGGAACGGAAGTCGTGTGCGCCGTCATCTCAGAACTCCTCAGGTAAAATGCCTGCATCGCGCGAGGAGGGAACCACGGTTGTCGGGTCACCATCCATCGCGGCCTCAAGCAGCGGGACGAGTTTATCCAGGGCGTAATCCAGACTCAGGGGGCTGGAATGCGAGAGTGCTGCTGACAGCAACGGATCAGAGTAAACTTCGCGCCCTTCTTTGTAGGCGCGCATGGTTGGGCGCAGTGGCATGCGGTTCAGGGCCGATGCAGAACTGCCCCCGTCGATCCACACCAGCGCATCAACATCGATCGGTGACAGGTCTTCAGCCGGGATCAGGACGTATGAAATGTCCAGCGCCCTGCGGTTGTTCACAGCTTCGGGTACAACAAATCCGAGGTCCTCGAGAAATTTCCCACGAATGTCCCGGTTTGTATATGCGCCTGCTTGACCCGCCCAAACCATGACCGAGGAGGCACCCTGCCACTCCGGATGCGCGTCACTGATTTCCTGGAACCGATCCTGCAGGCGCATGATCTGGGCCTCGGCCTCTGCAGATTTTCCAGTTGCCAGCCCCACGGTGCGATGCATCTCCTGCCATGACATGCCGTGGTCGCCATACCCGGCAGCAGGCGGAACGGTTGGCGCGATCTGCGATAACAGCGAATAGTCGCGTTCAGTCATGCCCGACCATTGACCCATAATCAGGTCGGGTTTCATGGCAGCGATCTGCTCGATATTGATTTCGCCCTGCATGACTATGGGTTGCGCATCGCCAAGGGCTTCGTGCCCCCAGGCCCAGACTCCATAGGGGTCGGTCCCGTACCACTTTCGCAGTGCATAGGGTTTAAGCCCCAAAGCAAGCAGAAAGTCATGGCCGATAAAGCTGAGCGATACGATCTTCTTTGGCTCGCTTTCGATCCGGGTCGTTCCGTACTTATGTTCGATTTCGACCGGAAATGAATCGGCACTCGACCCGACGGGGCAGAGTGCCAATACAATACAGGTCAACAGTTTTTGCAGCATCTTTGGACCTTTGAAAGAAAGACCCGGGCGGCATCATGTCCGCCCGGGTTGTGATAAAGTTAGAACCGGCGGCTCAGCGTCAGCTCGACCGAGCGACCTGCGCCATAGGCGCACCCGCCTGCCTGCGACGCATTGATCGCGGGGAACAGCGCGAGAATGCCGGTGTTGTCTATCTGGCAGTAGCTTACGTATTCCTTGTTCGCGAGGTTGCGGGCTGCCAGCGTTGTTACCCAACCGTTCTTTTCATAGGTCAAGGAGGCGTCATAAACCGTCACGCCGCCGACTTTGAAAGCAGCTGTATTGGCGTTGTCCGAGAAACGCTCGCCGGTATAGCGCGCGCCCAGTCCCAGACGCAGACCGGGCGCCTGAGCAACCTCATAGGCCAGCCACAACGAGGCAGAATGTTCCGGGATCCGTGCCAAGCGGTTGCCTTGATTGGTCGCGTTCTTGGTGATTTTCGCGTCGATGTAGTTGTACGCACCCAAAATCGACAGGCCATTTCCGAACGCATAGTTTGCTTCGACTTCGATCCCTTTCGACTTGACTTCGCCAACCTGTTCAAACGCTCCGGGACGTCCGGCAACGGCCTGAGGTGTGTTCTTCTTGGTGATGTCGAAATACGCGACCGACAACAGCGAGTTGGTGCCGAGTGGACGGAATTTCGTACCAACCTCCCAGGAATTTGCTTGCTCGACATCTAACTGCTTGCCCGCGACATCGACACCAGCCGGAGGCAGGTTAAATGATCGCGCCAGTGAGCCGTAGAAGCTCAACCCGTTATCAAGGTTGTAGGACGCAGCCAGATTCCCGCTGGTAAAGTTCCGCTTGTTATCCAGATCGGTGGTCGTATTGGGAACGAATGGCAGCGGTGACACGGTGCTGGTTGTCCCGCTGATATCAACCCAGTCGTGGCGCAGGCCCGCATCAACAATCAGGTTGCTTCCGATTTCAAAATTACCAAGCAGATACAGGCCTGTTTGCTTGATGTTTTGGGAAATCGAATTGGTGACCAAAGTACCGGTTGGAATACCCGGAGGAGTGATAATCGAGTTGTTTTGGAACAGATTAACGCCACCAAACGCGTATGATTGTGTCCCGTCATAGTCACTTTGATAGTAGTCCAGACCACCGATGATGGTTGCATTCACGTTGCCAAACGAGAAGTCTTTCGAGATCGCGTTGTCGAATGTCGCCTGCTTGGCTTTGTTGTCGACGTCGAAGTTGACCAAAACCGCTGCGTCAATCGCATTCGGAACCGGCGGGCGACCGGCAAGGATCGCTGACGAAAAGAAGGCCGCGGCATAACCGGTGTTGTTGGTCCAGTCGTTGTCGGCATAACGCGCGCGCGACCGGAAGGTGAAACCATCGCCGAATGCATGATCGAATTCATAACCAATGTAGTTCTGGGTTGTTTCGATATCGTTGCGGCTTGGGTTGTTCGAATAGAAATCGTTGCCGTAGTGGCGCACGGGGTTCGGCAATTGCGACCCGTATTGCGGAACCAGGATGTATGAATCCGGCACCTTGTCTTTCTGGTACTGTGCAAAGACCGTCAGATTGGTTGCGTCCGTCGGTTTCCAGGTAACGGATGGTGCAAAGTAAAGGCGGCTCTGGTCTGTTTCGTCATATTGGGTGCCTGTTTCCCCACCCAGGAATACAAAGCGATATGCCAGTTCATCAGATGCAGCCGCATTGATATCGACGCCAAGCTCGACACCGCCATAGGCCGAAGCACGCGCCATAAGCTCAGTGCTGTTTTCAAATTTGGGACGTTTGGTGATCGAGTTGACCAGCCCGCCGGGCTGACTTGCCCCATAAAGGCTAGAGGTTGCACCGCGCAAAACCTCGATCCGTTCAAGACCAAAGGTTTCTGTCCGCCAACCTGCAAACCCATAAAGGCGCAGTGGCATGCCATCGCGATAGCTGTTTGAATTCTGGACTTCGAAACCCCGAATGGCAAATTGGTCGAAGCGACCGTCTACGCCAAATGTCTGTGCGGTTACACCGGGCGTATATGAGATCGCTTCTTCGATGGTGGTTGCACCTTGGTCGTCGATCTGCTGTGGGGTGATGACGCTGATCGCACGCGGTGTTGTTGCAACGTCTGCCGGAAGCCCGCGCGTTGCGCTGACAGCTGCCTCTGCCGCATAGCCTTCGACGTTATCCAGTGCGCTGGTCTGACCACCCTCGATGGTAATTGGCTCCAGCACGACTTCGTCTGTTGCGGTCTGAGCCTGCAGCGGTTGCGCGGCCAACCCTACTGTTACCACAAGTGGCCCTGCCGCCAGAACCTTGCTTCGTGTTGACATATTCCGTCTCCAAGCGCCGACAGGCGACGCCGGCGCATTATGTGTTCAAAACACAAAAGCTTTCCCGGTCTGGCTTGGGTGTTTTCACCTCTGCCCGGGTTCGCTGTCCCACATTTTTTGGCTGGACTTTGCGTCGCCGAGGCGGTGACTTGGTCTTGCTTCTTAGCATGCAATGCACGCTCTGGCAGCGGCGTAAAATTGTAGAGTGATTTTGTCAAGTTTACGTGAGGCGTTTCTCGGTATAGTTGACGTAAGGGACAGTGCATTGAGACAGAAATGCTGCAGCTGGCCCGGACGGGGGCTGCTTCCAAGTGACTGTGTCGCAAAATGCAGAGTGATAAGGGTCGATCCTTTTGCTGAGCGACCGAACTGCTTTAGAATCTTGTTTACTTCTCGAATACCAGCTGTATTCGCGCTCTCGGGCCGATTATGATTTTACCTGTAATGCCATTTGAAAAAGAACCTTGTCTCGGTTGGGCTATCGCTCCGCTCAAATAACATGACGTCCCGGGTATTTCCTGCTTTGTCGACCACGCGATACGTATACATACACCCGCCGCGTGCACGCAGGTAAGTCACATTAATTTACAGGGAATTCTGTGCTGGACTTTTCATCAATTGTACTCGAGCTGCGATCAGCGACGCGTAGTTTACAGAAGTGCAGCCTTGGGGATTGGCAGTCTTTCAACAAGAGCAGATGTCAGAATGCGCATGTTCGTCAAAAAGATCCCAAAGCTTGAGGCACATCCTGAATCGTGCAGCTCAGCCGATATCAATGGATCCTGCCCCTAGAAACAACTTGTGCACAGCGGGCCTGAGACGTTACCCGTAAACCCACGACCCGCAGCATGATTGTGCATTGGTGCTGTTCAACTAACTAACTCAGGCTTAATTATCATGGCTATACCCGATACGCTGGCTGCGCGATTGATCGAAGTTACCAAGAACAACAACTTGGGTGGTCACTTTCTTATGCTCGGGCGGCAGCGTTGGATTGGGACGCGCAAGGGTAAGGCAGCCAAGTTGCTGGCAGATACGATTGGCACCTATTTGCCCGGAAAATCTGAAGAGGACCTGAAAAATCCGAACGATGCCTATTCCGAGCAATTTTTCAAAGCGCTTGGATACGACCAGGTCGACTCTCTGGACTTTTCTAAATTTGAAAATGCCAGCATCATACAGGATTTAGGCGCAGAGCTGGACCCTGCCTTGCACGAACGCTTTGACGTGATCTATGACGGCGGCACGTGTGAACACATTTTTGAGTTGCCTACGGCCTATCGCAATATCCATAAAATGCTGAAAAAGGGTGGTGTCCTAATTGCGCATTCGCCGTGCAATAACTGGATCAATCACTCATTTTATCAGATCAATCCCGAAATGGTGTACGGGTTTTGGGAAAAAGCCATGGGTTATGAACTGTTGAGCCTGATCCTTCAGCCCCTGCTGCCAAATTTCTCTGACAGAGTGGTAACCACGACCAATCCCAACGTCACAGGTGTGCGCCCACGCCTCAAGGGAAAGCTACCTCAGAACTCCCCAATTATGATGTGTTATGCGGTTCGAAAACCATTCGACACAGAAGGGAAAGGGGTCGCGTATCAGACGGACTATATGGAAAAATGGCAGGGCTAAGGAATACGACCTATTGGTCTGACTGAAGCGTGCTAGCTTTTCGTTCGGCATCCCAGCGGAACAGTAATCGTTTCAACATGGCGATTTTGCCTGAATGCACCTTATCATCACGATCGAGACGCTCACCACCGTTGATCAGTTGCCTCATGCGGTACGGACGTTTCCCGGACACTATTCCATCCAGCTGAGCGGGTAGCAGCCCGGCGGCGGTACAAGCTTTGACCCAGGCCTCATCAAGTGATGGCGGCGGGTTCTTTTCCGACGATATGCACCAACTGTGCTCGAACCGCGTCATGATATAGTCCAGCACTGGAATGTGCGGATGCCTGCGATCCGATTTGTACGGCATCTTGAAGACATCCGTGACCAGTTCATAGGAAGGCCAATAAAACAGTTTGCCCTCTGCTTTATGCGCGCGCACCACCTCATCAATAGCAACACGCAACGATGCCTTAGAAACTGAATTGGAAGTTATACAAGAATTATCGCGAAAGGTTGCAATCAGCGGTATTGGTGACAAGGTTACGATTACTTTCGCATCTGGACGATGCTTGCGGATCAGCTGGTAGATCGCGTCAATATTCTGACGATTTTCCTCCACACTTGCGACCCGGAACTTGTGACGGGATGGATCATAAACGTCCTTCGGTATCGTGCGCCAAAAGACATTGCCCGTGGGCTCGTCGTACCAAACTTCACTCAACCCGAAGGTCAGGATGAAGACGTCTGTTTTGTCAAACAACTCCTTGGTTTGCGCCTGCGCCACAGGGTCATAGCCATATTCTTCTGCCTTGTACCCATGCCAAAGAACCTGCGAGAAAACCTTGTTTTCCCAAGCCCATTCAAACTGTTGGCGAATAACGAACGAGTTAACCATTCCTTCGCCGCAACTAACTACATAGGCACGCTTGGCCTCTTCGCCCTGGGTCAGAACCCGAAAGTTCCGTTTTGACAGCCAATTTGAGATATTCGCCGCAAAACAAGAACCGAAAGCAGTTATCTGGGTTTCCGGGGTTATACACGGAGTATCTGGTTGCCAACCTTTTAAAACAAATGTCTCCACGGCTTCTTCATCGACCATTTGTAGGGCTGTCGGGTTGAAATTTGTATGTTCGCCCCGAAACCAGGTTCTAAACTCTGAGCCATCTTTCGTCGTGGACTGGAAGTTGTGAGAAATTGCCTTTTTAGTCATCCAGACACGCCCTGATCGCCGAAAAAACCACCTGCCCAAGGTGCCTGAAATGAGTTTCCGAGGCAAGTTCAGCGCAACAATTGGTAACTTCAGAAAATAGCAACAATGATCTTCAGACGGGCAGCAAGGTGTAGAATTCAAACCAAAACAGATAGTATACAGAGGCAGAAACTTTGCATGGGAATTTCTGTAGTATGAATGATCTGAGCTACGATGAGCTGATTGAGGTTCAGGGTATAAAGCTGCCTCTTTGTAAGAACATCGTGACCCCTCGCATCGAAAGACAGATGAGGCTTGGAAATTACGAAGTTGGCGAATGCGCTGCTGCACGAAAATTCATACATAAGGGTGACAGGGTTCTCGATCTTGGGGCAGGTATCGGCCTTGTCGCAAGTGCGGTCTCCAAGATTGAAGGCGTCGAAAGGATAGTGTCAGTAGAGGCCAATCCTGAACTACTGGAAGTTATCCGAGAAACACACAAAATCAATGGAATAGACACGGTTGAACTGCGCCACGGGATAGTGTCAAAGGAAGCGGCAGAACAAGTTCCGTTCTATTTGCGGGGTCATTTTTGGTCTTCCAGTATGGAGCCGGATTCGCGCCCATACAAAGAAGTGGTTCCCATGACCGCTTTTGCCATGAACGATTTGATCGAAGAGATCGACCCAACCGTGATCATCGCCGATATTGAAGGCGGAGAACTCGAGATTTTTGATGGGTTGACGTTGGATAAAGTTCGAACAGTTATCATCGAACTGCATCCGCTGGTCTACGGAGTTGAAGGGCAGCGCAAGGTTCTGAAGTTCTTTGATGACCTCGGGTTCCGTGCCGAAGATGAGTACCGCTCGGGAAGTGTTTGGGTATTTTCGAGAATGCCCATCAAACAAGTGCCAAGGTTTTTGACACGAGGGCCATCCAGCCCGGTGCACACCCAAGACAACCCTCAGTTCGTCATCCCAACTTGCATGCGAAATGAAGGCCCATTCCTGCTGGAGTGGCTGGCCTTTCATCGTTCGATAGGAATCCAGAATTTTGTGGTATTTTCTAATGACTGTTCGGACGGAACTGACCTTCTATTGGATCGGTTGGATGAGTTGGGTGTCGTGACCCATCTGCCCAATCCGGCCAAGGCAGCCAAGTCAACGTACTTTCAACCTCTCGCCATGAAATTTGCGATGGACATGCCTCAGGTACGAAGGGCGGATTATGTAATTCAGACGGACGTTGATGAGTTCATCAATATCAAGGTCGGCGACGGAACGGTGACCGATCTGTTGAATGCAGCGGGGCCTTTTCATGTTCTTTCGATCTCGGAACTGAATTTTTCGAGCGGCGGGAACTGGGAATTGAAAGACGGCTGGCTCACCGAGATGTTCCGGGAGCACGAAACCGACACGCCGGGTCACTGGCAGGCCCGGCGGGGGGTTAAGTCGATCATTCATGGCGCCGATAATTTTGAAACCTGGCCAGTACATCGACCAGGGATATTCGCGGGCTCATTTGATCAATTGGTCTGGCTGGATGGATCGGGTAATCCGGTTCCTGAGGACTTTGTTGTTAACCACGAAAACGGCATCGACAGGCGCGGTCGCTATGATTTGGTCCAATTGGATCACCATCCATTGCGCAGCGCGGAATCTTACCTGATGAAACAGTGGCGTGGGAGTGTTGCCGATAACCGGCGAAGCACGGATCATCATTATTATCGTAAGCGGTCTCTTGGTGGTAATTTTTATGGACACATTGATAGGCTGCTGCCTCGGGCCCGCAAAGAGTGGGATGCGTTAATATCGGACAAGAAACTCCTGGATTTACATCGGGCCTCGATTGACGTGCATCGGGAACGGATCAGGTCAATCGAGAACGAGCCAGCTATCTCTGAAGTTCGCGATTGGATTCGTGAAAACTATTTCGCTGATCAGGGGTCGGATTGATCAAACAGGAATGGGCAGCCAAAGTAATGGAAAAGCAGGGTTAAACGAGGGCATTCCAATCAGGCCCAATATGCTTCCTCAAACAGGTTTTTTCCCCTGTTTGATCAGCACAGCATTTGCCTCGTTTCTGGCGCGTAGAAACTTAGGGCGCTTTTGTGGTTTGCAGGCTTCGAGAACGGCGTTGCAATACTGCGCGGTCCAATACGGCCGCCCTCGTTTCAGCAGATGGTTCAACATACGTTTCTGATAAAAAGCGCTGCTCTTGCGCGCGGTTAGGAGGGCGTAGATCTCTTGTTGCGTCAAGCTGTCTTCAATGCAACCGGTGATGATCTTGCTCAACACTCCCATGTGCCGCCACGTGGTCAGCATCCCGTGACCGTGGTGACGGCACAAATACTTTTCTGTGTTTGACCCTTGGTATAATGCGACATGCAAGGCATCCGCTGCAATTGTCGGGTCATAGAACAAGCGAACCTTACGGGCTTGACGCACACCATCCGGCCCATAGCCGTAAGCGCCTTCATAATCGCGCCTCCATGCGGGCTTAAAACGGGTTTCCCAGCCCAGAGTAACTTTGCGGCTTAGCGTGGCTTGTGGGTTCACAGCCAAAACATCTGCGCCAGGACAAGAAGCGGCGTAGGCGGTCGCAGCATACCCACCCATTGAAACCCCGTAGAAAACTACCCGCTCGAATTGTTTGAAGAAACCGTTGTCTCGAAGTCCGTCGAAAAATGTGGCTATAGCGGGGTCACGATACCAAGTGTGGCCATGGGCCATGATCCCTAATGCAGACCATCCCCGGGATGTTATGAAATCCATTCCCCAGGGCAGACGATTGTCAGGGTCCTGCCGTGCGTCATCGAGATTTTCGAATGCGACAACAAGCACTTTTCCCTTTTGAACGAACAATGCCCGATGTTCATGACTCAACTCCTCAAAGAACCCATTCTCTCCTGCGGCTTCTCGAAAATTGTCGCGCCATTTTCGGTTACGTTCGTGGTTCATGTTTGAGTTCTACTCTTCGCCTTCAAACTACAGGGGCACTGTTTGTCTCTGACAAGTGTTTTATGCGTAATCAACAGTGAACACGACAATTGCTAGCGCGTTTTTGAGCGGATGCGAAGTTCGAAAAAAGAAGCATGCGCTTCACTCTTTCCGTAACAGAGGCACCCGACCCGACAAGGCGTAGCGATGCAGTGTTTGTCCAGAAACTGCACGGCTGTCGGCTTGCCATCGGTCGCGCAAAGCACCATGGTTAGCTGTGCGGTTTTCGCGGTCTTCACTCCCCACATGACCCCATGCGTAAGCAAGGCTTAGTTCGGACTCATCTGGTTCTTCCTCTAAAACCAGGCGGATGTGACGGTCTGAAATTACCTCGGCGCCAATGATTGCCGGCAAATTTTGCGCAATGCCATCGAGACGAAACCCATGTGCATCATTCTCCAGCACCAACCCGTCCATTGATGAAAACTCGGCCAGAATTTCGCGCCCTTCCAAGTGAGCGATCTGCAGAGAAGGGCAGAACCATTGTTTTCCCATTTGCACAGCTTGAACGGCTAGATCACAGAGTTCATCCATCATGAGAGCAGACACAGAACTGGGTGTTGCCAGCGTGCCAGGCATAAGGGGCCAAGGATATGACGGAGTTGCAACAACCGATTTCACACCGGGATTGTCCAAATCAAATCGACCTTCGGACAACAACGCTTCAACACGCCCTGTGTCCTTGAAACCACCCCCTTGGGTGACAACGATTACTGGTTCGGCGGACTGTCCGGTTATCTGTGTCAGATCACGTACCAAAGAGGTGGCGGTTTGCCTGTAGTGTCTTGCCGCATCCAACTCGGAAATTGTCATGTCACCTCGAAGCAGTCCGAGGCGGAGGCGGTCAATAACCAGAGCCTTTTCCCAACCCTTCAACGTAGCGCAAGCAACCTTCACCCTTTCCAGCAACAACCTGTAGGGTTCTGCGTGCGGGTCTGCATCCGCTGCAGTTATACCGGGCTGAGGTTGGCTTAAGGCAACATTGGTAAACAGAGTTTCCCCACTCTCATGGCGACGTTCACTGCTTAGTGTTGCTTCAGACAAGGGGCCGAAAGATGCTCCGGTTCCATCCAGTTTTTCGTTCACGACATGCCAGCGGAATCTTCGCGCCAGAGTTCGGGGGACATGCAGATCGCCCCCAAATCCCACGAAACCCAATGCCGTGGGAGGTGTCTGAGCCAGTGTTACGCCATCGCGTTCTTCAAAACCGATGGTTGTTCTTTCCCACCGGTCGGAAAGATAGCGCAGGCAATCTGGTCGCACGTCCAACATCCAGACGTTTCCTCCTCCGCTAGGCCACGCAGTTTCGGGATTGGAGGGCTTGGATCGTATCCAGGCGCCCACCTTTTGAGGACGCTCAGCCTCTGCACGCATCACCAGCTTCTCAAAAGGTAATTCTGGTTTTGTGAGATAGCTCCGCCGGTTCTGGAAGGCACGGCGGAATCTGGAGGCACGTTCAACTTGGCCGCGCGCGACAAGCGCTGCTTCGATACCTTTGCGGTAAAAAGGAAAATCCTTGCGCCCTCGCAAACGTTCATAAAACAGATCCGGGGGCAACTCACCTCGCAACAAACCTGGAAGGATTGCTTTCAGGAATTTTTTCCGCCTTAGGCCGGGCGTACAGCTGGCCCCGAAACCAAAGCACTTGAGATATGTTGCCTGATTTTCATCATAAACCTGCCGCAGCCCTTTTAGTGGGTCATGAAACGGATCGTACAGGATATAGGTCCGAGCAAGATTGGCTGCGCGCGCCCTGTCCACCCCGGGCGACACGGGAGCGAGATCTTCTGGCGGATCGACAAATAAATGGGTGGCATTCGGCAGGAAATTCCCCAATGCCACCAAGCTGTGAGATGAATCTTCCGCGGCGCAGAGTGTGTGAGAACTAAAGTCATCAACCAGCAAACCATCGGCCAGAGTTTCGAAGAAAGCCATTAACTCGGGTGAAATCGAAGTTGCTTCGTCAGTGCGGACAACGCGCATCTGACTGAGCTCATCTTCCTCGCAAAGTTCGTCGGTCAGGGAAGGCATTCCGTTCTCGGTCAGGAATTGGATAACCAGACGGTTGGGAGTTCGGCGGGTCAGTGCTATGCGATATCCGGCAATAGCGATCTCTTCGCCCGTTCGCAGCGCTGCAATGAGATCGGCATGGGACTTCTCCCGAGCGTGCTCCATGTCACATCCGCTCCTGTTTCAAGCTATTTCCAGGCCGCAGATCGCTGCGAGAAGCGATGCCTGAGGCACACCTGCAAAAACCACCCGTTCCGTCCCACAGCTGAGTATCGTGTCATCTTCGGATTGCCTGACACGCACTTGCCCTAGTGATGCCCAATCACTCAGGTCAATCTTTCCACCTTGGAATCCTTGGACCTTTTGGGGCAGGCCGGTTCGCTGGATAGTGAGTGTTGTGGTCGCGCTGCGCAAAGTAACATCATTGCTGCCTTCGGCCAGAGTGATTTGCGTATCACCATGTCCCCCTGTGATCCGATTGCAGCCGCTACCGGTGACAATCGAAACAGGGCCGTGGCCACCAATCATAGTGGTATCACCGCTGTCGCCGACCATTCGGGCGAACCCCTTTCCGGCCGTCATCGTTGTTTTCCCGGTCCCGCCGTAGAGAACACAATTGGCATTTGCTGCCAGAATGGAGTTCTCGCCCTCACCACAATAGACCACCAGATCGTCATTCTGCACGGTGATACGGTTTTTGCCCGGACCGGGATGCACAGTTAGCTGGAAGCGATTTACGCTCCCAGGGAAAAGAAACTCATTGTCTTGTTGATTTCCGGTCGCAACAAAGCAGTTTACACCGCCGCTTGCATCGGCGCCATAGTGCATGCGGACAAACCCATCGGGCAGTGCTGCTGTACCGTCATGGTTTAGTGTAGAATAGTGAACTCTTGCCCCCGGCGCAGTCGGCGCAATGTCATCAGGAGAAGCGTCCAACGATCCGATGGCCCCAACACTGCCAGCTTTGGGTGGATCCGTCGAATCTGTAAAGCTTACGTGAAATGGCGCCGCACTGCCTTCTGCGTCGGGGAGGAGCAGGCCATGGGAGGCGCAAACCTGACTCAAATCTTGTCGCCATTTCGCGTAGTCTGGATGTTTACCCGCGAGGTTCTTGGTCAGCCATGGGTCGTCTTGAACATTGTGAAACTCGCTTTCACCGTTCTGATACAGCGTGATCCTATATGCGCCTTTCCGCATGGATGTATTGCCATATAGAAATGTGGGAACAGCGCGCTCTGGGTCAGAGGTACCGTGCGTCATATCTTTCAGCGATCTGCCGATCGTACTGTGCATCGGCGGGCAACCAGCATAATCAAGAATGGTCGGTCCGACATCCAATAAAGCAACTGGATCACGAACCTGTCTCGGTTGCGCATCAGGGTCGTGAATGATCAGGGGAACGCGACAGCTTTCTTCCCAGAGCGTGAATTTGCGCATCCGCCCCTTATCGCCAAGATGGTATCCATGATCTGAGGTAAATATCAGGACAGTGTTATCCGCATGGCGCGACGATTTGAGCGCGGCCCAGATGCGACCAATCTGGCTATCAACATGAGAATAGGCTGAGAAATAATTTCGAACCGATTTACGCCAGTAGTCAGCGTCTCGAAGATCCATGTTCTTTCCCATGAATCGGTCGGGATACCCGGTCGTATCGAACCCATCATTCCATGCCTCAGGTATCTGGAAATCCTGTTCGTTGTACAACCGCTTAAAGGCTTCAGGCGTTTTGAACGGTATGTGCGGATGGTGAAAGCCGATCTCGCGATAAAATGGCGCGGCCCCATCGTAGGTCTCCAGAAACTCTACTGCATCTGTCGCGGACTGATGGTCATAATAGAGTGAATCGTGTGCGGGATCAGTAGTACCGGCTCCACCGGTCAAGCCACCAAAACGCCTGACAGGGACGGATTGAGGAGGACCAAGGCGCAACGGGTGTGGGGGGTGCGAATAAAGAATATCATGCACCGGCCTGGGAAGTGGAGCAAAACTGTGGTGAACCTTCCCGGCGGTCGAACAATAGTATCCCCTTTGCTTGAGCTTGAATTGCCAAAGCTGTTCGGGGCGCAACACATCGAACAGGTTCGTATAATTGTCCAGAATGCCAGTTTGGTAAGGTGACAGACCCGACATCAGGCTATTGCGTGATGGACCACAAATCGGGGCCTGACAGTATGCCGAGTCAAACGCCGCCGAGTCCTCGGCGATCCGGTCAAGGTTGGGAAGGTGCAGGGGTGCGCCAAAAGCTTCACGATACTGAGAGTAGGCACCGCCATCGTCGACGGTAATCAGAACAATGTTCTTTTTCTCTTGCGCCATGATTACCTTTCCCCAGGCAATTTGGCCGATTGCTCATCGACGGCTGCAGCCGAAAGCTGAGATTTGCGTCTATTGGTACGAAAGGCGCGGCGAAACCTCGCAATTCTATCGTCTTTGCCACGGGTACTCAGGTGCGTTTCCATGACGATACGGTAAACGTAAAGCTCTCTCCGCTTGCGAATCCATTTATAGAACTCTGACGGTTGGAGCTCTCCGCTGATAGCGCCCTGCATAAATGGCTTCAAAAGCCCCAGTCGTCGCAGAACCACAGCCGATTTGTGCCCAAACCCGAAGCCCTGCAAGTGAATAAGCTTCTGCTGCGGTAAGCGCATGACATGTCGTTTGTCTGGTGCAAAGAAAGGATCATAGAGAACATAGGCTTTCCCCAAACCATTCAACTGAGAAGCAGCATCAGAAAAGGGTAACGACCAGTCTCTATCCCGCCCTTTGCCAAACCGCGTTTCCCAAGGAACCAGATCGCTCTGCAATGTAGATTGCGGACTAAGTGCCACGACTGTGGCACCGGGACAAAGAGAAGAAAACGTCAATGCAGCAAACCCACCCATTGACGTCCCGATCAACGCGATTTTCTCGAAGCCCCTAAAGAAGCCTGTACGCTCTAACTGTTCGAGAAACGCAATCAGCCTTGGATCGCGAAACCAGCTTGGACCACGGGCATATATACCAAGATGGCTCCAGCCGTTTTCGCGAACAAATTTCCCGGCCCAAGGTTCGATATCAGGATACGGGTAGCCCGCATCCGAAAGATTGTCGAAGGATATTACGAGTTGCGCCGTATCGCGTTCGACAAAGGATGCGGCATGTTCTCCGAACTTGTGGTACCAACCATCGTTTTCGCCAGCCGGAAATATTTCTCCGTACCAACTGGGTATCTTGTTGTGGTCCACGTCTTCCATGACAATCAGCGCTTGTG
The DNA here is from genome assembly GCF_009711355.1 of Roseibium sp. RKSG952. Taxonomy (NCBI): domain Bacteria; kingdom Pseudomonadati; phylum Pseudomonadota; class Alphaproteobacteria; order Hyphomicrobiales; family Stappiaceae; genus Roseibium; species Roseibium sp. RKSG952. The sequence goes on along the minus strand of NZ_SMMF01000961.1, from coordinate 59,980 downwards.
CACAATCAGAACCTGATCGCGACGGGTCTTGTCAAACTGTGCCTGAAATATGAAAGCTCCCGAGAAATCCAGTCTCATTGCATTGAATTCTGCGGCTGTTTTGCTGTCAGAATGGCTGAACACACCGTTTTTGAGGTATGACTGAAACAAAGCCGCGGTTTTTGTGATGCCGGGTTTTTCCATGGTATCGGGTTGCCATCTCAGATCCTCGATAATGTACATTCCGCCCGATTTCAGCTTTCCGAAAAGTTCCAGAAACCCATTCTGCTGATGGTGCGATGCATGGCTTGCGTCATCAATTATGATGTCGAACTCATCGTGCATATCTCGAGCAGCGTTACGGATGTTCTCACGCGTATCCATATCGCAGCGATGGAAGGTAAACCTTGGGTCGCTGAACCAACTAAAATCTGATACATCCAGACCATGAATTTGGGCTTTCGGAAAGAACTCTAGCCACATTCTCACCGAGGGTGCGTCCGTTGTGGTTCGGTCGGCATGCTTGCCGTGCTCGGGGCCCCCGATTTGCAACCCCATCTCCAAAAACGAGATATTTTTATCGCGATAAGGAAGAAAGAGCATCTGGTAGAGTTCTGAATAGCGGTGCTTTTTCGATCCTTTGTCCGAATTGTAGCGATCCGCCAAGTCGGTCAGATTTATCTTCCCTCGACCATATTTTTCAGATGCAGGAACAGGAGATGCAGGGTCAAGATCAATGGTTGTGGCTGGCATTGCAGGAGTGTCTTTAGCAATCGGCTTACTGTTTCTTTCGGGGCGACCTTTGTTGGGGATCGGCGCGAGGTCCGGATCAATTCCATGCTTGATCAGAAGCCTTCCCAACAGGCTTTTGGGGTGGGGTGCGCCGCCCTCTTTTTCTACTAAACGCGCACGCATGCGACGACCGTAAAGGTGAATGGAACAGGTGTTTTCAGTTATGTAAGGAGACACGTCGAATTTGCGCTTCAACATCATGCGACGGTCTTTGAAAGTGAATGGATAGAGCCTGTCCTGAGGCAGCGCAAACTCGATCTCACCGGTCGCGTGCAGAAAATGTGTCACTGCGTGTGGACCCCAAACACCCCATGGCTGTTCACCGACATGAACCGGATTACCTGCATCCCGGGCGGTTTCAAGCTCTTTGACATAATCCTCGCCATACCATGCGGGGATTGCAAATTCATCGCTTGTATGAGCCAGAAGCGCGCGCAGCGTATCGCTGTCACGTGGTAATCCAAGAACACCTCCATTCACGTGCTTTTCGGATTCCCAACCGTAAAAATGGCCATTGGGAGTCTCGAAAGGCTTCATGCAGTAGGCATCTGTATCAGCCCAGATCATGTTGTCGTTCTGTTCAAGCAACCGGTAGCGAAACAGATCAGAATGCAGGGCGGGGCTACCAGTACGCTCATGTGCCAGAAAGTTCTCACGCGGCAAGATATCGGCGGCATCTGCAAATTCGACGCCATCTGGCACGTTTTTTAGTGGCCCATAGTGATACAAGACAGTGGTGTGACCTGCATCCACAAATGATTTAATACAAAGCTGCTCCAGGAAGCTGAGCGATCCTTCCATCCACAGCATTCCAATGACCGGTTTCTGATTCAAGACGACCTCAATAACAAAAGACTACTTAGACTTGGCATTCCTGACCTTTCGAGCAAATTCTGCTATCAGTTACAATGGGTGACGGGCGACCAATTCAGGTAACCTAGTGTTGTGTGACATCCTGACGTTCCACCGTGAAGAACCAATCAGCATCCGGACGTTTGGCGATCACTTCATCTGGCACGACCTCCGGGCCGGACAAAAAAACATTCGCACCAAAGTGACTGTGCAAGAGCGAGAGGCGTTCCATCCGTTGGCTCGTTAACGCAGAATAGAACTGGTTGTAGTCGGGCCTCGCCTTCAGCTCCTCGATCTTGGTCCGGTGGCACTTTAGTGAATAATCATGGGCTTCGGCGATCTCAGGATCTTTGAGAAGTTTATTCAGTTCGCCGCGCATCTTTGGCAGCATCCGGGCAATAGAGCGATCGACTTCAGCGTTATTGTTCATTCGAAACCAGTAAGCGAGTCCCTGATCGCGGTCCACATGGTTCACGCGGCCCCTGTCTCTTTTTACCAGAAAGCTCTCTGCCGAACGCACAGCGTAGTGGTTGAGCTGCACAAGATCGTAACCGTAGGTTCCGGTCGTGGAGCGCCAGCTGTTGCGATACATTTGGCGAGGCAAAGGTTGCCCTGATCCGTTCACCCAATGAACACTTTCCCACAGTTGCGGATTGAGCCCTTTCGGCCGATGAACGCCCAGCTTCTTGAACAGACCAACGTTCCGGAAAAGCGTTTTGAATCCCCATGCCTGATGTGGTTTGGGTGTAAATTCACGTGCGCAACGGATGAATTGCTCGATAACAGGGCTTTCGTCAAAAAGATGCACATTGCCGTTGCCGAACAAACGCCAGGTCATTGCAATCATGTTGGCATCCGGAACGTGTTCGAACAACGCATCAAGCGTGCCATCGCCGCATTTGATATTCACAAACTCATCCACGTCGATACAGGTCACCCATGCGGCGTTGGCAACGATCTCTTCTTCTTGCGCTGAGCGGAGTGCAGCGTGCTGCGGTTTTAACCCCATCTCGCGAAACGGGTTTTCTCGGTGTTGTACGTATCCCCTGCGCTGTAAGAGCTTCAGCATTGTGTCCGTACCATCGGTACAGTCGTTTGTGTATACGATCACATCGTCGAAACCGATTGCACGATGATATGCCAGCCATTCAAGTATGAAAGGGCCTTCGTTTTTCATGGCAGTCACGATGACACGTCCGCCAGTTTGGTTGGCCGTTGGCGTCAGGGCAATTTGTGGAACACGCTCGGGGCTTCCATTCCAAAGTGCTTCAGATTGGTTGATCAGATATGAATCTTCAACCAAAGAGGTTTTGGGCACGATTTGGGAAACTGACGGCGCAGGATGACGTAGAGCAGTGAAACGGTAAAACGCCCCGGTGACAGATCCACTCGGATTGACATTGCCGATCCGAACAAGCCGCCAGACCGCGCGATCGGACACCTGATTTGGTGCTATGCACCAACGATTGCTCGCGCCGGGATTGTCAAACTGAACACAGATATGGTCACTAAAGTGCGGATTGGCCTGATCACGCAAGCGCCAAGGGTAACAGCGCCGGCCAACCAGAGAAATCAATCCACTGGATGTATTCACGGCGAGATCAAAAATGGAATCCTCACCACGAGTGATGAGGTCGCATACATCAATATTTGCGACAGCCCGAGCGTGCGATAGCCCACGCAAACGCATCATTTCATAAACTGCCACCGTGCCCAGAGGGCTATGCCAACGGTCAGGAGACGGCACGTCCATTCGGTCTTTGCCCGGGGCATCCGGGGCACAAAACGGGTGCCATTCGGGTGGTAGGTCAGCTCGGCCAAGAGGCATGTCACTGCTGAGTAATTCGACGTTGCAGTTCAGACCACGTTGCCGCTGACCGGCCTGTAAATCTCGGGCGAAAGCCTCATCCTCTCCGGGCTTTGCGCGGTCGAGGATCATAGCCGCATCCATCTGGTGTTGATCCACGTGATAGGCCAACCAATCCAGCACAACTTCGGCGTCTTCACCGTTGCGCACTGCAGCAAGTGCATTTCGCCCTTCGTAGGCGGCAAAGCTGGGTGTTGCGACCTCAATCGAACATTCCTGGCCGTCTATCGTGAACACCGGGGATACTGCATCGTGCAAATGAAAGCGCATCACCGTTTGGCCGCCGAGTGTGCCATATGTATTTAGCTCGGCACCTTGGCGTGGGCATATTTGTTCGGGCAGGACTTCTCGGTCAAAGAACAGAGTTAGAAGCCGCCCGTCGTCTCGGACCGTTTCAACTGCATCAAGAAGAACGAACGCCCCAAAATCACGGCTCTTCAGGCGGCTTCGATTAAACGCGACCATAAGGATAGCCTCTTCCACAACAGTGTTCGCACAGACAGAACACTGCGCTTCGTTCCTTCAACGGGATTACACCAGTCTGACTTTTCCAATTCAAGTTTCAGACCCATCATTTGCAATCAGTTGCGTCAAAGCGTGCCTTTTTTGTGTTCGGGGACAAACATGAATAGTCAAAGTATCTCGCCAGCGCTCCATCCTTGGTTTCTCAACAAAAGCAGTTTTCCCAGCTTAAGCGCACATCCGCAGCGGGTTTGAGCTATCTTGATCAAAGGTTATCTGGTCTTGCTGTTTTCTTCTGCTTCCGCACGATTGCGCAGTTCCGTCCCCTTTGCGTGCAACTTTCTTGCAAGTTGCGGATCCACGTCGCGCCGTTCCGTTCCAATTATTCGAGTCAAAAGCTGCAGCCCATCCAGCGTATCCATAACCTCGTTCGCGTGCTTTATGTGCCACCGTAAACCTTGTTGTGACAATCTGCTGAGTTCTTTGTCAGCGTTTAGTTCGTCGAGCATTTCCTTCAACGCAGGTAAATGACGCTGGATCGACCTTTCTTCAATCGAGTTGAAATTCCGGTCAGCCCAATATCCCAGGTCAATTTCTTTGTGCGATCGGTTTGGCAGGCCACGAGAGGACTTCACCAGATAGGCAAGGGCAGATTTGACCGAATAGTGATTGAGACAAACCAGATCCATCCCCGCCAAGGGCCCGAACGTTATTAAGCCACGCTGTTGGTAAGAACCTGGTAGTGGTCGACCTGAGCCGTTAACCCACCGAAAACTGTGCACGCGATCTCTCTCAGGTTTTTTGGGGCGATGCACGCCAAGCTTTTGATAGGTCCCGTCATTGCGGAATAAGGTTTTGAAGTGGCTTGCCTCCCAAGGCGAGTAGCAGGGAAACGGGGCTGCACGTGTGAACTCCTCCAGAACGGGCGACGCTGAAAGGTCCACCTTTCCGCTGTTGCCAAAGAGTCGCCATGTCAGCGCGTAGGCATCAGCATCAGGAGCCGAAGCAAACAGATCATCAAGATGTCCTGTACCTGTCTTGATGTTTACGAACTCATCGACGTCTGAAAACAATATCCACTCGGCAGCCTTGGTAAGCTCATGCTTGCCGGCCAGTTCTAACGCGGTCCACTGCACCCCCTTCTTTGCATAGTCTTGATTGCGCTCGTGGGTTACCCACCCCCGTGCCGCAAGCGCATCCAGCAGATCATCAGTGCCATCTGTACAGTCGTTTGAGTAAATGAGAATGTCATCAAAACCGATCAGTCGGTGATACGCTACCCACTCCAGAATATACGGCGCTTCATTTTTCATCGCCGAAATTAGGAGACGTGTCATCAGGGTACCTGCATTGTGCTTATTGATCAGAGTTGGATTGGTGCGAAGAACGCGTTTTTTGCTCGTGTTCACCTAGGTGTCAATGTCGATTGGGTTCGGTGTTTTTGCTCAGGGATTTGTATCAGCTTAGGCACAAAGATTGGGTGCCACAAACTTTGATTTTAGATTGACGCAAGTGCAAGTGCTCCCCTGCTCAACCTTTTGTCGTGCATACCTAGAACTTGCTAAGCATGACGATTTAGTATCGTCACTTGAGTTTTTTGGCATTGTCGGAGGGATATTCCCGGTGGTGCTGTGAGGTCTTTCATCTTTTTCGCTGCTTGTCCCAGTCAGGGGTTCATCTCGAAAAAATCTAACTACTTTCAGCAGGAAATTCAGGTTTCAGAACAAGATCGAAAGTAATATCTTTCAACATGTCACTGGAAGAATTATGTCCTTCTGTCGGGTGCTTTGCGACAATCGATACTTAGACTTGATGCGGGGGCAGGAGTTACAGGATGCAAGGACAAAAATAGAATGCAGTTGGTCATCCATGCTGGTGTCGCTTTTACCGATGAAGGTCGACTATTGCAGTCTCTTCAAGCCAACGGGCGTGTATTCTCAAAAAATGGCGTGGACATTCCCAGGCCTCGCAGATTTAAGCATTCGGTTTGGCCTGTCCTTCAATCATTGTGGACGGAACCACCAAGTTCGGCCCTACACGAACAATTGCGACGAGCTATACCGAACAATCCGGACGTCAAACGGACGATGTTGTCCAGCGATGAAATCCTGGGCGATATCGCCCAAGCCATCCATGAAGGCCAGTTTTATCCATTGGCAGGTCAGCGATTGGCTTATATTGATGAAGTACTGCAAGATACTCAGATTGAGTTGTTTTTAGCGGTACGGAATCCCGGTGTTTTTATTCCCAAAGTACTGATGTCATTAACTGAAGATCAGCGAAGAGCCGTTTTTGAAAACACCGACCTGAGCTGCCTGAGCTGGCTCGGTATGATTGAGGATATCAGAGATCTCGCCCCCAATGTGAAAATGACTTTGTGGAGCAATGAGGACACGCCATTGATCTGGGGTGATATTCTTCGTTTGATGGGGGGCTTTCAGGATGACGTAGCTTTCGACGATGAATATGGGTTACTAAGTTCATTGCTACGTCCGACCGGTCAGCGCGAGGTTTTGTCCTTAATCCGGCAAGATCCAGCGCCAGAGAAAGAAGATTTGCGAAAGGACTTGTCGCGCATCCTGAAAGACTTTGCAGAACCCGACAAAATCGAGGAAGAGATTGATCTACCCGGTTGGTCGGATGATATTCTCAGCGCATTTTCAGAACTGTACGAACAAGATTTGGCACAAATCGCGAACATGCCTGAAGTCCGGTTTCTGGCACCTTAAAAGGGTATTTCTGCCAACCGGATTTGCGTGAATCCCGGGTGCAAACTAAGGGATCTAAGTCGATACGTGTGCGCGTTTCGACTTTGTTTCATGAAGCTATCCTGAAGCCGGTATGCCCAGTTGAACTATCTGGCATATTCCAGGTTCTGGAGTGAACAAAGTAGCGCTCACAATAAGAGGCATGGCATAGATATGACCCACCCCGTATGATTTTACCTGGGCCATCCACCTGGGATAGCGGGTTTACAGCCGGAGATCCTTGGGTGCCATGTGGCAGTGGCCCAAACGCGTCCGCACACCATTCCCAGACGTTACCGGTCATTGTGTATAGGCCATAGTTATTTGGATCATAACTGTCGGCCGGTGCCGTGCCGACGTAACCGTCTTCTGCCAAATTCTCATTAGGGAAATTGCCTTGCCAAATGTTCTGCGCATGGCCTGACCCGGGTATGAGAGCATTGCCCCAAGGCAGACGCTTCCTCTTTAATCCACCGCGTGCTGCGTACTCCCATTCCGCCTCAGTCGGTAAACGCGTACCGGTATATTCGCAAAATGCCACGGCATCATGCCAACTGATGTGAGTTACCGGATGTCGCCCACGGGCAGTAATATCGCTTCCCGGTCCTTCGGGGCTACTCCAGCACGCGCCCTCTACGCCACACCACCAAGGGGTATGTTGGGCAAATCCTCTGGTAAGACTGGTGTCAGGTACAAATTGGTAAAAGACATAAGACCAGCCTTCAATTTCAGCGGTTGTTCGATAACTGGTCTCGGCCACGAATGCTGCAAAAACCTCATTTGTGACGGTAGTGCGCCCAATATTGAAGCCCGACAGTTTTACCCGTCGCGGCGGGCTGTCAAGATCATCCGCGTAGCGTGATTTTCTCGTCCCCATCTCAAAAATACCACCGGGAATAGGAACCATTAACGCATTGATTGTGTCACGCAGAGAACGTGAAACACCAACCTGCGGCAGTGGCGTTCGATGAGTAGTGCGCGAAGGTGTGATGGGTGCGCAGCCGCATACTTTGTTCTTCATCTGCTTGTCTCAAGATGTTCCTTGATTACCCTCATTAAGGGCGACGGTCCGCAACAAACAACACTGTGCCAGTGATCAGCTTCACCCAAGTAGCCAAACTTGATTGTTAGTGCATGATTGTCCTTTGATCCAATCGTCTTTGAAGGGCGAAAGCAAGCTGGTTTGTCAGCGGCTGACCGGAGGATCGAGGTGATAACTGCGCCGACGACAGGGTCCCAATGAGACGACAACAATGGCACCTTCAGGGAACCGATCTCTGACCACCTTGTACAAGCGCAAACTCCGCAGGCAGGGCACCTAACGCACTCAGAACCAGGGCTAAAGCCTTATTTGGAACCGTGTCGCCGCAATTATATTGAGCGGCATTGCCAAATCGGTAAGCCGAACCGGATTTCCAAGTGAAATACGCACGTCAACGCCTGTGTTGTTTGGGTTTGCACATCTCTTTAAGGCCAAACCCCGAACGCTTGATCCGGGGTTTGGCTCAACAAGTGTTTTGAGGATTACTTGAACCTTTTCAGGTTATCCGGCCACAACGTCCTGCCGCTGCACGCCTAATCCTTCTATGCCAAGCTCCATTTTGTCGCCGGGTTGCAGGTAGATCTGCGGGTCTTGCCCCATACCGACGCCGGGCGGTGTTCCTGTTGAAATCACGTCCCCGGGTTGCAGCGACATAAACTGCGACAGGTGAGATATGACGGTTGCCACGCCAAAATGCATCGTTCTGGTTGAACCGTTTTGATACCGGTGCTCATTTACCTCAAGATACATCGGCAGGTCTTGCGGGTCTGGCACCTCGTCCCGGGTCACCAACCAGGGGCCAATTGGGCCGAACGTGTCGGCGGATTTTCCTTTTACCCATTGGCCTGAGCGGTGAAGCTGAAAGTCACGCTCAGACAGGTCGTTGACAATGCAGTATCCGGCGACGTGGTCCAAGGCTTCATCCTCTGAGATGTATTTAGCCTCTTTGCCGATGACCGCGCCCAGTTCCACTTCCCAGTCGGTTTTGACAGACCCGCGGGGGATTTCGACCGTATCGTTGGGGCCAACGATGGCAGAGGTTGCCTTGAAAAAAATCACTGGCTCAGCAGGCAACTCCATGCCGCTTTCCGCGGCGTGGTCGGCATAATTCAGACCAATGCAAATGAATTTGCCGACATTGCCGACACAAGGGCCAATGCGTGGATCGCCGTCTACAACAGGCAGGCTGGCCACATCTACAGTGCGCAGTTTTTCAAGAACGGCATCACCAAGAGTTTCACCAGAGATGTCATCGACCAAATCGGAAAGGTCGCGAACAGTGCCGTCCGAGGCTAACATGCCGGGTTTCTCAGCGCCTCGGGGGCCATAACGTAGCAATTTCATTATAAGGTCCTTCCTGCTCAGATCGTCCAGCCGCCGTCGATGGCAAAGGGCTGACCCGAAGTGTATTTGCTTGCGTCACTGGCCAAATACAGTGCCAGTTCTGCAATCTCTTCCGCTGTGCCAATTCGACCCATCGGTTGACGGGCGATGAAATCGGTCATTGCCTGTTCATAGTCTCCGGTGGCCTGCAGTCTTTCATGCAGGCTCGGGCTGTCGACGGTGCCCGGACATATTGCGTTGCAGCGGATGCCCTGGGTCACGAAATCGGCAGCCACAGATTTGGTCAAGCCAATTACGGCCGCTTTTGAGGCGCAATAGGCAAATCGGTTGGGCACACCCTTCATGGATGATGCGACCGACGACATGTTGATGATTGACCCGCCGCCTGCTTCCAGCATTCCCGGAAGGGTCAGTTGGATCAGTCTGAACATGGCTTTGACGTTGAGATCAAAACTGAAATCCCAGTCCTTTTCGTTGCACTCAAGGATTGAGCCGCCGGCAACATAACCCGCACAGTTAAACAAAACGTCCAGATTTGGCAGGTTGGCTATAGCAGCGGTCACGGCCTCATTGTTCGTTACGTCCAGATTGAGCGGTTCAATCCCGGGGATACTGCCCAATTCGGCAAGAGAAGCATCGTTGATGTCGCTCGCGATCACACGGGCACCTTCGGCCGCAAACAATTCAGCGGTTGCGCGTCCAATGCCTTGACCGGCCGCCGTGATCAGAGCGGTCTTATCCGCAAGCCGGTTGGATGGTTTGAATGTCGACATGGGCAACCTCACAGTTTCTCGGGCAGAAGGTCAGATGGGATGTCCTGATAACAAACCGGTCGCAGAAAGCGCCGGATCGATAATGTCCCGACGGATGTGGCACCAAAATTGGTCGAGGCAGGGTAAGGGCCGCCGTGGACCATGCTGTCGCAAACTTCGACTCCTGTGGGAAAGCTGTTGGCAAGCAGGCGCCCTGCCTTTCGCTCGAGCAGCGGCAGCAATGCCTGAGCCGCTGGTTTGTCGTCTTCATCGAGGTGCAGCGTGCATGTCAGCTGGCCTTCTATGGCCCTGGCGATTTGTTGCATCTGCTCAATGTCTTTCACGCGCACTATAATGCCTAAAGGTCCAAAGACCTCTTCCTGCAACTTGTGATCGGCGAGCCAGTCATCACCGGAAACGGTGAAAAGATATGGGGCAGAGACGCGCCCGTCGCATCCGGTGCCCATGACCTTCGAAACGCCTGTTCCAGCGGCGACACGTGAAACACCGTCCCGATACGCCGCCGCAATTCCATCGGTCAGCATGGTCTGGTCATCCACCGAAGACAGGCCGGCCTCGGCTGCGGACTGAAATGCATCGGCATCCGGACCGGCAATGATCACGGCGATACCGGGATTGGTGCAGAACTGACCTGCGCCCATCGTCAGCGAAGTCGCCCAGCCCGCACCGATCTCAACTCCGCGCGCGGCTGCGGCTCGTGGCAGTATGAACATTGGGTTGACGGAACCCAGCTCTCCAAAAAACGGAATGGGCTCATCGCGTTGCGCGCACAGATCAAACAGGGCGCGCCCTCCACCCAGGCTGCCGGTAAAGCCCACCGCCCGGATCAACGGATGTTGTACCAAACGGGTGCCAATATCGCGTTTGCCGCCCTGAACCAATGAAAACACTCCGGGATGAACCCCGGTTGCCTTGATGGCGGCGTCGATTGCTTGGGCCACGATCTCGCCAGTACCGGGATGGGCCGAGTGACCTTTGACGACGACCGGGCACCCCGCAGCCAGCGCCGCGGCTGTGTCGCCACCCGCGACAGAAAATGCCAAAGGAAAGTTAGACGCACCAAATACAGCAACGGGGCCCAGTG
>NZ_SMMF01000961.1:0-48890 GCF_009711355.1 Roseibium sp. RKSG952 | reverse complement strand
GGGTAGGGGTGCACGATCCGGCAGGGCAGTGTCGTGGCGGTGGTCAAGGTAGTCTCCGGCCTCGATATGATCTGCAAACAGGCGCAACTGGCCCACGGTGCGACCACGTTCACCCTGCAAGCGTGCCTCGGGCAGTCCGGTTTCCTGTGTTCCGATTTCGGTGATCGCATCTCCTCGCGCATCAATTTCATCCGCGATTTTTCGCAGCAGCGCAGCGCGCTCGGCGCGGGTGGACCAACCAAAACTGGCAAAGGCATCCTCAGCGGCTTTCACGGCTCGGGCGACAAGCACGGGGGTTCCCAGGGCAAAGTCATGGCTGGGACCATGCGCGGGTTCCGACGCAAAGGTTGCTTCTGCGCCGACCCATTCGCCAGCGATCAGGTGTTTTCCAGTCAACATGTTAGTTCTCTCTTACAGCAGGCCGCGATGGGCGAGGTTTCGCATCAGGTGAGACGCCCCGAAGGTCCATTCGGGGCATTCCGTCGACAGGCGCACCGTGTTTGTCAGCGCCCCAAGTTGTGCGTTGGCAATGGTGACGACATCGCCAAGCTTATGAGTAAATCCACCACCGGGAGTATCGCGGTCCTGGGTTGGGGCGAATAGAGTTCCGAGAAACAGCATCAGCCCGTCAGGATATTGATGATGGCGTCCGATGGTCTGCTTCACAAGATCTACTGGATCACGGCTAATCTGGGACATCGACGAACTACCGTCTAACACAAACCCATCTGGTCCTGTGACGGTAAGCGTTAGTTCGGCCTGGCGTATATCGTCCAACGAAAACTTCTCGTCAAACAGCCTTATCATCGGCCCGATTGCGCAAGAGGCATTGTTGTCTTTTGCCTTGCTCAGCAACAGGGCTGAGCGGCCTTCGACATCACGCAGGTTTACGTCATTCCCAAGTGTTGCACCCTTAATTTCACTTTGCGAAGTCACGGTCAGAACAATTTCGGGCTCGGGATTGTTCCAGGTTGAAATGGGGTGAAGCCCAATATCCGCACCAAACCCGACTGAGGACAAAACCTGTGCTTTGGAAAACACTTCGGCATCGGGGCCAATCCCGACTTCCAGGTATTGGCTCCAGAGATCTTCGGCGATCAGGGCCTCTTTGACCTCAGCGGCATCGCTCGATCCCGGTACGATGTTCGAGAGGCTTTCCCCGATCCGGTCCCCGATACGCGCTCTGATCGCATCTGCCTTGGCAGGATCGCCTGCAGCCTGTTCCTCGATCACGCGTTCGACCATAGACCCGGCAAATGTGACACCGCAGGCCTTTATGGCCTGCAAGTCGCACGGGGCGAGCCATCGGTGGTCAGTGTCCAGCGGGCCGATATCTTGACCTTGAGCTTTTTGTACATAGTCCGCTGTATCGTCGCGTTCCAGGATATCCCGGACAGTTGGTGCCGTATTCGACGTGATATCTACAACTCGCCCATGGCGCAGTGTTACCACGCTGGGGCCGATCCCGGCGCGTTCAACACGCCCGAGCCACAGCCCGTCTGAATCCAGTGTGGGTATATTCATTTCAGTCCCTGAGGTTATAGGCCCGGGCGGCATTCCCACCCATTATTGCTTGGCGTTCTGCGTTGCTCAGTTGGCTTAGCAGCATATCGGTGGTTTCAAGCCAGCGCTGGTAACTGCAGGCCAAGGTGCAAACTGGCCAGTCACTGCCCCAGATCAGGCGCGACGGACCGAAGGTGTTCAGTAAATGATCTACGTACGGACGCAGGTCTTCGGTCGTCCAATCTGCGGCAGCCTCGGTTACCAGGCCCGACAGTTTGCACCAGGCGCAGGTTTCTCGGGCTAATGCTGCCATGTTCTCGAACCAATCACCCAAGATCGCGTCTTTGATCAGTGGCTTCGACCCATGGTCGATGATCACGCGCATATCGGGCCGGCGTTCAAGAAGTTGCCTAAGCGGGCCCAGGTGCTGGGGCAAGGTCAGGGCATCGAATGTCAGGTCATGTCGCTGAATTGCTTCGAAAGCCGGTGTCAGCGTACCGCCCAGCATCCACAGAGGGTCAGCGATGTCCTGTATCATCGGGCGAAGGCCGACCAGTGCTGGGTGTGTGGCCAAAGCGGCGATCTGTGCCGGCGCATCACCGGCTTCAAAGTCAACCCAACCCACAACACCTTTGATGAACGCGTTTTGATCCGCCAGAGAGAGCATGTATTCAGTCTCGGCCGAAGTCGGTGCCGCCTGCACAAGGACTGTGCCATCAATCTCAGCAGCACAGAGCAGAGGCACTATATCGTCTGGAGTAAAATCCCTGTAGATCGCGCCCAGATCGGGCGTCAGCCAACCATAGTCGCCGCGCGCCAGAGCCCAGAAATGCTGATGCGCATCGATCATCATCCGATCACACCTTTTTTCAGAATGATGTTGCCATAGAGTCTGCGCTCGCCTGTCTGGACGATGGCAAAAGCGTTGGTGGCACGCTCGTAGAAAGCAAACCGTTCCATCCCTTGAATCTTTGCTGGAGTGTCCGCGGTCGCGTCGATGATGCGCTGAAAGTCCGCCACAGCGTCAGGAATTGCGTCCGGGTCTCCGACAACCTGCATGGTCAAAGCCGGATCAGGAACGAACGTGTCCAAGGGCATCACGGACAACACGGCCTGCAATATTTCGCTGGCCGAAGACCCATCCGCCCGGATGCATTCCGGCCCACTGCTAGACCCCGGGAAATTCGCATCTGCGATAACGATCTCATCCCCGTGGCCCATGGCCCTCAGGGTATAGAGAAGATCCGGCGAAAGTATCGGGTTGATGTTACGCAGCATCTGCAGCCTCACTTGGTATAGGTGCGTCCGGACGGATCAGGCCCTCGGATTTCAGATCCGACCAAAGACTCGGAGGTATGTCGCGCTCCATCAGCGCAACATTGGACTGCACCTCGGATGCGTTGACGGCTCCGGGTACCACTGTTTTCACACAAGGATGACCCAGAACAAATTGCAGCGCTGCAGCGATCAGCGGAGTTCCGTGGGCTGCGCAAACGATTTCGATCTTGCGGATCCTATCCAGAATGTCCTCGGGCGCGTCCGCGTAATTGTACTTGGCACCGGGCACTGCCCCAGTTGCGAGAATGCCCGAGTTATACGGCCCGCCCAGGATGATCCCGACATCGCGCTGCTCGCAAAGCGGAAGGAAACTGTCGAGGGCTTCCTGTTCCAAAAGTGTATACCGCCCGGCCAATAGGAACCCGTCAAAGTCACCAAGCCCAAGAAGCTTTTCGCAAACCTGCCATTCGTTTACGCCTGCGCCGATTGCGGCGATCTCACCCGCATCGCGCAGTTCGGTCAGCGCTTTGTATCCCCCGCCATCAAACAATTCGCGCACCTTGGCGTCCGACAATTCCTGACTGCCTTGGCTGAAGACACAGACATCATGGACCAATAGAATATCAGAATTGGCGACACCGATCCTGTCGCGGCTGGCCTCGTAAGACCGCATTACCCCGTCATAGGTATAGTCAAACACGATCCTCTTTTGGGGCACGTCGACGAAGGCTTCGGGTGTCACCTCATGCGGTTCGCAATCCAACAGAAGGCGACCGATCTTGGTCGAAAGCTGTATGTTCTCGCGACCGAACCGGGCAATCGCTTCGCCAAACCGGTTTTCGGACCGGCCAAGCCCGTATTGCGGCGCAGTGTCGAAAAAGCGGATGCCAGCGTCATATGCCGCCTGTAACGCCGCTTGAGCGTCAACGTCGGATACTTTGCGGTAAAGGTTTCCCAACGGCGCTCCGCCAAAACCCATCCGGGTCAGCGGAACAGGCCGCGCAGTACGATTGTTCAATGGCTCTGTCTGAGAAACGGTCATCCTGCCTCGCTATCCGGCTGTGGCGTGAGGTTGAACAAATGAGGCTTTTGCCGCTCCAGTTGCTCGATACGCGGCATCAACTGCCCAAGGTGAATGCGCATGGCGTCCTGCGCAGCTTGTTCATCACGGTTGCTGATCGCCTCGAAAATTGCCCGATGTTCGGCCAGTGTTTCAGCGATCCGGCCCGGTGTAGGCAACAGCAGCATACGTGCGCGACTGACCTGCAGGGAAACGGTCTGGGCTACGTCCGCGAGGCGTCGGAAGCCGGTGAATTCCATCAGCAGAGCATGGAACTCTTCATCGGCCTGATAAAAGCCGGGGATGTCCTCATCCTCGATCAACAGTTCTTGCAGGCGCATATTGCGGCTTAACCGTTTGCGCTGATCGTCGGTCAGATCGCGTGCAACCTTGGCGACGGTTGCGAGCTCAAGTGCCTCGCGCAGGAAAACGCCTTCGCGGATTTCGGCCATCGAAAAGTAGGACACGCGGGTTCCAGATTGCGGCACCACATCCACCAATCCTTCCGAGGCCAGTCGTGCAATCGCATCGGCAACAGGGGCGCGCGAAACGCCCAGTCGCTCACACACAGGTGCCTTTCGCAGATTTGCGCCGGGTGGAAAATCCAGCGACAGAATCGCCTGCTTCAGTGAGTGGTGGACCCGTTGAGTCAGCGACCCTTCGGTTGTCGTGATCTCAGGCAGCAAAGCGGCGTCTATGTCTTGTTGTTTGTTCATGCTTGGCAATTTAGCATTCTAACATGTTAGTTGACAAGTAACGATTTTGAGCTTAGCAACATTGGCCATGCAAGCGGGGAAGACATGCAAGCACATAGCGGCATAAGTGTATTGGAGGAGGCGGCGCGCGACGTCGTGAAGCTCAATCCACAAGACAATATCGTCATAGCTTTGCGGGACTTGGAGGCGGGTGAGCAGCCCACTTCTGCTCCAGTGCCGTTAGTCTCTTCAGTCCCCCGCGGTCACAAGATTGCTGTGGCTCCAATTCAGGCTGGCGCGAATATTATCCGTTATGGCCAGATCATCGGGCAGGCCAAGCGCGACATCGCGCCGGGTGAACATATCCATGTGCACAATCTTGGTATGGGGGCGCACCAGCAGGACTATGCGCATGCAAGCGCGAACACGCCGCTGTCTGCTTTGAACGAAGGTCGGACGTTCGACGGTTACCATCGAACCGACGGCAGAGTGGGCACACGCAATTACATCGGCATTTTGACCACAGTGAACTGCTCGGGCTCTGTTGCACGTTTCATTGCCGAAGCTTCTGAAAAGTCTGGGTTTCTGGACTGTTTTCCCAATGTCGACGGTGTAGTTCCAATCGTGCACGGGACCGGCTGTGGAATGTCCGGTAAAGATGAAGGCTATGCCACCTTGTTTCGGACGCTGGCCGGTTACGCGCAGCATCCGAATTTCGGAGGTATCCTGCTGATCGGTCTGGGATGTGAGGTCATGCAAGTGGCCGATCTTGTCGGAGGGCGTCCAATCCGCGCTGACGGGGCGCTTCGCTATATGACCATTCAAAACGAGGGTGGGACGCGCCGCACTATCGAGCGAGGGCTGGAAGAGTTGCGCGGCATCGCGGAACTGGCCAATCAGGCCCAGCGGAAACCAGCACCGATTAGTGCCATCACGGTTGGCATGCAATGTGGGGGATCAGATGGATACTCGGGGATCACCGCGAACCCGGCATTGGGATATGCCTCGGATCTGCTGGTGCGCCACGGCGGCACAACGATCCTATCGGAAACCTCAGAAATCTACGGGGCGGAACACCTGCTGACCCGGCGCGCCGAGACGGTAGAGGTCGGTGAAAAGCTAATCGACCGCATCCACTGGTGGGAAGATTACACTTCCCGCAACGGCGGTGAGATGGATAACAACCCGAGCCCCGGCAACAAGCGCGGCGGGCTCACGACAATTCTCGAAAAATCGCTGGGCGCTGTCGCTAAAGGAGGCACCGCGCCGCTACGAGATGTCTACAAGTTCGGTGAGATGATCGACAAGCAAGGTTTTGTCTTCATGGACAGTCCCGGGTTTGATCCATGTTCGGTGACCGGACAAGTGGCCTCGGGCGCGAACCTGATCGTGTTCACCACCGGGCGAGGATCAGTGTCGGGGTACCAGCCGACGCCCTGTATCAAGCTGGCCACCAATTCCGAAATGTACGCACGCATGGCGGACGACATGGACCTGAATTGCGGCGACATCGTCACCGATGGGGTCAGCATCGAGACTAAGGGCGAAGAACTGTTCGAAATGCTGATCCGCGTCGCCTCGGGGAACAATACAAAAAGCGAGGAACTTGGCTTTGGGGGCGTTGAATTCGTTCCCTGGCAAATCGGCGCGGTGATGTAATCCGCGTTTGGCCCAAGGGAGAGGGGCACATGGGAGGAAGCATGACTAAACTGGTCGAAATGACGGGGATTGATAAATTCTTCCCCGGCGTGCGCGCACTGAAATCCGTGCAGTTCGATCTGGAACCGGGCGAAGTTCACGCGCTTATGGGTGAAAACGGGGCCGGGAAAAGCACGCTGATGAAGATCCTGTCGGGTATCTATCAGCGCGATGGCGGGATCTTGATGATCGAAGGGCGTGAAGTCAGCCCGACAACCCCTCGTGAGGCACAGGATCTGGGTATTGGGATCATTCATCAGGAACTGAGCCTGATGAACGACCTGACCGTTGCTCAGAATATCTTTATCGGACGCGAACCTCGCAAAAGTTTTGGCCGTTTGGACGAGGCGGCACTGAATACGCAGACCGCCGAAATCTTTGCCTCGATGAACCTCAGCCTTGATCCCAAGGCGTTGGTGGGCAGCCTGACCATTGCGAAACAGCAAATGGTCGAGATCGCCAAGGCGCTGTCGTTCCGATCCAAAGTGCTGATCATGGACGAGCCCACGGCGGCCTTGAATGACGCCGAGATTGCGGAGCTGTTCGTGATCATCCGCCGCCTCAAGGCCGAGGGCGTGGGCATCGTTTACATCAGCCACAAGATGGACGAGTTGAAACAGATTTCAGATCGCGTGACGGTCATGCGCGATGGGGAATATGTCGGAACGGTAGGGGCCGCCGAAACCCCGATCAGCCAGATCATCGCTATGATGGTTGGACGTGAGGTCAATGAAGAGCCGCTGGACGTACCTGATCTAGGCGACGCTGAGTTGTCTCTGCAGGTCACCGGACTGAACCGGGACAAAGAAATTCAAGACGTCACCTTTTCGGTCAAAAAGGGCGAAATTCTGGGCTTTGCTGGTCTGATGGGCGCAGGTCGTACCGAGGTTGCACGGGCTATCTTCGGGGCCGATCCCAAGGATAGCGGCGAAATCCGGGTACATGGGCAGGTGGTGTCGATCAAATCACCAACTGACGCCGTCAAAGCGGGGATTGGATACCTGTCCGAGGACCGAAAGCATTTCGGTCTCGCCACCGGTATGAACGTACGCGACAACATCGCGCTTGCCTCGATGGACCTATTCACCGGCGCAGGCGGGGTTCTACACGATAGTGAAATCAGCGACACCGCCAAAAGCTATATCAAGCAGTTGGGCATTAGAACGCCATCGGATGTGCAAGAGGTTCGCCTTTTGTCAGGCGGCAACCAGCAGAAGGTTGTCATAGCCAAATGGCTGCTACGTGACTGCGATATCCTGATTTTTGACGAACCCACGCGGGGTATCGACGTCGGCGCTAAATCCGAGATCTACAGACTACTGGAAGACCTGGCGGGGCAAGGCAAGACGATCATCGTGATCTCATCGGAACTGCCCGAAATCATGCGCCTCAGCCATCGCATCGCCGTGATGTGCGAAGGCCGACTGACCGGCATTCTACCCGGCGGAAAAGACACCACTCAAGAAGACATCATGCATCTGGCCACGCAGCGCGCGGCGGCGATGCAGGTAACAGGGACAGTCCAATGACCACAGCTACGGATATCGACAAGAAGAAACCCCTCGCGGGTCTGTCGGAAAGCGGTGCCTACCAAAAACTGCTGGCGTTCGCGAGTTTGATCGCCCTGCTGATCGGCTTCTCGATCGCGTCGCCGAATTTCATGCAGACCTCGAACATGATCGCGATTTTGCAGGCGACCTCGGTCAACGGGGTGCTGGCGGTGGCTGCGACGCTGATCATCATCACCGGCGGGATCGACCTATCGCTGGGCACATTGATGACCTTCTGTGCGGTGATCGCGGGCGTTGTTCTGACCTATCTGGGGATGCCCTTGCTGTTGGGTGTCGCAGCGGCCATCGCGGCGGGGGCGCTTTGCGGTCTGTGCTCGGGTACGTTTGTGGCCAAGATGAAGATCCCGCCCTTCATTGCGACTTTGGGCATGATGCTAATCCTCAAGGGTATGTCGCTGGTGATCTCGGGCACAAGGCCGATCTATTTCAACGACACGCCGGGCTTTGACCAAATTTCGCGCGGGTCACTGATCGGCGAGGTTTTTCCGTCTCTGCCCATCCCCAATGGTGTGTTGATCCTGTTCCTTGTGGCTATCGCAGCCTCATACATTCTGGGGCGCACGGTTCTGGGCCGGTACACCTTTGCGCTTGGTTCCAATGAGGAAGCAGTGCGTCTGTCCGGCGTAAACACCGACATGTGGAAGATGCGTATTTACGCGCTAGCCGGCGCGATCTGCGGCATCGCCGGCATCTTGATCGCCTCGCGTCTGAATTCCGCGCAACCGGCATTGGGACTTGGATACGAACTGGAGGCGATCGCCGCCGTGGTGATCGGTGGCACGTCGTTGTCCGGTGGGCGCGGGACGATCCTGGGTACGCTGATAGGTGCCTTGATCATGGCCGTGTTGACCAACGGGTTGCGCGTGCTGTCCGTTGCGCAGGAATGGCAGACCGTTGTGACCGGGGCAATCATCATCCTGGCCGTCTATGCCGACATGGCACGGCGTAAGAAAACGGGATGACTAAGGCATTAAAACAAAGACCAAAACGACCAACTGGAGGAGAAAACATGTTTTCACGTCGTTTCATTTTGGGTGCGCTGAGTGCAGTCACCTTGGCAGGGCCCGCCTCGATGGCGGCAGCAGAAGAAATTTACATTCCGCTGGTATCCAAAGGCTTCCAGCATCAGTTCTGGCAGGCAGTGAAGTCCGGCGCGGAACAAGCAGCTGACGAGTTTGATGTCACCATCACATTCGAAGGTCCGGACAATGAAACAATGGTGGACCGTCAGATCGACATGCTGGCTGCCGCTTTGGCCAACAACCCCAAAGCCATTGGTTTTGCCGCTTTGGATAGCCAAGCCGCAATCCCGTTGCTGAAGCAGGCCAATGAAAAGGGCATTCCGATCATCGCTTTCGACAGCGGCGTTGATAGCGATATTCCGCTTTCAACCGCGACAACGGATAACCTGGCGGCAGCCGGGCTCGCCGCTGACAAGATGGCAGAGAAAATTGGCGGCAAGGGTAAAGTCGCGGTTGTCGCGCATGATCAGACCAGCCGCACCGGAATCGACCGCCGCGATGGCTTCGTCAATCGCATGGCTGAGAAGTACCCGGATATCGAAGTTGTCACGGTTCAGTACGGCCAGGGCGACCACCTGAAGTCGACCGAAGTCACCAAGGCAATCCTGACAGCAAACCCTGATCTGAATGGCATTTTCGGCACAAACGAAGGCTCTGCCATTGGCGTTGTAAATGGTGTTCAGGAACTGGGCACCGAAGGTCTGGTCATCATCGGTTATGACAGCGGCAAGGCCCAGAAAGACGCAATCAAGAGCGGCTTGATGGCGGGCGCTATCACGCAAAACCCTGTGGGCATCGGCTATGAGACGGTGAAGGCGGCGGTTGCGGCTCTGAACGGGGAAGAGGTTCCGGGCCTGATCGACACGGGCTTCTACTATTACGACGCCTCGAACATTGATGACCCGAAGATCGCAGCCGTTTTGTACGACTAAGAAATTTTAATTGATTGAGCGGTCCGGCCTGCCTTTTAGGTGGGCCGGATGCTTTGATCTGAAGTCTACCAAGCGAATGGATGCGAAGGCGTACTGGGTAGGTACATTCGGCTTGTCCTTCCGATTTGAATTTTCCAACATGTGGTTTCCGGAAACGGATCGTTTGTCGAACAAATAGGCTCTGCGATGTACACGGTAGAGAGCTCGGGCAATGCCGTTCGCACACTGGGAATTCATCCTTATGTATCTGAGCTCCGTTGCATCTCTTCGAGCAGCACTTGTACCGCTTCCGACAGAGAGACCGCTTGATTTGTGATCAGAAAAACAGTTGCGCTTGGCTCGTTCTCATAAGGCGGAACAGGTCGCCTCTTGCTTCGTAAGGGTCAGCTAAATGAACTGGAAGGAAGCCAATACCCAATCCGCATTCGATCATACGTCTGACTTCGTTCACATGACTGGATTGCCCCTTCAACGGTCAGGCTTGAGCCATTGTGGGTTTCGACCGATGCGTTCGAGTAAGAAGTCCATGAAAACGCGCACTTTGGTCGAGAGAACATTTGTCTGCGGATAGATTAGCCAAAGCGCAGTATCTGCGAAACAAGTGTAGTATGGAAGTACACGAACGAGGCTTCCGGAAGAAAGCTCACTATGGACGCTCCACAAAGAATGTGGTGCGATACCTGCTCCTGAGAGTGTCGCGACCTTGTGGCTATGTCCGTCATCAATGATAAGTTTGCAGCTTCCGGCGTTTGGATCAAACTCAGAAAATGTGCCATCATCTCTGACCAAGCGTTGCGGCGCATCGTTTCCGAATGCAACAAGGTGGTGGTGCCGAAGATCTTCAGGCGTTTCTGGATAGCCGTGTTTTTGCAGGTAGTCCGGCGAAGCACAGAGAATGCGGGTGTCGTCTGCAAGTTTGCGACCACGTAGCGTGGAGTCTTCCAGGACGGCATTGCGAATTGCCAGGTCAAAACTTCCTTCGATCAGATCAAATTGCTTATCCGACAAACGCATATCTAGGCGAAGCTTGGGTTGCTTCGCCATGAAATCCGGCAAGATGGGCGCGATATAGAGCTGCGCGAATGTACTGGGAGCGGTAAAGCGCAGGGTGCCTGATACCTCTGCACGACCTTGTCCAAGGGCCGCCCTGGCTGCGTCTTCGCGCGCAATGATATCTCTGGCGTAGGGCAGAAACTCCAACCCTTCGGTCGACAGGGCGACTTTCCGAGTGGAGCGGTGGAGGAGGTCAGCGCCGATGCTTTTCTCAAGTTTTGTCATCCACGCGCTGGCCACCGAGGGTGCAAGACCAAGCTCGCGGCCGGCTGCGCTGATGTTAAGCTTGTCGGCGGCAAGAACAAACAGTCGAAGGGTGTCCGTTTCCATTTTATATCCAAAACCAGAATTCTGCTTTCAAATTAGCCTCGGTTTTTTCTGGTTTTGCAATAGGGCATATCTCCTTCGAACGACACGAACCTCAAGGAGGCACCCCATGACCTATTATTCCATATTGGCAGTCACACCGTCCAGCGAGGACTGGATTCCCGATTATCTTCCGACAGCGAACAAGTTGGTTGCCAAGCACGGTGGCAGGTATCTGGCGCGCACGGCATCACACGAGCAGGTAGAAGGCAGTGAGCAAGCTGCTGCGTTACGCATCATTCTAGAATGGCCGTCTAAGGAAGCTGCCCTGAGCTTTATGAATGACCCGGAATACAGGCCTCATCTCGACGCTCGCACCAAGGGCTCGGAAAGCTATCATTTTGTGATCGAAGGTAAGGACGACCTGGCCTGATGTGTTGCGCAAGCCTTATTTTTCGAGGAATCTGGAGATGATCCCAAAGGCGACCGTCAACTACCACGTTCACGCACCTGCGCGCCAAGCTTACCACATTGATGCCGGTGGTGTCGTGGGAGAGCTGATCTCGCCCGAACAGGTTGTGACCGAAGTTGAATTACGTGATGTCCGTGCCGGTGCCAGTGTGAACTTCGCAGGGGATAGTGTTGGGTTTTTCAACTCTCGCTCTGAAGTGAGCATCTTTGGTAAAGACCGCGCTTGGCAGCCGGTTTATGATCAGGAGTTGACGGATCTTCTGACCCGTGAGATTGGCGCGAAAGAAGTCATTGTTTTCGACCATACCGTCCGTGTGGATGATCCCAATGCCATCCGGAAACCAGCGCGTAATGTCCACAGTGACTATAGCCCCGCAGGTGCGCAACAACGATTGACCGACATTCTTGGCGAAGAGAAAGCTAGGGAATGGTCAGATGGTCATTATGGTTTCATCAATGTCTGGCGCCCGATCGAAAACCCGATCAACTCAGCCCCCTTGGGCTTTGTACGGCCTTCAAGTGTGCCGGAGGAAGACTGGCTTTTGCTTGATCTGATCTATCCGGATCGGCGTGGGCAAATCATTGGGCTTGTAGCGAACCCGGACCACGAGTGGATTTACCAATCACGCATGACGCCCGACGAATTAGCTGTGTTCAATATCTATGACAATCGGGGCAAGCCCTCGATTGCCCATTCTGCGCTCGACATGGTGGAGGATCCAAAGATTACCACCCCGCGTAAAAGCATCGAAAGCCGCACCTTGGTGCGCTATTGGGGGAAACAATGACAGACCTTCAAACCACGTTTGTCGCAGACGAACCTGCCACGTTCCCGAAGTTGAACCGTGCCTACAACACTGTATTCCAGCCGGGTGCATTGAGCGTTGGGTTGGTTGTCCCGCTGGACGCGTACCACACCGACCCTGTGCCCGATATGGCGCGGCATCTCGAACGGGCGAAGCTGGCTGATGAGCTTGGCTTTGCCGCGCTGTGGCTACGGGACGTGCCGTTCAATGTACCGAGTTTTGGGGATGCGGGGCAGACGTTTGACCCGTTTGTATATCTTGGTCATTTGTCGGGTGTGACCCGTGACATCGCTCTTGGGGTTGCCAGTATTATCCTGCCCCTGCGCCATCCTGCCCATGTGGCCAAGGCTGCGGCATCTGTCGACCAACTGTCTGGTGGGCGTCTTTTGCTGGGTGTTGCCTCTGGTGATCGACCGGAAGAATACCCCGCGTTGGGCATGAGCTTCCCCGACAGGGGTGCACGGTTCCGCGAAAGCCTTGCCTATATCCGTGCAGTGGGCACTGACTATCCGAGCTATAAAGGCGATCATGGTTCCCTGAATGGTTCGATGGATATGCTGCCCAAACCGACAGGCGCACGGGTGCCCATCCTCATCACAGGAGGTTCACAACAATCCCCTGATTGGGTCGCTGCACATGGTGACGGCTGGATGACCTATCCGCGCGATATCGCATCACAGGCGCAGATTGTCCGGGATTATCGTGCGCGCGGTGCGGAGGCAGGCGCGCAGGCCAAGCCGGTAATGCAGTCGCTCTACGTTGATCTTGTCTCAGATGACAAGGCAGAGCCCCGGCCCATACATCTGGGGTTCGGTTCTGGGGTTGCCTTCCTAAAATCCTATCTGTGCGAGTTGCGCGAGCACGGGATCAACCACGTCGCCCTGAACCTGCGGTTTAATCAGGCTGATATTGAAAACACGATGAAGCGCCTCGCCGACGAGGTACTTCCGGAATTTCCAACTCAAGGAAACATGCAATGAGCAAAACCATTCTCATCACCGGATCAACCGATGGCATCGGCTTGCTGACGGCAAAGACCCTTGCCGCCAGAGGTCACCGGGTCATTCTACATGGTCGCAATGCCAGCAAACTGGAGGCTGCTGCCAAAGACATTGGAGGTGAAGTCGCTGCCTACGAAGCAGACTTGGCGTCTCTTGAAGCAACTCGGGAGTTGGCCAGGACAATTGCGGCCAATCACGACAGGATCGACGTTCTGATCAACAATGCAGGCGTTTATAAAACACCCAATCCGATCCTGCTAAACAGGCAGGACGTTCGCTTTGTCGTCAACACCTTGGCACCGCATGTCCTGACCACTGCGTTGCTTCCGCTTCTTCCAAGCGATGCTCGTGTCATCAACCTGTCTTCCGCCGCGCAAGCTCCTGTCGATGTCGCGGCCCTATCAGGCAAAAGACATCTGGATGACATGGGGGCATACGCACAGAGCAAACGCGCAATTGCTCTTTGGTCTGCTGAGATGGCAACGGCGCACCCAACAGGCCCCACATTCATCGCAGTCAATCCCGGTTCACTGCTGGCGTCCAAGATGGTGAAAGAGGGTTTCGGGGTCACAGGGAATGATATGCAAATCGGTGCAGATATCCTGTGCCGCCTTGCCCTGGATGATGACTTTGCCACTGCCTCAGGCCGCTATTGGGATAATGATGTTGGTACCTTTGGCTCCATCGATTTGGGGCAGGCCAAGGAAGTTGTGAAGGCAATTAGTGCCTTAACCATCTAAGTGCCCACTTGGTTGATGAACCAGCCCAACGACTGTTGGCTGACAGTGTATCGCTGAAGATTCGAATTCGTGGCCAGCTGCGGCCAATTCTGTGGTACTAATCCCGTCAGATGATCTGGCCGCAGTTGGAACTGACCCAAGACACGGCCTTGGCAGATAAATGTGAGCCAATTCGTTGCACTAACTCGGCATGATAGCTGTTGAGCCAAGACCGTTCGGCATCGCTCAGTTTGTCGAGCAGCAGCATGTCGGTCTGGATTGGTATCCACGTGAGGTTCGAGAACCCTATGAAACCGTCTTCTGCTTGGACAATTTCGAAAAGGTTCTCGATGCGAATGCCAAATCGGTCTGTCTCATAGTATCCCGGCTCAATCGACAGGATCATGCCCGGAGCCAGATCGACGGGGTTGTAAGGTTTTCCTATACGTTGAGGGTGTTCGTGAACCGATAGCCTATGACCGATCCCGTGACCTGTACCGTGATCATAGTCCAGTCCCAGATCCCACAGCGGTCGCCGACAGATTGCATCAATATGGTGGCCCTGAGTACCGGCAGGGAATCGCAGGGTCGCTATGGCATGAAATGCTTTGAAGACAGCTGTATAAGCACGGTCGTAACCCTCGGGCCTGTGTGTCCCAAAAGCGAAACTGCGCGTTGCATCCGTGGTTCCCGTCTCATATTGCCCACCTGAATCCAGCAGATATGTGCCGTCCGACGAGATCGGCACCTGATTGTCCGGGCCTGTCGCGTAGTGGCACATGGCGGCGTTTCCCGCAGCTGCAGAAATCGTGTTGAAGCTTTCGTAGATAAAACCCGGCTGTTGGCGACGGAAGGACAGTATCTTTTGCTCTGCCTCCCGTTCGGTCACCGGATGACCGGACGTGGCGCGTGCCGGAACCTCGTGTGCCAACCAGGCGCAGAATTCGGTCCAGGCGACCCCGTCCGCTATATGACAAGCTCTTAGGCCTTCGACTTCTATTTGGTTCTTTCTGGCCTTCGCCAGCGTTATGAGACCGCCTTGTGCGTGCTCTTTTGCACCTTTCGTTCGTAATACCGACCGCACAGCTTCAGGCGAAAAGTCGGGATCGAACAGAACACCCTGACCAGCTTGCGCCTTATCAGTGAGCGTTGTCAGGAGTGCTTCCATGGGTAGCAGGTGAACGTGTGCCGGCAAATGATCGGTAATGTCCGCGTTCACCTTACGATCCGCCACAAACCAATACACTTCTCCGGATACATCCACCAACAGGAAGGAAAGTGGTATCGGATTGAAGGCCACATCGGACCCCCGCACATTGAGCAGCCAGGCAATATTGTCGGGCTGGGTTTCAACCAGCAGCGCCGCGCCTTGAGCCCGCATTTCAGAGACCAGTTCTGAAATTTTATCTGCTGCACTCTTGCCCGCGAATTGTAATGGAAATGGCTCGATCTTTCCCATCGGAGGGGCTGGTTGATCAGGCCAGACGACATCGACCGGGTTGGTTTTTGTCGCAACCAATTCGGCACAGGTTTCTGTTAGCGCGGAGAAAAACCGATCATACCAAACTGGTGGCAAATGCATTGCGTCATAGCCAATTTTCCAGTCTGAACTTGCAGCCGATGCCAACCAGTTTTCTGGTGGCTCATTGTGCAAATGATGATGGGAAAAGATCGGATCAGCGCACTGGTTTGCGGCTTGCACCACATAGCGACCATCAACAAAAATTGCGACGGTATCCGGTGTCACAATCGCCATCCCCGCCGATCCGGTGAAGCCTGTGACATGCGCCAGTCGCTCATCATGTGGGGCGACATACTCTGCCTGATGCGCATCATATCTGGGCAGAATAAATGCATCCAACCCCTGTTTGGCCAATTCATCACGCAAAGCTGAGACAATGGTTCTGTGGTCGGGTGCATCAAGCATGGGTATTTATCTCTTCGACATGATGACAGGCAACTTCGCCGCGACCTTCAAAGGGCAGCAGGGCAGGTACCGATTGTTTGCAGACGTCCGTGGCGTGGTGGCACCGGACATGGAATGGGCAGCCTGCGGGCATGTTCAGGGGTGAAGGCAACTCTCCCTCCAGCCGGGCCACTTTGCCCCGATCATCGGGGTTGAGGGTGGGTGCCGCAGAAAGAAGCGCCTGACTGTAAGGGTGGGCCGGAGCTGAGAACAGGGTCTCGCTGTCCCCGATCTCGACGATCCGACCCAAATAGATCACGGCAACCCGATTAGAGACATGGCGAACCAGCCTCAAATCGTGGGCAACGAACAGGATCGTCAGATCCAGTTCTTGCTGCAACTCCAGCAGCAAGTTCACAACCTGTGCCTGCACCGAGACATCCAACGCAGAAACCAGTTCATCCGCAATCAGGACTTCGGGCTCAACTGCCAGCGCGCGTGCGATTGCGATGCGCTGACGCTGACCGCCGGAAAACTCATGCGGAAGCTTGTGCTGTGCATCCTGAGGAAGGCGCACAAGATCCAGAAGCTCGACTACCCGAGCCGGAATCTCGGCCTCGGGGCGCATGTTATGAACGCTTAGTGCTTCGGCCAATATCTGGCCTGTTGTCATGCGTGGGTTGAGCGAAGAATACGGATCCTGAAACATCATCTGGACGCGTCGGTTATACGTGCGATCAGAGCGATTATCGTCTCCAAAAACATCCTGACTTTCGAACTCGATCGTTCCCTCGCTGGGCGCATGTAGCCGCACGATGCAACGTGCCAGCGTGGATTTCCCACAGCCTGATTCACCGACAACACCCAAAGCCTCGCCCTTGATCAAATCCAGGCTGATACCGTTCAACGCTTTGACCACGCGCCCCGGCCGGCCCGCTGCATAGTCCATCAGACTGCGCCCCAGAGGGAAATGCAGATGCAGGTCACATATTCGTAAAACAGCACTCATGCAGCATTTCCTTTGGCGTCGATCACCGGGTTGAAGCAGGCCACATGCCGCGTGTCAGAAATGTGCGACAGATCAGGCCGGCCCTGCACACAAGCCTCAACGCAGGCAGAACAGCGAGGTGCGAAAGCGCATCCCGAGGGCAATGTGTCTAAACTGGGGGGAACGCCCGGGATCGAATAAAGCGGTGTTCGAGGCGGCAAGTTTTCGGGCACCGATCGCATCAGGCCAACGGTGTATGGATGGCGAGGTTCACGCAGCACATCGCGTACTGACCCTTGTTCGACAATACGCCCGGCATACATGACCGATACATTGTCACAGGTCTGGGCCACCACGCCCAGATCATGGGTGACCAGAACGACCCCCATCTCCATTTCTTCAGCCAAATGCAGGATCAGGTCGAGGATCTGCGCCTGAATGGTCACGTCCAGAGCGGTAGTCGGTTCGTCCGCCAGCAGGAGTTTCGGATTTGCGGCGAGTGCTATGGCAATCATAACTCGTTGCCGCATCCCACCGGAAAATTGATGAGGATAGTCTTTCAGCCGTTGTGCTGCCGAGGGGATACCAACCAAATCCAGCATCTCGATTGCCCGGTCTCGCCGCGCCGCACGAGACAGATCGGTATGCGCAAGCAAGTTCTCTTCTATTTGCAGGCCAATGGTCAGCAGCGGATTAAGCGAGGTCATGGGCTCTTGAAAAATCATCGCGATTTCACGCCCCTGTATGTGGCGCAATTCACGATCCGGCATTAGCACCAGATCACGCCCCTGCCAACGCACCTGCCCCGAGACGTCCCCATAGCGACGTGCAAGCCCCATGATCGATCGTAAGGTGACGCTTTTGCCTGACCCACTTTCACCAACCAGTCCAAGTACTTCGCCCCGCGCGACAGAGAAGCTGACCTCCCGTACTGCAGGCAGCGCCTGCCCGTTGCGATAGAAGGTGGTGTTCAGCCCTTCGACTTCGAGGATCGGCGTTTTGTCGTACATACCCATCCCTTATCCCCGCGGCCTAAGCAGATCGGCGAGCCCATCACCCAACAAAGAAAAGCCAAGACCTGTCAGCACGATAGCGATGCCGGGCATCAAACTCAGCCACCATGCGGTTGAGATGAAATTGCGCCCTTCGGCAATCAATACGCCCCATTCCGCCTGAGGAGGTTGCGCGCCCAAGCCCAGATAGCCCAGCGATGACCCGAGCAGGATTGCCAGTGCCATATCGGTCATCCAATAAACGATGACCGGGGTAATCGCATTGGGCAGCAAATGGCGAAAGATGATGCGTCGGTCGGAATATCCCATGACGATCCCGGCAGCTGCATAATCATTGCCCATCTGGGCAATCACCTCGGCCCGCATCAGGCGGGCATAGTAGACCCAGCCGACAACTGTGATGGCGATGTACATATTGATCAGACCGGGGCCCAGTACGGCGACAACGGCGATTACCAACACCAGAAAGGGGAAGGTAATTACCGCATCGACAACCCGGCCAAAGATGAGATCGGCAATGCCGCGATAGTAGCCTACCAGCGCCCCAACCACGACGCCGATAACCAGGGCAAATACGGTGGCAAACACGGCCATCTGCATATTCACCTGATATGCCCAGATCACGCGTGACAGGCTGTCTCGCCCCAACAGGTCGGTGCCAAAGGGATGTGCCCATGATGGAGGTTGCCGCACTGCCAGGTAGTCGATCGCGTTTGGATCATAGGGCGCAAATGCTCCGGGAAAAACAGCGAGCATGATCGAAAACCCGATGATCATCAGGCCGGCCACAAAGCCTGGCTTGCGCAAAGCCTGACGCCATCTGGACGGGTTTTGGGCCACGGAATTGAAGGTTGCATCGCTCATTGCAGGCGCATCCTTGGGTCAAGGCGGCTTTGGAAAAGATCCGTCAGAAGGAAAACCAGCGAAACGAGGACTGCGAATGTCAATGTCAGCCCCTGAATCAACGGATAATCGCGGGCAAAGATGGCCTCGAGCATCAGTCGACCCATGCCCGGCACAGCAAACACGGTTTCAGTCACCAGCGTACCGCTCATCAGATTGCCAATAGACAGGCCTAGCAAGGTAACTGTTGAGATGAGTGCGTTTCGCAGAACATGTCGCCCGAGGATCAGACGCGTGGGCAGGCCTTTGGCACGGGCGAACTGAACGTATTCCGCATCCAAAACTTCGATAATTGCGCTGCGCAGGTTCCGCATGATGATGGCTGAAGTGTAGAGCGCGACTGTGATCGAGGGCAGAAACAGATGGTACAGACGCTCTCCGAACGTGTCGCCATATCCGCCGACTGGAAACAGGCGCAGTTGTGCTGCGAGAAAGGTCAGCAAGACCAGACCGATATAGAAAACTGGCATGGAAAGCCCGATTTGGAACACGGTGCGAATGACGGCGTCCGGCCAGCGCCCTCGGTTGAGCGCGGCAACAAATGCCAGCGGTCCTGCGATCAGCAGGGACAATACGACCGAATAGAGGGTAAGAAACACTGTGATAGGCAATCGATCCGCGATCACGTCAATCACATCCGTACGCATGAGGATCGATCGGCCGAGATCGCCGTGAAGCGTGTTGCTCAGAAACAGCCAAAACTGCACCAGCATCGGCTCGGTCAGACCCAGCCTTTCCCGAATAGCCGCGATATCTGCGTCCGAAGCCCGGTCACCGGCCATCGCGATGGCAGGGTCGCCAGGCAGAAGGCGCACGAGCAAAAAGATGATGACCATGACCAGAAAGAAGGTCGGGATCATCAGCAAAAGCCGTTTCAAAATGTAAGTCAGGCTGGACAAGTCTACGCTCCGCAAAGGGCCCCGCCGCATCCGGCGGCGAGGCAAGAGGTCAGCTCTTAACGGCTGATTGTAGCTTCATCGAAGATGTTATTGCCCAGAGGCGTCTGAACATAGCCCTCGACTGCATTTCCAAGCGCGACTGCAAAGGGTGTTTCATACATGAACAGCAACGGGGCAGCCTCGGCATAAAGCTCCTGCATCCTTGCAAACTTGGCCTCACGCGCGGCCGGGACCATCTCATTTGCGGCTTCTTCGAACAAAGTGTTGAACTCGGCGTTCTCCCAGCCTGTGCCTACGGCCTTAGCGGTGGGGGTATAGCCCAGCCATCCGACAACCTGACTTGGATCGTTCACGTCATTGACCCAGCCATATGTGTGGATGTCGAATTCACCAGAACGGTTCTTGGCCCCGCGGGTTGCTCCGTCCACCTGTTCGACGACCAGATCGATACCCAAAGGCGCCCACATCTGTTGCAGCGCGGCGAAGATCGTCGCATCATCCGCCGAACCGGCCAACGTGGTCAGGGTGACTTGTGTCCCGGGTTCAACGCCAGCTTCGCTGATCAGCGTCTTGGCCTTGTCCATGTCGTAGGTGTAGAGCGGACTCAGATCTGCTGCATACTGTGTCGCTTTCGCCATCAGGGGCGAACTCATGGGCTGGCCGGCACCATGTAGAACGACGCCAATCAGAGCGTCCTTGTTGGTCCCGTAGTTCAGAGCCTGACGAACGCGGGCATCGGCAAGCGGATTGGGCGATCCATCTGCGCGTGTTTCCCGCGTGTTAATCGGCGAGTAGATAATTCGGGTCGAAGGATAAAGCTGCATGCTGATATTCGGATCAGCTTCCAATTCGGCCACACGGCTAAAGGGGATAAATTCGGCAGCGTCGACCTCGCCCGCCTGCAGGCGCAGGATACGTGTCGCATCATCCGGTACAATTTCGAAATGCACGCTTTCGAGATATGGCAGCGGTTTGCCGTCCGACCCCGTGCGCCAGTAATGTTCGTTGGCACAGAAATCCATTGAGGCGCCCTGTTCGAAGCCGCACAGATAGAAGGGGCCGGAACCCACTCCGGCGGCCGTCGCTGCAAAGATTGCTGCTGATTTGTCCTGATCTGTTTCGCCGGATGCGGCATCAAACGCGGCTTTGGAAACAATCGCGGTGTTGAAAGTGGCCAACATCGAGAGGATCGTAGGATCAGGATCATTCAGTGCAATGGTGATGGTGTTTCCATCCGCCGTTACACCACCAATAGATCCCAGCAATCCCGCCCATGGGCTGAGGTCAGGGTTACGCGCGCGATCCAATGAGAAGACAACATCCTCCCCGGTCATGGGTGAACCATCTGCGAATTTGATACCTTCGCGCAGGGTAAGCGTGACACTCTTTCCGTCATCAGAGACCGAATGGCTTTCCGCCAGTCCCGGTTCTACTGAATTTCCATCCGGGCTGCCGCGCAGCAGTGTGTCGAACAGACTGCCCACCATCCAAATGTCCGGATTGCGATCCGCATAGATCGGATCGATCAGGCGCGATCCATCGTAGCGTGCAAAATTGAGCGTACCGCCCCGTTCCTGCGCAAACACTGGCATCGCCAGTGTTGCGGCAACGGTCACTCCCAATACCGTTCTCAGCTTCATCATCTTCTCCTCCCGCAAAGTCTTTGCTTTGTGAGGGGGACAATAAGCGATTCTTAGTTTAACTAAAGTTTTTTTTAGTAATAAGATAAAAAATCTTACTGCCCATCAGATTTGAGGCGGCTGAGAAGCAGAACTTGGAGGGGTCAGCCTGCCTCTGTCATTGGTGATGTGGTCACCCAAAGCTCAACCGCTTCGACCTCGCCAAGTACGACGGAATAATGGCGTACCGAGGTGTCATGGTGAATCACATCTCCTGGCGACAGGATGAACACCTTATCCCCAAGGTGGTATTCCAACTGCCCAGACAGCAGGTAACAGAACGCCTCGCCGCCATGACACATCTTTTCTGACACATGCCCCGGAGGGCGATGCACGATCTGCGGGTGAAACAATGCACCGGCAAATCCAGGGCCCAGCTTTTCGTAGAACCGGCCTCGGGTACCAAGAGAATATGTCTGCCTGGCATCTTTGGCGACATATTCCGAAAACACTTCGGGTACACTCAGCAACTGCTCGATGCTGGTTTGCAGGGCTGCGGCTATAGCCATCAGAGACGTCAGTGAAGGTGAGCTTAGTCCGCGTTCCACTTGCGACAGAAAACCGGTCGTCAGATCTGTTGCCTTGGCAACTTGATCCAGGGTCTGCCCCATGGCCTTACGTCGCCGCCGGATCGCCGCACCCAGTTCGGTAGGCCGCCCTTTGGCTTTGGTCTTGGTATGTGCGGTCGGAGCTTGCATCCGATCTCTCCTGCTTCTTATCCGGCTTGAACCATTCAATAGGAGATTTGCATGAAGATCAAAATTAATTTTAGCCAGAGTAAAAACACGTACGTAACAATCGGTCTTTGGTATTCTCGTACAAGGCAAGGGTCAGCGTGATTGAGTTCAGTGTTTTGGAGGCCGCTCATAGTGCGTTCTTCGCTTTTGCTGCACATGCCACGGTGACCTTCAGGCAGGTCCATTTGTCCTGAGCCCAGGTCCTGACATTCAGATGTTAAGGGTGCTGCCGGTTTTGATTGCATCCATGGCGACATATGTCCTGAATTTCTTGATATTCTCGTTCGCGAAGAACATGCGCCGCGTGAAATCTTCATACGCCGACATGCACTCTACGACCACAACGAGCATGAAATCGATTTCCCCAGTCACATAGAAACACTGCTGCACCTCTGGGGCATCGCGGAATGCGAGCTTCGCGGCATCTATCTCAGTAGGTGTCTCGCTAACCAACTCCACCTCGACAAAGATCGTGAGCGCTAAACCCACCAATGCAGGGTCGACAACCGCTGTATTGGTTCGGATCACACCTTCTGCTTCCATACGCCTGATACGTCGCTGCACCGATGGAGCAGACAGATTTACAGCAGTGCCAATCTTCTGCTGTGGCGTGCGGTTGTCCTTTTGCAGGATGCGGAGGATTGCCCTGTCAAAGTCGTCCAGTTGTATCATGTGAAATATTATTGCGTCAGCTAGCGCAATTTCCAGCGGATTTTTCCCTAGAGATGAAATAAAAACCCTCATCCTCTTAGGAGATATCGAGTTCATCGAATTGGAGCTGCATGAATGGGTGATTTTTCAGAGAATCTTCGTGCCTTACGTCACGAATTTCACGCTAACCCAGAGTTGGGGTTCCAGGAGGAATGGACAAAATCCCGTATTGCCAAGCACTTGCATGATCTCGGGATAGAAGTGCACGAAGGTGTGGGCATAGTCGGCATCCTCCGAGCGGGCAAAGGCAATCGCGCCATCGGATTGAGGGCTGACTTCGATGCGCTCCCCATTACCGAAATCAACGACTTCCCTCACCGTTCCCGAAATGAAGGGATAATGCATGCATGCGGACATGACGGGCATACAACTATGTTGCTTGGCGCGGCTGAGTTACTAGTCAAAGACCCGGATTTCGATGGTACGGTTGTCTTACTGTTCCAGCCCAATGAAGAGCATGGTTTAGGTGCCAAGGCGATGATCGACGAAGGTGTATTGGAGCGCTTCCCAATCCAAGAGGTTTATGGCGCACATAATTTACCCGGCGAACCGGTGGGGCACGTGTCAACACGAGCAGGCGTTATTACGTTTAGCGAAAACTTGTTTGAAATCGAAATCAAGGGGCAGGGTGGTCATGCTTCCATGCCACATGTCGGGCGGGAGACCATAACTCCTGCCTCTGAACTCGTTCTTGCGTTGCAGACCATCGTTTCGAGGAGATTGCCACCCTCGTCCGGCGCGGTGGTTTCAGTGACCGAGTTCATTACGGATGGTCAGCGCAACGTCCTGCCTGGCTGCACGGTATTGAAGGGTGATGCTCGCGCAGCTTCGCCTGAGGACCGGCGCTTGATTGAGGACAGTATGCGCCAGATTGCTGCTGGCATTGCGCTGAGTCACAACGTTGATGTTAATGTGGAATTTCGTACTGAGTTCGTCGAGGCTGTTAACAATGTCGACGCGGCAAACCACGTTATTGCAGCCGCTGAAGCGCTTCAACTTGACACTGACGGCAATCGCCCTTCCATGACTTTCTCAGAAGATTTTGCCAATTTCGCGGCGGCGGTGCCGGGATGTTTCCTGCTTATCGGCAACGGGACAGAAGGGTCTCATGGCCGACCGTTGCATTCTGCGGATTACGATTTCAATGATGAGCTTCTTCCGATTGGCGCAAATTTGTGGGCTGAACTTGTTCGCCAACGGCTACCCAAACGCGGCTAATCTAGGAATACAAAAGTCTCAAATATCTTCCTGCCATTCAGGCAATCCCGATTTCGGCCCGACAGCTCCGTGGGCGCTTGGTGGATTTGCGCGCTCTGAAGCGCGAGACTTCTCGACAGCTAGCCAGAACGTTCCGTCGGAGGGTGTCCGTGAATATCTTGGTCGAAGGTGAGCGCCAGGATCCGCGGGTATCTGCAACGGAGTTGAAAATAATGTCTGGTTCGAAGTCGATGACAGGTGTGACGATATAGGACGCGAGAATGAGATTGGTGAATTCGCTTACGGCCTCTGCCGTTCAAACGGCTCGCTGGCCTAGCTATCTGACTCTGATGTGATCGCTAAACCCACTCACCGTGCTCAAAGTTCTGCAAAGCCTCCGCTTTCTCATTGCTGCTTGATGCCTTGCCACTGCAACACGGCGCAAAACGTAGAAGTACAAAACTGGTCTCTTATGGCTCTGGCTATCCGTCCAAGCGCGTTAACTCAAAACTGTCAGCGACATTAGCTTACTCCGTTCTTCTGTCCTCCAAAACCAAAGTGCTGCATTTCTCGCCGATCATGATCGATGGTGCATTTGTATTGCCGCTGACGATGTCTGGCATGATTGAGGCATCCGCCACACGCAGTCCACGGATGCCATGGACTCGAAGTCGCGGGTCAACGACTGCGCGGTCATCTGTGCCCATCTTGCAGGTCGAGGTGGGATGATAGATCGTCTGCGCCATGTTGCGGGCGGCTTCGAGGTGCTCTTCATCCGTTTCGATTTTGCCTGACGGTACATGTTCACGCACGATGAAAGGCGAAAGGGCGTTGGTCCTCGTCATTGCACGGGCAAATTTCACGGCCCGGATCGCGCAGAGTTGATCGCCGGTTGTCGAAAGATAATTTGGCACGATCTTGGGATAGGCATGCGCATCAGGCGAAGAGATATGGATGTGGCCGCGGCTTTCAGGTCTCAGTTGGCAAACCGAGGAGGTGAAGCCCGAGAACGGATGCATTTCGATCCCCGGTTTGTCAGCAGATAGCGGCTGAAAGTGGAATTGAATGTCTGGCGTCGCCAGTCCTTCCATCGATTTGGCAAAAATTGCGACTTGGCTGGCGCCTAGGCTCATAGGCCCTGTTCGACGCAAGGCATATTCGATGCCGATCCCTGCGCGATGGAAGATATTGTTGATCGCGTCATTCAAAGTGGGGACGTTGACTTCATAGACTAGGCGGATCTGCAGGTGGTCCTGAAGATGCTCGCCAACGCCGGGCAGGGCGTGACGAACGTTTACACCAGCGGCCGTCAGGACATCTGGGTCTCCGATGCCCGATAACTCCAGCAGCTGGGGTGAACCGATAGCGCCGGCAGACAAGATGACTTCACCGCCCGGGTTCAGCATCGCTTGTTGTGCGGCGCCTTTGACGTCGTAGGAAACTCCCGCCACCTGCTTTGGTGCGTCAGAGGCAAAGATGAGGTTGGTGGTATGTGCGTGCGTGACAACGTCAAGGTTTCTCCGCTTGCCTTTGATGGGCGTTAGGAATGCCTTGGCCGAAGAGCAGCGGAAACCTTTGCGCGCGGTTTGGTGAAAATAACCTGCGCCCTCTTGTTTCTCGCCGTTATAATCGTTGGTTCGAGGCACGCCCATTTCGACGGCGGCCTCGATGAAAGCCTCGGATATAGGGGATTTGGCACGGATCAGAGATACCGCCAATTCGCCATCTTTACCGTGCAGATCGGGGTCTGCATCTTCGTGACATTCTGATCGCTTGAACAATGGCAACACATCATCCCAAGACCAGCCGGTGTTCCCCAATTGCGCCCAGCGATCATAGTCCTCTTTCTGGCCCCGCACATAAAGTAAGCCGTTGATCGAAGACGACCCACCAAGGGTCTTTCCGCGCGGCCAATCCAGTGCGCGCCCGTTCAGACCGGGATCGGGGTCGGCCCTGTAGCACCAATCGGTGTTTGGATTATGCAGGGTTTTGAAGTACCCGACCGGAATGTGAATCCAGGGATTTGTATCCTTTCCCCCGGCCTCGAGAAGCAGAACCCGGATTTTCGGGTCGGCGGACAATCTGTTTGCGATGACGCAGCCAGCAGAGCCTGCGCCAACGATAATATAATCATACGACATTTTTATACTCGGTCAGGCTTGGCTGGAGCCACATAGGGAAGGCGCGCGCGCGCTTTAGTATCCGCAGCACCAGCATTCCGGATATAGCGTTCATCGTCGTCTTTGCGGACGGTGTATACGTAGGTGGGATCGCCTTCGGTTACCTTGTGTATGGCAAGGCGACGGACTTGGCTGGCACGGATCGTGTCGCGCAGTTCGTCCGGATTCCAACCATCAAACAAGATCGCTTCAAGTTCGGCTCTGATATCCGCACATTCCGGATCGGCGGCGCGGTTGGTTACTTCGTTGGGATCTTCTTCAACGTTGTAAAGAAGCGTATCGACCCCTTCGAGCCACATCAGTTTCCATGGACCCTTTCTAACCATGCGGCTGGGGCCGGTGGACCCGTCTGCGGCGAATTCCGAGATCACAACATCTGACAGTCCAGACGTGTCACCGTTCAGGGCAGGAACCAGAGACTGGCCGTCGATAGGAGCAGCATAGTCCTCGAATGAACCCTCAGCTGCGAGGTCCGTGAGTGTCGGCAGAAGATCTATGAGTGAGATATTCTCCTTCACTCGTGCCGGTTTGAAACGATCCGGCGCGTATACGATGAAGGGCACGCTGGAGGCCCACTCGAAGAAGTGTTGTTTGAACCACATGCCGCGCTCACCCATCATCTCGCCGTGGTCGGCGGTCAGTATGACGATGGTGTTGTCGATCTGGCCGGTCTTTTCCAGAACATCCACAAGGCGACCGACTTTTTCGTCTATATACGAGATCATTCCGTAATAGCCGTGGCGGGCTTTGCGGCGGTCTTCGGGTGTGACCGTGAACTCGTGCCGGGACTGACAGTAGTGCAGGTTGCGGCTGAGATGATCCATCTCATTCAATTCCAGAGGTGGGACCGCAGGGTATTCGATCTCATCATGATCGTAGAGGTCCCAGTACTCTTGCCCAATTACGAAAGGTGAGTGCGGAGACGTGAAGGACACCGTCAGCATAAAGGGGCGGTCGTCACCTTTGCGGGCCAGATCATACAGGGCCTGAACGCCGTGGTATTCGACCTCATCGTCATAATCCATTTGCATGGTACGGATCGCGGGGCCACTTTCCAGGATCGGGGCCATTGTCAGGTTGGTGGGCTTGTATTCGCGGCCCTTGGACCAATCTACGGTCCAGGCAAAGTTGGCCGGGTAGATTTCGGTCGTGTGACGTTTGTCATAACCGTGTAGCTGATCGGGGCCCACAAAGTGCATCTTGCCAGACATCTCGACCCGGTAGTCCATGCTACGCAGGTAGTGTGCGAATGTCGGGATGTCGGCGTGGAATTCACTGGCGTTGTCATACATGCCAATCGAGAACGGAAGCTTGCCTGCATGCATTGACGCGCGGGACGGTCCGCACATAGGCAGGTTGCAATAGCAGTTTTCAAACACCACTCCATTTTCCGCAAGCCGGTCAATGTTGGGCGCTTTGACGGTCTTGTTGCCATAGGCCGCCAACGCGTTCGCCGCAAGCTGGTCCGCCTGAATGAATAGGATGTTTGGACGTGCCATATTCGTTTCCTGAGAAATAAGGAGATTAAGCCCGGGCGGCGATAAGAGGGGAGGACCGCCCGGGACGCCGAGGTTGTTACTGGATTACCATTCCCAACTTGTCGGCTGTGTCGCTGAAGGTTTTAACCTGACCTTCAACGAATGCTTTTGTGTCGTCTGGTGACAGAACTGTTGGGACTGAGCCCAGTTTTTCTGTGGTCTCGACCCAGCTTTCATCAGCTGCAATTGCCCCAAGCACCTCGACCCATTTTGCCACGACATCCTCAGGCAGGTCTTTGGGTCCCCAGACACCTGTCCAGCCGACAACATTTTCCAAGTTAGGGTGCCCCAGTTCCTGTGCGGTTGGCGTGTCAGGAATGGCTGCAAAACGTTCGGGTGTGGTGGTCAGCAGGGGGCGGATCTGGTCAGATTCGATCGCACCGGACAGGCCCGAGAGATTGTGGAAGATCAAGTCGGCATGCCCGCCCACCACGGCTGCGGTCGCCTTGCCGCCGCCTTTGAACGGGACATGGATCAGCGCTTCGGAGTCGACGCCGAGATCATCCAGCATGATGAGCATCGCCATGTGCAGGAGGGTGCCAACACCGGCAGACGCATAGGACAGGCGCTCACCGTTTGCGATCGCTGTCTTCAGCTCATCAAAGCTCTGATACGGCGAGTCCGCGCTGACGCCCAATACAAACGGGTTCTTTTCGATCAGACCCAGAAAGGTAAAGTCGTCCCACTTGTACGGAATTGTGCGGTTAATCGCCGGAACGGTGGCCTGAGATCCAACGCGCGCCATCAGGAGGGTGTAGCCATCGGGGCGTGATTTGGCGACCTGAGTCGAGCCAACAACACCTCCCGCACCGGTCTTGTTTACCACTAGAATGTTCTCGCCCAAGTAGTCCGGCGCCTCAGTGCTGAGGGTACGCGCGGCCAGATCAGCAGCGCCGCCGGGGCCATATGGCACCACTAAAGTCACTGGTTTACTTGGATAATCTTGCGCGGACGCTCCCATCGGGATCGCGAGCAGAGCAAGGCTGCTCAGCGCTGCGGTTACTGTGTTTCTGACTGTCATTTGTTGCGTCTCCCTGAATCGAGTGGGACTCACCATAATAAAATACTTGCAGTAAGTAAATAATTAAGTAAAGATACATTCAGGAGGTGCAAAATGGCAGGTTGGTCACAGGAAGAGATCGGTCGCGGGAACCGGCAAAGGGTTCTGGGTGAGATACTGGGATCAGGCACGATTTCGCGAACGCAGATCGCAGATAACCTCGCGCTGAATGCCGCTAGCGTTTCGAGAATTACGCGAGAGCTGATCGAAGCGCGGCTGGTTCAGGAGGTTGGCGTGTCCCAACCCGAAGGGCGCAGGGGGCCAAGAACTAAAAAACTGACCATGGACCGATCCGGGGGTTATGTGATCGGAATCGGTATCAATGCGTATCAGCAGGTAGTCACGCTTGCCGATCTGTCGAATAATCGCATCGCATCTTGGGATGCGGGCGGGGCGGGTCTAACCGACGGCACCAGTTTCATAAGGGCTTGCTGTAAGCAGGCAAAAGCCTTGATTGAAGAGCATGTCCCAGAAAAGGATCGGCTTTTTGGGGTTGGCCTGACGATCGCCGGCAATCTGGACAAAGCCCGCGGGATTGTCATTTCCGCGCCCACACTCGGCTGGGCAGAAGAAACCAATGTTTGCGGGATCGTGAGACAAGAGCTTGGTGTTCCAGTTGCGCTTGAAACACCAAGTGCTGCGATCTGCCAATCCGAAGTTGCTTTTGGTGCTGCGCGGAACATCGAAAATGTCGCTGTGATTTACTGCGCAATGGGTTTCGGTATCGGGCTACAGGTCAACGGCCAGCCCTATAGTGGGATTGGTCGGGTTGGTGGCGTTTTAACCGAGGCCAGGACCACTGAAGGAGTGGGATCCAACTCAGCCGTTTCTCTGTCTGATCTGTGTGGCGGAAAGGCGTTGTTACGTCAGCTGCTGACACCAAAGATATTTGATGCGCTGTCCGATCAGGAGAGAGCCCAGAAAATCCGGGATGTTGTTTCAGCGGCCAATGACGCGGATGGAGAATATAGATCTGTCGTGGAAGATTTCGGGGCCAGGGCGGCAAACTGCTTTTCGCTAAGCCTGACGGTTCTGCAGCCTGAACTGGTTTTGCTCGCCGGCCCTTTGGCGCAGTCGCCATACTATCTGGAGGCATTTCGAAAGCAGATCGACAATCTGAAAGCCGACCTGCAGCAGCCGATCAAAATCAAATCCAGCGCGATGACCCACATGGGGGCGGCACGTCTGCTGTCGCTTCACGAAAACATCGCAAACGCAGAGCTGGATCTGAATCTGCTAAAGGGAGGAAGCTGACAGTGGATAGTTCAAAGAAACTCGACCTGTTTGCAGGGGCGTTATTCCTTGTCCTGGGCATTCTGACGCTGATTGTGCTTATTCCCGTAGGTGTCGATTCACCGGGGTCTGTTGAAATTTCAGCATTGTCGCCGGAATTCTGGCCAAGAGTGATCGCTATTGCGGTTGTGGTCGTCGCGCTATGTCTGATGGCCGAGTCCTATTTTTTGAAAGTACCTGAACCCGATGCGGACGAAGATGCAGAAGCTGATGCTGTCTATAAGCTGGACACGCTTCCCGGGACTCTGCGGACGATCATCCTGATCTTCGCGTTGTTCCTGTTTTACTTTGCTTTGACGACCCTGGGCGTGGTTGCAAGCTCGATCGTTCTGATGCTCGCCATGATGCTCTTTTTTGGCGAACGCAAGTGGTACTACATCGTCCCGATCAGCATCATTCTACCTATTCTTCTGTACCTGTT
This sequence comes from Roseibium sp. RKSG952, assembly GCF_009711355.1. Taxonomy (NCBI): domain Bacteria; kingdom Pseudomonadati; phylum Pseudomonadota; class Alphaproteobacteria; order Hyphomicrobiales; family Stappiaceae; genus Roseibium; species Roseibium sp. RKSG952. The sequence continues at coordinate 18,250 of NZ_SMMF01000961.1, read as the reverse complement.
CTTTCTGCACATCGCGGGTGTGCCGATGCCGCTTGGCATGTTCGAAACGCTAGGCTGAGGAGACCTTGAGCATGATCGAGAATATTTCTACAGCTTTTCAGCTATTCCTTAGCTTTGAAAACATTCTGGTGATCGGCATCGGTGTTTTGATCGGCACCATCATTGGTGCAATACCGGGGATGACCACACCTATGGGTGTGGCTCTGGCCCTGCCGTTTACATTCACGATGCAGCCAGTGACCGGCATTCTATTATTGTTGGGTGTTTACAAGGGCGGTTTGTATGGCGGGTCCCTGACCGCAATCCTGATCAAGACACCCGGGACTCCGGCTGCGTCCTGTACCATTCTGGATGGTTATCCACTGGCGCAGAAGGGGCAGGCGCGAAAGGCGTTGGATATTGCGCTTTACGCATCCTGTGTGGCCGATTTGATCTCAAACATCGCTCTGATCATGTTCGCTGGTTTTCTGGCAACCTTCGCATTGCGTTTTGGGCCGCCGGAGTTCTTCACTCTGATCGTCTTTTCCCTGACGATCATCGCCGGTGTTGCGGGACCCAGCCTGACCAAAGGTATCCTGTCCGCCTGCCTGGGCCTGATGCTCGCCACCGTTGGACTTGATCTCATCTACGGTACGAACCGGTTCATCTTTGGCAATTATGAACTGATGTCCGGGCTGAACTTTATTCCGGTGCTCATCGGCCTGTTCGCGATCCCTGAAATCCTTGACCGCGCCACGCGTCGGCCTCGCCCTCCGGGAGCGCAACGTCAGGAACTGGGTAGCGGTGCAAGCTTTGCCGAGTTTCGCAAGACTCTGAAATCGGTCATCCGTGGCAGTTTCATCGGTGTAATTCTGGGGGCCATTCCCGGTATCGGTGGCGCCCCGGCCGCTTTCCTGAGCTATAGCGAAGCGCGCAGAAACTCAAAGCACCCGGAAAACTTCGGTAAAGGTGAGCCAGAGGGCGTCGCCGCAGCAGAGGCGGGGAACAACGGCGTGGCCGGCGCGACGATGATCCCGCTGTTGGCGCTGGGTGTTCCCGGTGACGTGATCACGGCAGTGATCCTGGGTGCGTTCATGATCCACGGGTTGCGTCCGGGACCCATTCTCTTCGCTGAGAACCTCCCGATGATTTACGCGCTGTTTATGGGTATCCTACTCAGCTCGGCCTATCTGTTCATCGTGGGCAAGGTTGCCATCAAGACTTTCAGCCGTGTTGCCCTGATCCCGAACCGCATCCTTTACCCGATTGTCTTCACGCTGTGTGTCTATGGCGCTTATGCGGTGAACAACAACCTGTTCGATATTCTGGTCATGCTGTGCATGGGCCTCGTTGGTTTCGCGATGCTTCGGTTGGATATCCCGGTCGCGCCGTTCTTGATCGCCTTTGTTCTTGGACCGCTTCTTGAGGACAACTTCCGCCAATCGTTACTGTTGTCTGACGGGAGCCTGTCGATCTTTGTCAGGAACGCGATTTGCTGGCTTTTCTGGTTGCTCACGGCCTTGTCGATCTTTGTGCTCATTCGCTCCCGTATACGTGCCTCACGCACGGGACAGGTATCAGTGCTGACGACTGGCGGATAATCTCAAAGACAAGGACAAGACCATGGCTAACGCAGACAATGCTGGTCTGGGGCGCTTTGCATACAGTTTTGCAGTGATATCGGATACGCATGTCAATCCGGATGAAGACAAGTGCAATTCGCCTTTTCCGGTAAACGCACGCGCCAATAGACGCTTTCGTTATGTCATCGCGGACATCAATCGCAGAGAGGTGGACTTTGTCGTCCACCTCGGCGATCTGCTTCATCCGGTCCCCGAAACCGGAGCGCTGTATGCGCAGGCTGCCAATGCCTACCGCGCGATCGTGTCTGACCTGACGATTCCGATCCATGTGCTGCCGGGCAATCACGATATCGGAGACACTCCGATTAGTGGCGGGCCGGCAAGCCCGACCACGTCGGCGATGATCAACGCATGGGAAGGTGAGTTCGGCGCACATTACCAAAGCTTCGAAAAGGGTGGCGTTCGCTTCATTCTATTGAATGCGCAGTTGATAAATTCCGGTCTGCAGGCAGAGGAAGATCAAAAAAACTGGGTCGAGACCGAGTTTGCGGCCGCACAAGGTCAGCGCGTCATGCTGATGCTCCACCACCCGGCCTATCTGTGTTCCCCGGATGAGCTTGACCATTATGACAACACCGATCAGCCGGGCAGGAGCTGGCTGTTGGGTTTGCTCGAAAAGCATGGGGTCGAGGCCATGTTCTCGGGTCATGCCCATAACTTTTGGTATGACCGCTACGGCGAGACAGATTTCTACCTTGCCCCGGCGACCAGCTTTGTCCGGCAGGATTACTCGGAAATGCTGCGCGCCATTCCGCCCGATGGCAGCGAATTCGGCCGCAATGATGCGGCCAAGCTGGGGTACTTTGTGGTGAACGTTTACGAGAACGGACACGTCACCAAGTTTGTTCGGACAAATGGGTCGGAACTTGCTCGGGGTGAAAAACCCGTAGGCAAGATGTTGAAGCTCGCGCCGGAACCACGGGAAAACACCAACCCGCTGATCGGTTTCGACCTGCGTCAGAATTGGGCCGAAATCTCGGAAGTGCTGCCCAGTGGTGGACTGGATGAGTTCGATCGAAAACCTGTGCGCAACGACTACCACCTGCTAGCTCTGCAAGAGATGGGTGTGCGCGATATTCGTATCCCTCTGCACGACCTTCTCGATCCTGCACGACGAGCACGGATTGGTGTGCTGAAGCATCTTGGGTTCCGGATTACTCTGTTCGGATTTGGTGTTCCGGAGAAACACCTGGATATGATCACTTCCGAAGCGGACAAACTGACCGATTGGGAAATCACGTTGAACTGGAGCGATGTGGGGCCAGCGACTGATGCACTGGTCAAAGCTCACGCCGCGACTGGCCTGCCAATCTACATATCCCGGATGCGTAAAAAGGACGATATCAAGGCCGAAGGTACGTATTTCCATGTTATCAATCACGGGTTCAACGCCCAGGAATCCGAACAACTTGCCTTCCTTGCTGCGCTACCAAAGCCTTGCGGCGTTGTCGGCGCTGTTTTTCGTCTCGGCAACAGTGATCCGGTCAGCCAGAAGTTGGATACTGCAGATCGCGCAGTCGCGGCCCTCGGCTTGAAAGCATCGGTGCACCTGAGGGTCGCCGGCGACAACCCAGCCGTACCGCACGTGGATGATAACGCAACGGTTGCGCGGGTCCTTGAAGCGATGGACACCCGCGCGAAGCTCAGGAATACGCGTGTTTTCTGTGACACTCTGGTTGATGTGGATCGGGGGTATTTCGTGCGCAACGGAGCCATTGATCGCTGTAATAATCCACGGCCACTGCATGATGCTGTTCGTACGCGGCATGCACGGAATGCCTGAAATCCTCAAGACTTGGCCCTCGCCTGACTTTCCGGTGAGCTCTTCTTCTTGGGGTGCCGCCTCGCTGAACCCGCTCCCACGGGTCAACTCTCGGTTTCAAGCCTAGGTAGGACTATGTAATGGAGACCTTCGGCCTTACGACAGAAATGATTGTCGTATTGATCCTGTTAGGCGTAACCGTCTTCCTCTTCGTCTCTGAGATCGTTCGGGTCGATGTGGCAGCTATATTGATCATGGTCACCTTGGGAGTGCTTTCGGCCATACCCGGACTGCAGGGTCTTGCCGATCCCCGGCATCTGTTTGACGGCTTTGCAAGTAACGCGGTGATTTCAATCATTGCCGTCATGATCATCGGCGCCGGGCTGGATCGGACCGGTGTCCTGTCACATGTGGCCCGCTGGATCATGCGCGTGGGCGGTGCAACAGAGACCCGGATCATGTTGCTGATTTCGTCGATTGTGGGCGCAATCTCATCCTTCATGCAGAACGTCGGCGCCGCGGCCTTGTTTCTGCCGGTCGTGTCGCGCATTTCGGTGCGATCCGGCCTGTCAATGTCGCGGCTTCTGATGCCGATGGGGTTTTGCGCCATTCTGGGCGGGACCATGACAATGGTTGGATCGTCACCCCTGATCCTGCTCAATGATCTTATCCTGACTATCAACAACTCGCTGCCTGCTGAGCAACAGATGGAGACCTTTGGCCTGTTCGATGTCACGCCAGTGGGTGCAGCATTGGTCGTGACCGGACTTGTTTATTTTACCGTGATTGGCCGCTTTCTGTTGCCGACAAGGCAGGATGTTGGCGGTGCCGAGGGTCTCAGCGTCGAAGACTATCTCAACGCAACCTACGGGATTGTTGGAACAATCCATGAATTGACGCTGCCAGAAGAACACGAACTTGCGGGGCAGACGGTCGATGAAATCCAGCGCAGCAACCATATCCAGATCATTGCTGTTCAACAGGGTGCAAACACCATCATGGCACCGCCGCGCGACATGGTTATCGAAGTTCCAGGCGCGTTGGCGGTCATTGCGGATGCTGAAACGCTGAAACAATTCACGGCGCGGTATGGTCTTTCCGCGCTGAAAAAGCTGGATCGGTTTTCAGATGCTTTGGAGCCGGGTAAAGCAGGTATTGCCGAGGTCGTGATTCCTCCGGGGTCCGGTATGATCGGCGAAACGGGGCGGTCAAGCTGGCTGCGCAAAGTCTATGGCTTGGCCCCGCTGGCGATTTACCGGGGCGGTGAGACGCTTTCCAGCGACCAGGAAGATATTGGTGAAATTCCGTATCTGGCTGGTGACACGCTGGTGTGCCACACGCCGTGGGACGCGCTTGTGAGGTTAGAAAAGAACCGGGATTTTGTTGTCGTGACCTCGGATTTTCCACACGAGGAACTGGTTCCTCAGAAAGTAGGTTGGGCTTTGTTGTTCTTTGCGATCACACTTGGGCTGGTACTATTTTCGGATTTGCGGTTGTCGATCTGCCTGCTTGTCGGGGCCGCGGGTATGATCGTCAGTCGCGTTCTGACGATAGATGACGCTTACAGCGCCGTCAGTTGGAGCACGGTGTTCCTGCTGGCCAGCCTAATACCTCTCGGGGTCGCCGTGCAGTCGACAGGAACGGCTGAGTGGATTGCACAGCAAGTGCTAAAACTTCTTGGCGACGCCCCGATCTGGGTGTCTCAGGCCGCGATTGCTGCGCTTGCGACCGTGTTCACACTGTTGATGTCCAATGTCGGCGCAACAGTTCTTCTGGTGCCTTTGGCAGTGAATGTCGCAATCGGTTTGGGCGCCGATCCCGCGCTATTTGCAATTACCGTGGCGTTGGCGACCTCAAATTCGTTCCTGATCCCAACCCATCAGGTCAACGCACTGATCATGGGACCGGGTGGATACTCTGTTGCAGACTTCTCAAAAGTGGGCGGTGTCATGACACTGCTGTTTCTGATTGTTCTAGTGATCGCCGTTTAACGAGTTCGATCAGCTAGGCTGGACATGGCTGAGCGCGGGTGAAACCGAGCATCGAGCGGAACCGATATTTGGTGTTCGGGTTTCAGTCCTTTACATCTGCGTCGGCATCCTAGGCGGGTCTTGAAATCGCGCACGTGATCCGAAACCCGGATACATTTGAGCGTTCATCATCCGATATAACGGGTTCTTCAGTAAGCTGTAGTGATAGCTTTGAGGACGGGCGTGATCTCATGGCGAGGATCACCCACAACAACTCTTTCCCTCTTGGATCGGTGGGCAGGCGACGGTCCCATAAGAGCAGAAAACGCAGCAATCCCCGGGCAACGGCTTCAAAATGGTGCGGCAAGCAGCGCACTCGTAGAACCACTGGCACGCATCGGTAGGCATGGTTTCGACGGTTGAATGGCCGCACTCAGAACAAGTGATTTTACTTTCTAGGGTCACATTCAGGTCATTCATATTGTCACTTTGGAGATACGAGACAGACGTGAATACGGGCTTCGTAGAACACGATAATCTAGGTCAAGGCAGTTGGTATACTGGTTTCAGTGAGCGTATCCATTTAGATGCGCCAATGTTTTCTTTATGTATTTCCAATACTCAAGCAATCAGCACCATGATAAAGACTATGGCGAGCAGGTAGGAATTCGCTGCCGCAATCTTTCCGAACACATCCAGCCAACCTCTGCCCTGGCCGATGATCTAAACGGCAATAGGCGACCTGCAGTGAGAAGGACGCACAAGTGCAAACAGGCCCATTGCGCCAATCAAGGTGCAGCTTGAGCCCGTGGCGCTTGCTCCCATTCGTGCTGCTATGCATCCCCTAGTAGCTGAGGGTTGATATGAAAAATGTTCGCATAACCGCGGTTGGTGAAGCATCAAGGCATGGCGGGGCACCGATAGAGACAATCCGCTACTACAAAAGAATTCTGTCATGCCGCCTAACTCAATTTCTCTTTTGCTCGGCTCCTTACCCAATCAGCGAATAGGTTGGCCATTGGTTGAGCATCAGAGTTAACCTCAAGCCGGTAGCCCCGGTTGGAGCGGACAGACTTTGTTCCTACGTGAACGAGCCGCCCTTGTTCGAAGAACTTGTCAACAAACGGTAAAAATCCGATCGCAACCCCCCGCCCAAATGCTGCAGCTTCGAGAACGATGTGTGGTTCTTCCAGTACTTCCCCGCGTTCAGCATATTCCGCTGGAGCACCTGTAGCAGAAAGCCAGTGGCGCCATGCGGTGCGATCACGGTAGTGAATTGGTGGTAGCTTACCTTCCCAGAAATTTTCACCGACGTTCAGACCGGGTGCTGCAACAGGGACAGCTTTGGTGTTAAAAAGCAGAGTTGTTCCGGTCGCAGGATCATCCAATTGGGCCCATGTGATCGAAACATCTGCCAAGCGCACATCCGGCTGCCCGATCACATGGATCAAATCCACTCGCAATCCGGGATGCTGGGCCTCGAACGCGCCGATCCTCGGTAGCAGCCACTGCGATGACAGATAAGGTCCAACCGAGACGCGCAGCACCTCCTGGGTCGTTAATTTGCCAGTGATTTCTTTGAGTTCATTCCAGATCACTGCGGTAGCACGCGCCAGCTCGGCGCCATCCTGCGTGAGTCTGACTTCTCGCACGCGACGCTCGAACAACCGTTTTCCAATGGCGTTTTCAAGCGCCGTAATGCGGTGGCTGACAGCCGAGGGTGTCACGTTCAGGATTTGAGCCGCGCGGGAAAAGCTCAGGCTTTCGGCGGCATGATGAAAATAGACCAAGGCACCTAGATAAGAGGGGTCTTTGGGATCGGCCAGCATGTGAATTCCATAAGTGAGCTTAGCTCAATCTTCCTGTGTTGAATTCGAATTTGTCAAACAAAATCGAAGTAGTCCTTATTGCAGACAGGAAACCCACAGGGAACAGACCAATGCCAACCGCCCGCCACAGCATTCGCTCCGCCGCCACCGAAAATGGCCATTTGAACGTAGTCTGGGAAGACGGCCACGAAAGCCGGTTTCATCCCATCTGGTTGCGGCATCAATGTTGGTGCCCGGACTGCGGCACTCCGGAGACCGGTGTTCGCGGGATTCGTCTACATCACATCGACGAAGGGATCTCGATCCAGAGTGTCGGGGTGGAGGGCAGTTCCGTTCACGTGATCTGGCCAGACGGACATCGATCCGAATATGGCGCGCGCTGGCTGCGCAATCACTGCTACTCTGACGCCGAGCGTGCCCGCAGGCGGGTGCAGCCAATCCTGTGGGACAGAACTCTTGGCGACAATCTTCCGATTGGATCGCTGACCGAGGCCGAGGCTGATTCGACCGCCCGTTTGAAAATCCTTGAAACTGTGCGGGACTATGGGTTTTGCAAGATCGTGGACGCGCCCACCGATCAGGCCGAAAGCCAGCGAATGATCCAACTGGTAGGGGCGCAGCGACAAACACATTACGGCACCTATACGCTGAAAAAGAAAAAGACCGTGACCAATGTTGGTGATACTAGCGGTCCGTTAGATCCGCATGTGGACGAACCGTATCGCTATGCCGCGATTGGCATCACTGTGTTTCAGGTTCTGCGACCCAGTTCGAACGGAGGCGCTTCGATGCTGGTTGACGGGTTCGAAGCCGTCCGGCGCCTGAAGGAGAAGTGGCCCGAGGACTTTGATCTGCTCTGTAACATGCGGGTGACGTGCCAGCGCTTTGACCCCGGTGACAACAGCCATGGCAACATGCGCTGGTACAAATCCCGTTTACCGATCATTCAGCGGGATGATCAGGGTGAGGTTTGCGGTGTACGGATGAACGAGCGGCAAATCTCTCCGCTGGATGTTCCCGCGGATCAGGTGGCCCTGGCGTACCGCGCTCTGAAGAGGCTCTTTGACCTGCTGTATAGTGACGATCTGCGCCTCACGCTGGATCTGAAGGCGGGAGAAGGGCTGTTGTTTGACAATCAGCGGCTGTTGCACGGTCGAACCGGGTTCACGCCTGAAACGCCGCCGCGTGCAGTCCTGACATCATCGGTCGATCTGGACGACTTTCATTCCAGCCTGCGTCTGCTTCAGCGGGACCTGGACTCCGATGCCATGCATATGGTGCTGCAGCAGGGGATGGCGGGATGAATGGCCCATTCAAGGTGCTCGCTCTTGGCGGTGACCACATTGGCCCCGAGGTTGTCGCCAGCGGGCTGGAGGTGTTGCGCCAGGCTGCCAATCAATTCGATGTCGCGGTCGACATCGGCGAAGATCTTCTTGGCGGTGCGTCCTGGGACGTGCATGGAACGTTCTGCACGGATGCGGTCGTCGCCAAGGCGCGGGCCGCGGACGCTATTCTGGTCGGCGCAGTGGGCGGGCCGGAATGGGACGACATCAGGATTGACAGACCCATTACCGAAACCGATGGCCTGACCCGTCTGCGGATCGAATTGGACGTGTACAACGCCCTGCGTCCTGTGCGTGCCTGGTCGGCGCTCTTGCCGCAGACACCGTATCGGCCAGAGGTCGTGGAGGGGGCTGATCTGCTGGTTGTTCGGGAAAATTCAGGCGGCATCTACTATGGTGAACCTCGCGGGCGCGAGGTGCTGAATGACGGCCAAGTCCGCGCTTTTGAGATCAGCGAGTACCGCACGGCAGAAATTGAACGCATCGCCCGCTGTGCCTTTGAGGCAGCGCGCGGACGGCGAGGGTATGTGACCTCTCTGGACAAGTCCAACGTGATGGAGAGCGGCAAGCTCTGGCGTGAAACGGTGGCGCGGATCGGGCACGACGAATATCCCGATATCGAGCTCAACCATTTGTTGATGGACTACGCACTCTTTGCTGTGGCGCGCGCGCCTCGGGACTTTGACGTACTGCTGGCCGACAACCTGTTCGGGGATCTCATCTCGGATCTTATCGCTGTGGTTTCCGGATCGCTGGGGATGCTGCCTTCTGCGACGCTTCCTGCCGCTGTTCGGGCTGGACATCCGGTCAAGGGAGGGCTCTACGAGCCGACCCATGGCAGCGCGCCGGATATCTCCGGACGAGGTATCGCTAACCCGATCGGCGCGATCCTGTCTGTGGCGATGATGTTTGAGCACGGCTTTGGGCATCTTCACGCAGCGCGTGCGATAGAGCGAGCAGTGGATAACGTTTTGTCAGCTGGGCTGCTGCCGCCGGACTTGGGTGGGGTGGCCGACACGGCCGCTATTACGCAATCGGTTTTGAGTAGTTTGAGGTCTAACACTTAATGACCGGAACGGCCCGATTGGTCGTCATTACCAGCCAGAGACAGGCTGATCCCGTCCAATCAGAGTAGATTGTACCATGAATTGCAGTTTGCTAACTTCATGCACGCGCTGGGGAGGGCGTGCATACCATAATGTTGGACTATTCGCATAACGCGTGGCTCGTGGCGGCCTCATTGGCCGTGGCGCTGATGGCTGGGTTTACCGGCCTCTATCTGACACATGGCGCGTCCAAACTTGATAACCAAAAGCGAAAGTTCGTTGTTGCGCTTGCAGCCGTCATTCTGGGCGGGGGCATCTGGTCGATGCATTTTGTTGCGATGCTGGGATTGCAGCTGCCGATCCTGTTCTACTACGACGCGTTGGTTACCCTGATTTCAGCTTTGGTTGCCATTCTGATGGTTGGTTTGGCACTATTGCTATTACATTTCCGTCCCAGAACCATGCCAACCATTGTGGGGGCCGGTGTTATTGTCGGGCTGGGCATCGTGGTAATGCACTATGTCGGAATGGCGGGGATGGAGCTTTGTCGACCGGTCTACAATGCGCTCGACGTGGTAATTGCGACCCTCGCCTCTGTAGTGCTGTCCGTGCTTGCAATCTGGGTTGCTTATGACAACCGGACACAGCGCAATATTCTGCTTGGAACGGTCTGTTTTGGTTTGGCCGTGTTTACTATGCATTTTGTGGCGACCGGTCTGACTGATTTTGTTGCCAGTGATAACGCCAGTGGGGCCGGACCTGCGCTGAACAACCAGGTTCTTGCCATGGGCGTTACTATTGCAGTTTTCCTGATCTGCGGGGCGTTTCTTCTGACAGGTGTTACCTTCCTTGGATTTGAGACAGAGGTAGCAGCACAACCTGACACGTCTGAGCCGGAACCCAACGCGCCAGTTCAGATGCGTGCGGGTGTCCCTTTCGAGCGAGAAGGGCAAACGTTCTTTAGTGAATCCGGCAAGATCGCGGCCATCCGCGCCGAGGGGCACTATACCGTTCTTTATATCGGGTCCGAGAAGCTGTTCTGCCCCTGGTCGATTACCGAAGCCGAAAGCCGCCTGAAACCGGATGGCTTCCTGCGGGCGCATCGTAGTTATCTGGTAAACCCGAAACATGTGACAAGTTTCGAGCGACACAAGGATAATGGCACCTGCTATTTCGACGGAATCGACGCGTTGACAAAGGTTCCGGTCAGCCGATCCCGTCTAACGGATGTCCGAGAGGCACTGGGTCTCTGATCGTAACTCGTGCAGCTTATTCGCAACTCGTGAAACAAGCGACGCGCCCCGTTCCCGCCTGCTGGAACGGCTGATCTCGTCGTCTTTTTCTTACCCTAGGTCCCCCAAGGCATTTCGTCCGGACCCAGGGAGGAAAAACATGATACCAGCCGGTTTTGAGTATCACCGGCCAGGCGACATCGCCTCGGCCATAGGTATTTTACAGGAACACGGAGATGAAGCGCGTGTGATCGCGGGCGGGCACAGCCTGATCCCGATGATGAAGCTGCGCATGGCCGAGATGGGTCATCTGGTTGATCTGCAGGCCATTGAGGAACTCAAGGGCATCGAGGTCGGCGCTGATACCGCGACACTTGGCGCGATGGTGACCCAGCATGAACTGATCACCCATGACGGTCTGGCTTCGGCCATTCCGTTGATCCGAGAGGCGGCATTGCAGATCGCTGACCCTCAGGTGCGTTATGTGGGCACAGTCGGAGGCAACGTCGCCAACGGCGACCCGGGCAACGACATGCCAGGGCTGATGCAGTGTTTGAACGCGACATTCGAGCTTTCCGGTCCTGATGGCAGCCGCAGTGTTGCGGCTCGGGAATTCTATGAGGCCGCTTACTTCACTGCGCGCGAGGATGAGGAAATCCTGACCCGGATTTCGATCCCCGTGCCAGGCTCCGGGGTGGGTCAGGCGTACGAGAAGCAGAAACGCAAGATCGGCGATTACGCGACGGCCGCAGCTGCGGTGATGGTTGGCAACGGTCAGGCCTCGGTCGCGATGACCAATCTTGCGGACACGCCCGTCTGGTCCGAAAGCGCAAGCAATGCGCTGGCCGACGGAGACGTCAGCGGCTGCGTCGCCGCGATGCTTGAAGCAATCGACCCGGTGGCCGACAATCGCGGCCCAGTCGAATTCAAAAAACACGTGGCCGCTGTGATGCTGCGCCGTGCCATCGACCGTGCGCAAAGCCGCGCGAGTTGAGGGGAGGAACAACAATGTCAAAAATGCACGTCAAACTCACCGTGAACGGCAAACAGGTCGAAGGTCTGGCCGAGCCGCGCACGCTGTTAATCCACTTCCTGCGGGAAGATCTGAAAATCACCGGCCCCCACATCGGGTGTGAAACCAGTCATTGCGGCGCCTGCACCGTGGATATTGATGGCAAGTCGGTCAAATCCTGTACGACATTCGTGGCGCAGGTGAACGGAGCCGATGTTACCACTGTCGAAGGCCTGACCAATGACGACGGCAGCCTTGGTGTTCTGCAAGAGATGTTCCGCGAACATCACGGGCTGCAGTGCGGTTTCTGCACGCCGGGCATGATCACCCGCGCGCATCGCCTTCTGCAGGAAAACCCGAACCCGACCGAGGAAGAAATCCGCTTTGGTATGGCTGGAAACCTGTGCCGCTGCACCGGATATCAGAACATCGTCAAGGCGATCTCGGCCTCGGCTGACATGCTGAACGCTCAGAAGGAGGCTGCGGAATGAACGATCAAACCATGACCCCCGAAGAACGCGCTGCAAATCTCAAAGGGATGGGCAGCTCGCGCAAACGCGTCGAGGATGTGCGCTTCACCCAAGGCAAGGGCAACTACGTCGATGACATCAAACTGGACGGGATGCTTTTTGGCGCGTTCGTCCGTTCGCCTTACGCCCACGCTCGCGTTGTCAGTGTGAACAAGGACGCCGCACTGGCCGTGCCGGGTGTGGTTGCCGTGTTGACCGCCGAAGATCTGGCTCCGCTGGGTCTGCATTGGATGCCGACGCTGGCAGGTGACAAGCAGATGGTGCTGGCCGATGGCAAGGTTCTGTTTCAGGGCCAGGAAGTCGCCTATGTCGTCGCCGAAAATCGCTACATCGCGGCCGATGCGGCAGAACTGGTCGAGGTTGAGTACGAAGAACTACCCGTCCTGACCGACCCGTTCGAGGCGCTGAAATCGGACGTTGTCCTGCGCGAAGACCTTGCGGGTCAGACCGAGGGCGCGCACGGGCCGCGCAAGCATCACAACCACATTTTCACTTGGGAACAGGGCGACAAAGATGCGACGGAAGCCGTGCTGGGTGAGGCCGATGTCGTGGCCGAAGAGATGGTTTATTACCATCGGACCCACCCTTGCCCGCTGGAGACCTGCGGCTGTGTCGCTTCTATGGATAAGGTCACCGGCAAGCTGACGCTCTATGGCACCTTCCAGGCCCCACACGCGATCCGGACGGTTGTGTCGCTGATCTCTGGCCTTGCCGAACACAATATCCGGGTGATCAGCCCCGATATCGGTGGTGGCTTCGGTAACAAGGTTGGTGCCTATGCCGGCTATGTCTGCTCGGTCGTCGCCTCGATTGTCACCGGCCAACCGGTGAAATGGGTCGAGAACCGGATGGAAAACCTGATGTCCACCGCCTTTGCGCGTGACTACTGGATGCAGGGCAAGATCGCGGCGACCAAGGACGGCAAGATCACTGGCCTCTGGTGTCATACCACGGCGGATCATGGTGGATTTGACGCCTGTGCCGATCCGACCAAATTCCCGGCCGGATTCATGAACATCTGCACTGGGTCATATGACATCCCGACTGCTTATCTGGCTGTGGATGGGGTTTACACCAACAAGGCACCGGGCGGTGTTGCCTATCGTTGTTCCTTCCGCGTGACCGAGGCGGCCTATTTCATCGAACGGATGATCGAGGTTCTGGCCATCAAACTGAACATGGACGCGGCCGAGCTGCGCCGGATCAATTTTATCCGGAAAGATCAGTTCCCGTATCAGTCCGCGCTGGGTTGGGAATATGACTCGGGCGATTATCACACTGCGTGGGACAAGGCGCTGAAGGCCGTGGACTATGAAGGTCTGCGGGCGGAACAGGCGCAACGGATCGATGATTTCAAGGCTGGCAAGACGCGTAAACTGCTGGGGATTGGCCTAACGCACTTCACCGAAATCGTTGGGGCCGGACCGGTCAAGAACTGCGATATCCTCGGTCTGGGTATGTTCGACTCCTGCGAAATCCGCATCCACCCGACCGGCTCCGCCATCGCGCGGCTGGGGACGATCAGCCAGGGTCAGGGCCATGCCACGACCTTTGCCCAGATCATCGCCAGTGAGATTGGCCTGCCTGCCGATGACATCACGCTGGAAGAAGGCGACACTGATACCGCGCCTTATGGTCTTGGCACCTATGGGTCTCGGTCGACACCTGTGGCCGGTGCGGCAACGGCGATGGCCGCCCGCAAAATCCGCGCCAAGGCGCAGATGATCGCGGCTTACCTGCTTGAGGTCCACGATGACGACGTCGAATGGGATGTGGATCGCTTCGCCGTCAAAGGCGCGCCCGAGCGGTTCAAGACCATGAAGGAAATCGCTTTCGCTGCCTATAATCAGGCGATCCCGGGGCTGGAACCCGGCCTTGAGGCTGTCAGCTACTATGACCCGCCGAACATGACCTATCCGTTCGGGGCCTATATTTGTGTCATGGAGATCGACGTGGATACCGGTGAATGGGACGTCCGGCAGTTCTATGCGCTGGACGACTGCGGAACCCGCATCAACCCCATGATCATCGAAGGGCAGGTCCATGGTGGCGTGACCGAGGCGCTGGCCATCGCGATGGGTCAGGAAATCGCCTATGATGAGATGGGCAACGTGAAGACTGGCACTCTGATGGACTTCTTCCTGCCCACGGCATGGGAGACGCCCAACTACACCACCGATCATACGGTGACGCCGTCTCCACATCACCCGATCGGAGCCAAGGGCGTGGGCGAGAGCCCGAATGTCGGCGGAGTGCCCGCGTTCTCGAACGCGGTGCATGATGCATTCCGCCCATTTGGCCTTGTTCAGAGCCACATGCCGCATGACCATTGGCGTATCTGGAAGATCGCCAACGGTTTGGGAATGCACGTCTAACAGGAAAAGCCGCCGCGTCGAAACTTGGTGCGGCGGCAATCCGGGAGAATGGCATGAGCTTGCATGACATACAGCAAGGCCTCGCCGAGGTGGGCTATGTTGCCGACGACCGATTGGCTATGGCGTTGCATCTGGCGCAGACGCTTGGGCGTCCATTGCTGCTGGAAGGCCCGGCTGGGGTCGGTAAAACCGAGGTCGCCAAGGCGTTGGCAGCAAAGCGCGCGGCGCGGTTGATCCGGTTGCAGTGCTATGAAGGGCTCGATGCCAGCCACGCGATTTATGAGTGGAACTATCAGCGCCAGTTGCTGGCTATTCGCGCAAGCGAGGCACAGGGCGGCACCAGCGAGGCGCAGTTATTCACTGATGATTATCTGCTAAAGCGACCATTGTTGGAAGCAATCAGCGAAGAAGAACCGCCTGTTCTGCTGATCGATGAGATCGACCGCGCGGATGAGGAGTTTGAGGCTTACCTGCTTGAGATTCTGTCTGACTTTCAGATCACCATTCCTGAACTCGGCACCATCAAGGCGCGTTCGCGGCCCATCGTGATCCTGACGGCGAATGGCACTCGAGACCTGTCGGACGCGCTGCGGCGTCGGTGCCTGTATAGTTTCCTCGACTACCCGTCGCGGGAAACGGAAATGGCGATTCTGAAAGCCCGCATGCCCGAAGTCGAAGGGCTGCTGGCGCGCCAGATTGTTGGCGTCGTGCAGGCGCTCCGCAAAGAAGATTTGGAAAAGACCCCCGGCATCGCCGAGATGCTGGACTGGGCGGCGGCCCTTTCGGGGCTGGGTGTCAACGATATGGCGCAATCTCGTGAAGAGGTTCAGGCGACCCTTGTTTGCCTTCTGAAAACTGCCGCGGACTATGACGCTGCCCCGCCCGAAGTGATGGATCGCCTGATCGGAAAGGTGGCATAATGCAGTTCACCCGTTTCCCCTCTCGTGCGTCTGGTTTGGCGGATCGCATGTCCGGCTTCATCGCACATTTGCGTATGAACGGAATGCGTGTGGGACCGGCTGAAACGGCGGATGCGTTGGCTGCGCTGGCGGCGGTTGAGGCAACGGACGTCAGACAGGCCCAGCAGGCACTTTGCGTGTTGCTGGCTGGCGACGCCGACGATTGGCGGCGGTTCGATGACCTGTTCGAAGCCTATTGGTACAATTCAGAGAAGCAACGCACGGGAACCGCCCAAACGACTCATGTACGGGTTCAATCCGCAAGGCCGATGATCTGGCAGCAGGAAAACCAGGATGCTCAGGAAACCGAGACGGGTACGGACCAGGCCGCCGCACCTGATACCGATGATGGGGAGGCCGTGGGGAGAGACGGGAAGCTTATCGCAACCCGTACGGCCAACCTGTCGCGCCGGGATTTGCGTGAATTGATGGATGAAGACGCGCTGCGTCAGGCCGAACAAGCCGCAACCGCCATCGCACGCGCTATTCGCGACCGGCGCTCGCGCAGGCGCAAACAGGCGCTGCGAGGCCCTGCTTTGGATATGCGTCGCATACAGCGGGCCAGCCTTGCGCGGGGCGGAGAACCTATGGACCTGTACCGTCTCGCCCGACCTCCTCGTCCGATGCGGATCGTGGCACTGTGCGATGTCAGTGGATCGATGACGGTCTATTCGCGGGTTTTTCTGGCCTTCCTCAAAGGTCTGATTGGCAGTGGAACAGAGGCGGACGCCTACCTCTTCCACACCCGCTTGATGCGCGTCACGGATGCGCTGCGCGATCACGACTCCATACGTGCGGCAGGGCGGTTGTCGCTGATGGCCGAGGGATTTGGCGGCGGCACGGACATTTCGGGCAGTCTTGAGCACTTTCTGAACGGATACGGCGCGCGGGCTTTGAACGGCCGTACTATCGTGCTGATCCTGTCCGACGGGTATTGCAGTTCTGACCCGCAGGCCTTGGGAGATGTTTTGTCCCGGATACGGCGAAAAGCGCGACGGATCGTTTGGCTGAACCCGCTGAAAGGCTGGCGCGACTATCAACCCATCGCAGCTGCGATGCAGGTGGCTGAGCCCTATTTAGACGCGCATCTGCCCGCCAACACGCTGGCAGCGTTGGCGGCGTTGGAAACCGAATTCCGAAAACTGTGAAAGGACATGGCCATGGCAGGTTTCGATATTTTCGACACGATTGAGGAGTTACGCAGCAAAGATGACGCCTTTTGTGTGGCAACGGTCCTCCGTACAGCCGATGCCACCTCGGCCAAAGCTGGCGGTAAGGCGGCAATCACGCGAGATGGGCGGATATTGGGCCATCTGGGCGGTGCATGCGTACAGCGCGCCGTTCGTGCATCCGCACAAGAAGCATTTGCGAGTGGAACTCCGAAAATGATCCGCGTGAAACCCTCGGACAAGGTGGTGGCGATGGCAGATTCCGATGGTGTTCAGACTTTCAAAAGCGGGTGCCCATCAGGTGGCACAGTCGATTTGTTGATCGAGCCATATCAACACGCTCCGCGCCTGGTTATTTTTGGAGAATCTCCGATAGCCCGTGCTCTCGCGTCTCATGCAGTGTTGACCGGATTGCGCGTTTGTTTGCCTGGGGGTTCTGAAAGTTCGGTAGATTTTGTCAGCTTTGATCCTGACGATGTAACCGCATTGGGCGTCGAACCGCGCGACTTCGTTGTTGTCGCCTCGCAGGGGCAGGGGGATGGCGCTGCGTTGAAAGCTGCCTTGGAAACTCCGGCACGCCGGGTGTCCATGGTTGCAAGCCGCCGTAAGGCTCAGGTGTTGTGCGATAGACTGGTCGCACAGGGGTTGGCCCTTGAAAAAACCAAACGGCTCAAATCACCGGCAGGTCTCGATATCCGCGCCATCGATCCGCATGAGATCGCACTGTCGATCCTTGCGGAAATTATCCTCTGGCGAAATTCAGACAAATCCGAGGAGACTTCGCATGATGAAAAAATGGCGTGATTGGTTGCGCGCCTTCAGGGCTGCGCAACCCAAAATGACCCCGGAAGAAGCGACCGAAGCTGCGCTTCGCGTTTATCCCAGATGTTGTTGAGAAAAGGACCCTCAGATGGAACTAAATGACGAAATCCGCATCGCTGCCCCGCGAGATGTCGTGTATCGCGCATTGAACGATCCGGATGTGTTGCGGGAGTGCATCCCTGGTTGTGAGGAATTGATACAGCATTCTCCCGAGCATCTTGAGGCCAAGGTCGTGTTGAAGATCGGCCCCGTCAAAGCACGCTTCAGCGGGGAAGTGACATTGGACAACTCCAAAGCGCCAGAAGAGTTTTCCCTGACTGGTGAAGGAAAAGGAGGTGCAGCGGGATTTGCCAAAGGCGGTGCTGATGTTTCTCTCTCTCCGGATGGGGAAGAAACTGTGCTGTCTTACACAGCGAAGGTTGAAATCGGCGGAAAAATTGCACAGCTGGGCAGTCGATTGATTGCGGGTACGGCGAAGAAGCTCTCGGCCAAGTTTTTCGACAGGTTTGGTGAAATAGTCGCCGAGCAATTTGCCGACTAGAAGAGCTTGCCTTGCATTGTCTTGGACCATCGGCACAT
>NZ_SMMF01000303.1:0-541 GCF_009711355.1 Roseibium sp. RKSG952 | reverse complement strand
CGCGCCGGAGTCGAGCGGAGACCTACCGCCGAATTTGCCCCGGTCATGATCAGGATGCCGCCCGCGAATTCCTTGGACAGCATCGTATTGCCCGCGTCACGCGAGCGCGCCGGTTTGACCCGCCGCCGCAGCTCCGGGCTTTCGTCGATAAGCGGATCGATCCGCTGTCGTGAGTTCCGTTTCGCCAGCTCCACCGTCGGCTGGACCGCCAGCATCGGCCCCGGCGCCTGGTGGATCGCAAAACCGATCCAGTTGTTGCCCGCCTCGGTCGCACCGACCTGCGCGGCCTTCATGAACACGATCCGCTGTGCCGGATCGCCGGGCGACAGCCGGTCCATGATCTCGCCCATGTAGGGCGTGCGCGCCGTGCGATAACGCCCGGGCTCAGCGGACGCGCGACCGGACAGCATCCGGTGCCGATCGGCCCATTGCGACACGGTCAGATCCGGGTCCGGTGTGAGACCTTCACTCCAGGCGCGCAGAATTTCGGCCGCGCCATCGAAGTCTTCAAGTTGTTCGCCTACCGCTTCGCTACTTGAGG
>NZ_SMMF01000101.1:0-257 GCF_009711355.1 Roseibium sp. RKSG952 | reverse complement strand
CGCCCATCTGTCGCCTACTCCGCGAATGACTTAAAGGATTCATAAAAAGCCTTCATGACACGAGTCCTAAAGGTTATTCTGATGTATAAGTCCTAACGGCGGGCCCAAGCAAGCGCCGTCGAACAAGAAACCTTCGAATCCTTAACATGCTCTGCGCAGCAACTGGAACACGTCCAGTTTCGCACATCCAACGTCATTTTTTCGTGTTTCTCGTCGCAATTGGAGCAAGTTTTAGAGCTGGCGTACCATTGGTCGAT
>NZ_SMMF01000906.1:0-48584 GCF_009711355.1 Roseibium sp. RKSG952 | reverse complement strand
TTACTGGTCAGATGATGTCGGAATACGCATACGTCCATAAACAGGCGCACCATCCGCTGCAGTCAGAAGAAAACTCGTGCATGCCTTTGCTCCATATGCCCCGGCCATTGAAGCAGACGAAACAAGCAATCCTTTCAAAAAAAGGCGGATCAAACGTTTCAATGAAAAACTCATTATCCTTCTCCATAAAAAAATGCAGACAAGATTATCCCTTCTGATTGCATCATAGTACAACCACTATTTTTGATTTAGCTCATAACCAAACAATCACATCAGGCCGATTTATCCCGGTTCCGGCAGCATCTGCCCTTTCCAAAGCCAAAACTGCCGACAGGTTGACAGTCCCCTGCACTCGACTAAGAAAGCAGCCTCAACGATGTCCCGAAGCAAGCGAAAAAAAAAATGATCGAAGACAAGCTCGGCCCCTTTCTCGGAACATGGATCCTTGACCCGGAGGAAAGCGATTTCGAGCAGGGGGACCCGCCGAAAAGCGCGACCCTGAGGATCGAAGACAATTTCGGAATGGCCATTTTCACCATGAATCAGGTCGCGGCTGATGGTGAGGTCACCAATGACAGTTTCGAGGCCCTGCCCGACGGTCCGGAAGTCAAGCTGGGCAAGAGCGGACTGGTCGATGCCATGCGGCTGGTGTTTCAGAACGACCGGAAACTGGTTTCGGAAGCACGCCGTGGAGGGCTGACGATCATGAAGGCAGAGCGGGAATTGTCCGAGGACGGAACGACCTTGACCGTGACACAGACCGTTCATCTGGTCGATGTGGCCAGCTTCAAGAACATTTCGGTCTACAAACGGGCGAACTAGAATTGGCCCAATCTCTTGCCGCCATCACCCTTGTCGTCCCGGACTATGACCCGGCGATTGAATTCTACACGCAGTGTCTCGGGTTTGATCTGATTGAAGACACCAGGCTTACCGAAACCAAGCGCTGGGTTCTCGTTGCGCCAAGAGGCGGCGCCGGTACACGGTTGCTTCTGGCCAAGGCAGATGGCGAAGGGCAGGATGCGGCCATCGGCAAGCAGGCCGGCGGCCGTGTGTTTCTGTTTCTGGCAACAGATGACTTCAATGCCGACTACCGGTCGATGAAATCGGCTGGTGTGCAGTTTCTGGAAGAACCGCGGCACGAGAGCTATGGAACAGTTGCCGTGTTTCAAGACCCCTTCGGCAACAAGTGGGATCTGATCCAGCACACGGGCGAATAGCGGGATTACGCCTTTCGGCAGGCGGCAGGAGCCTCGACATAAAAACGCCCGGCCGGTTTCGGCCGGGCGACTTCTTTTCATGGACCGTATCAGTTCAGACGCGATGCCGGACCGAGGTCAATCAGCTGGGTTTCACCCGGAGCGTCGTCGACACCGTCATTGTCCGTGATCAGGATCAGACGTCCGTCAGCCGTCACCGCAAGGCCTTCCGGCTTGTCCAGGATCCAGCCCTTTGACTGCGCCATGGCAGGCAGGATGTCCATCGCCATGCGCTTGTTCAGGACCGGCAACTGCCCACCATGGGCAGCGGGCATCACACCGTTCAAATCCACAACGGTGATCTGCTTGATCGCCGCATCTTCACCGCCCTTGTTGTCGCGCTCCAGAATGGCGAACGCGCCATTGCCGAGAGACACGATTTCAGACAGGCCAACCCAGCCTCCGGCAGGAGACGCCGGAGCATCGAGCGTATAATGGACGAAGCCCCAGGATTTATCCGAGGGATTGTAGATGCCGAGCTTCGTCAGGCCCTTCGGATCGTCGCCCCACTCGCGTTGAACGGCAATTGCGACCAGATCCTGACCGTTCATCTCGAATTCGGCAACACCTTCCAGGGAGAAGCGCTTGCCCTGATCGATCAGCGACTGCGGCAGGGTGATTTCCTCCTGGACGGCACCCTTGGCGTCTGTCTTCAGAAGCAGGTGGCCACGGTTGTTGTCCGGGTGGCCTTCGGAAGCGAGCCAGAAACCGCCATCCCTGGCAATTGAAATGCCCTCAAGGTCCAGACGCTCCTGATTTGCACCGGTGACATCTGTGTAAGACACGATCCTTGCCGGCTTCGACGAAATGTCGAGCGTGTAGATCCGGCCCTTGTCGTAGAAGCTGTCGCTGACCGCGTAAAGCTTGTTGGCATCACCCGGGTCGGCTGCAAGACCTGACAGCGCGCCCCAACCGATCGGTGCACCCTTTTCCGGGTCCATGTCTGACGTGACCGACGGATAGGACGGTGCCTCTGAGCCATACTGATACAGCGTCACGTGGGACCGCACGCCATCTTCATCGACTTCGTTGGCAACCGCAAAGAGGTCGCGCTGCGGAATTGCCAGAAGGCCTTCCGGGCCGACATGGGTCGGCAGCAGCTGGACGAATTCCGGCGCACCGCCGGTGTCCTTGTAAACGGCAACAAAATTGCCGCGTTCGGAGTTCACGAAGATCAGGGTTTCGCCGCCGAAGTCACCAACGGCCACGCCTTCCGGTTCAGTGCCCTTCTTGGCGGCCCGCTTGGCCGGATAATGGCCGTGGGACATGCCCAGATGTTCCATCTGGTTGCCGCTGTCGAACAGGACGTCGCCCTTGGTGTTCCAGATGGTAAAACCCCGCGAACCGCCTTCGTAATCGCCTTCGTTTGCGGTCACAAACCGGTCGTTGTCGATCCAGGCCACCGCATCCGGCTCACGGGCCACATCTGCTATGCTGCCCGACGCATCGCTCATACGGTCCTTGGTGACCGGAATGTTCTCGGCGCTCGCACCACCGGCGGAAAAATGGGACACGACATTGCCGGATGGCAGGTCAATCACCACGAGATGATTGTTTTCCTGAAGCGTCACGACGGCCTGATTGTTGTCATTGATCGACACGAACTCCGGTTCCGGATCGGAGCCAGCAACCTCGGCCATGCCGGTCATGTCCACAATGCGAACCCCATCGCAATTGGTCGGCGCGCCGTTTTCATCGAGATCGAAGATCGCAAGATGACCGGCCGGCATCTGCGGGATGACACCGTCGTTCAGGTCTTCATCACGCTCATTTTCAATGGCGATGGCAAGGAATTTGCCATCCGGCGAGATGGCAACGGAATCCGGCTGGCCCTTGGCGTCGCAGGTCGCGGTGATGCCCATGTCGGCGAGGCTGATCACGGCCAGATGGCCGGACGCGTTTACATAGTCTTCGCTGGTGTTCACGCCTGCGTAGGCAGCGTTTTTGCCGACCGCTACGGAAGTCGGTTCCCCGCCAAGGTCTGTACGGCCCATCGGCTGGATATTGACCGGGTTGGCCGCATTGATGAAAACAATCGCTTCACCGGGGCTGTCGGTGAATGCGAGCGTGCGGCCATCCCTGGAGGCATAGATAATCTCGGCCACCGTTTCCGTGTCTTTCGCGGCGCCTTCCGGCAAGGTCTTGTAGACCGGATAGGAATTGATGCGCTCGAAATAGGCCGCCTCGGCTACCGAAGCAGTAATACCGAATGCAATGGCCAGACCGGCGCCTGCCAGCAATTGTTTGCGCAAGCTCTTCATTTTCCAAACCCCATGTTATTAATGACACTCCCAAAATGTCGCGCGCACGCTAGGGAGCACGGATGGAGGGGCGGTGACAGTTGTTTGAAGTTTTTGTGAAACCAAGCCGCGCAAGATGTCTTCACCCTAAGGAGAAAGCATAATCTTTTCATAAAGATATGCTGAATTTCGTCCCTTCATGCCAGTGGTTCTTCCGTCCCGGCCTTGCCAATATCATCAAGCCTTTTTTGCAGCGACAGCTTGTCAAGGGATGCAAGCGGCAAGTTCATGAATACGGAGATTCGATTGTTCAGCATTCGAAACGCTTCCGAGAAAGCCAGGCTGTGTTCCGCGAGATTTCCGCTCACTTTCACAGGATCAGGCACGCCCCAATGCGCCGACATCGGCTGGCCCGGCCAGACCGGGCAGGTTTCCCGCGCCGCGTTGTCGCAAACGGTAAAGACAAAATCCATCACCGGCGCATCCGCTCTTGCGAACTCGTCCCAGCTCTTGGACCGGAAGTCCCCGGTCTTGAAATTGAGCTTCTCCAGCAGCTCCAGGGTTTCGGGCGTGACCGTACCGGCGGGACTGGACCCTGCCGAGTAGCCTTTGAAACGGCCCTTTCCATCCCGATTGAGGATCGCTTCCGCCATGATTGATCTGGCAGAATTGCCGGTGCACAAGAACAAAACATTATAAGCGGTGTCAGACATTTTCTTCCCTCCCGTGTTCCTTTTGCGCGCATGTGATGTCGGAAATAACCCGTTGGCAGAGTTCCGGCTGACCGCCACAGCAATCGGCCATCAGAAATGACAATAGCCCGGCAACGCCTGACAGGTCGGCGGAGTAGCGGATGGACCGGCCCGCCCTTTCCTTCCGGACCAGCCCGGCGCCCAACAAGATCGCCAGATTGGCGGACATCGTGTTTTGCCGGACATTCAGTGTTTCCCCGATCTGACCTGCACTCATGCCGTCCGGACCGGCCTTGATCAGAAGCTGCAAGACTTCCAGACGGGTTTTTTGACTGAGGGCGCTGAATGCGCCCAAGGCTTCATTTATATCCATAATTCAGGATATCATGATTTCTAGATTCATAGAAAGCCGTTTATGACCGACACGCCACTTCGTTGAGACAAAGCCCTGCAAGGGCTGAGAAAAAATCAGTGGGGCAAGCGATTAATCCATTGGGGGAATCAAAACAGTTGACAAGCGTTGGCGCGCGAGCAAGAACACGCCAATCTGAGTTCTAACGTGATTGCGATACAGCATGACCCGGCTGACCGCCGACATTTTGACCCTCATGGCCGAAACGATTGCCGACGTGACATTCTCACGCGCAAGCCGTCGTGCTGACGGGACAGCTGTAGCCAAACGCAAGACCACGACGACAAAAACCACCGCTTAACGGTGCCGCTCGTCCCGCGCTCCCCGGGGATGGGGGGTGCCGAAGGGTCGGCGCACGCATCACGCAGGCACCGGCAGAGCGGGGAGACGGACGAGGAATTTCAACATGGGTTACAAGATCGCAGTTGCAGGCGCGACCGGCAATGTCGGCCGGGAAATGCTCGACATTCTGGCTGAGCGCGGCTTTCCGGCAGACGAGGTCGTCGCTCTCGCCTCCCGCCGCTCGCAAGGCACCGAGGTCTCCTTTGGCGACAAGACGCTGACCGTTCAGGCGATGGAAAACTACGATTTTTCCGACACCGACATCTGCCTGATGTCCGCAGGCGGATCGATTTCCAAGGAATGGTCTCCGCGCATCGGCGCGAAGGGCTGTGTCGTCATCGACAACTCGTCCGCATGGCGCTACGACGCGGAAGTGCCGCTGATCGTCCCGGAAGTGAATGCCGATGACATCGTTGGCTTCTCCAAGAAAAACATCATCGCCAACCCGAACTGCTCGACCGCCCAGCTGGTTGTTGCACTGAAGCCGCTGCATGACGTGGCGCGGATCAAACGCGTGGTCGTTTCCACCTACCAGTCTGTCTCCGGCGGCGGCAAGGAAGCGATGGAAGAACTCTTCAACCAGACCCGTGCGGTGTTCGTGAACGACCCGATCGAGCCGGAGAAGTTCACCAAGCGCATTGCCTTCAACATCATCCCTCATATCGATGTCTTCATGGAAGACGGCTACACCAAGGAAGAATGGAAGGTGCTGGCCGAAACCAAGAAGATGCTCGATCCGAAGATCAAGGTGACCTGCACCGCCGTACGTGTCCCGGTCTTCATAGGCCATGCCGAGAGCGTCAACATCGAATTCGAGAACGAGATCACCGCCGATCAGGCCCGCGACATCCTGCGCGAGGCTCCGGGCTGCCTTGTCATCGACAAGCAGGAAGACGGCGGCTACATCACCCCTTACGAAAGTGCGGGCGAAGACGCCACCTACATTTCCCGCATCCGTGAG
Organism: Roseibium sp. RKSG952; assembly: GCF_009711355.1. NCBI lineage: Bacteria > Pseudomonadati > Pseudomonadota > Alphaproteobacteria > Hyphomicrobiales > Stappiaceae > Roseibium > Roseibium sp. RKSG952. The sequence continues at coordinate 42,678 of NZ_SMMF01000906.1, read as the reverse complement.
GACGCAACCGTCGAAAACGGCCTCAACCTGTGGGTTGTCTCCGACAATCTGCGCAAGGGTGCGGCCCTGAACACGGTTCAGATCGCCGAAGTCCTGGTCAACCGCGGATTGATCCAGCCGAAAAAAGCGGCTGCATGATTTCAATGGGCGCCTCCGGGCGCCCTTTCTTTTTGTTTTCAGGGGGAGCATGGCACCGCCATGACCATTCGGTTCACCGGATCTTTCAAGGATTATCAGGCCCACAATCCGGACGCACGTTTCACGAACTGGCTGGCAGCCAAGGGCGAACCCTACTGGACGCAAGCCACGTCCCATCCGTTCACACAGGCGATCGGCGACGGCACCATGCCAAGCGAAGCCTATACCCGGTACCTGATCGAAGACTATACATTTGTCACCGATCTGGCCTCGACACTGGGTTTTCTGGTCGCCAAGGCCCCCGGCATGCGTTCCAAGGCCAAGCTGTCCGGATTTCTGGCGCTGCTCACTTCGGAAGAAAACGACTATTTCCTGAGGTCATTCGAAGCGCTTGGTGTTCCGGCCGGCACATATGAAGCGGCCGCGCAGGGACCGGTCACGCGGGCGTTTTCGGATGTATTGCTGTCAGCATCGGGCGAAGGCAGCTATGCAGACGGCCTTGTCTGCCTTCTGTGCGCCGAATGGTGCTATCTCAGCTGGGGCCAGCGGGAAGCCGCCAAACCACGCCCGGACCAGTTCTATCTCGCCGAATGGATCGACCTTCATGCGGTCAGCGGGTTTGAGACCTTCGTCAACTGGATCAGGTCGGAGATGGACGGCATAGGTCCCGAACTATCCGGCCCCGAACAGGAGACCCTTGCCTCCCTGTTCCGCCGGATGAGCCGGCTTGAGACGGCCTTCTTCGAATATGCCTGGACCGGAAAGGCCTCCAACCTGCTGTAGTCTTTCTCAGGTCAAGACGCCCCTGCCCGCTTCATAATCACCAAACCGAAGACCCCGTCTCATGTATGTTTATGAGCTCGCAGCCCTTGGTGCCGCCGCCCTTTGGGCACTGACCGGTCTGGTGTCCGCAGATCCGGCCCGCCATCTCGGTGCCCTGGCCTTCAACCGGGTCCGGATGGTTGTGGTCTTTATGATGCTGATCGCCGCAACAGCGGTCATGGGAGGATGGCAGACGGTCGATATGGACCGGGCGATCCCGCTTCTGATCTCCGGTTTCATCGGCATTTTTCTGGGCGACACGGCCTTGTTTCTTACAATGAACCGGCTAGGACCCCGGCGCACCGGCATGCTGTTCTCGATGAACGCGCCCATGTCAGCGGTACTCGGCTGGTGGCTCTTGGACGAAACACTTGGCCCCTACCAGATCCTCGGCATCGTCCTCACGGTTCTTGGTGTGGTTCTGGCAATCCGGTTCGGCAAGCAAAAGTCCCAATTGCACCAATGGGAAAGCGTCAAGGGGCCGCTGTGGCTAGGCATTTCACTTGGCCTTGTTGCCGCACTTTGCCAGTCGCTCGGTTCCCTGATTGCGCGCCCGGTGATGGAAACCGGCGTCGACCCGGTTGCCGCCTCTGCAGTGCGGATCGGGGCTGCCGCCTTCTGCCTCGTTACCCTGACCGCACTTCCCCTCAAGGCCCTGAAACCGCAAGGCGCCTTGACGTTTCCGATCCTCGGCATGGTGGCGCTGTCCGGCTTTTTGGCCATGGGGCTTGGAATGACGTTGATCCTTTTCGCCCTCGAAGGCGGAGATGTGGGTATCATTTCAACGCTTTCAGCAACAACACCCGCACTCCTTCTGCCGCTGCTCTGGTGGCGAACACGCGAGGTACCGGCCGCCGGCGCTTGGATTGGCGCCGGACTGGTTGTTGCCGGATGCGGATTGTTGTTTGCGGTCTGACGCCAGCCTATTCGGCCGCCAGAATAGCGCTTGAAGCAGCGGTTTCGAACCGCTCGGTCTTCGGATCCATCAAGCGCAATTCACCGGACCCGATATCAAACCAGGCCCCGTGCAGCTCCATATCCTGCGCCTCGACACGCTCCGAAACAAACGGAAACGTCATCAGGTTCTTGAGGGATTGCCTCACCCCGGCATATTCCATCGCAAGCTGGGGGTCGTCGATCCGGTCGACCGGCATGCACGCCATGGAAATGGCGGCCGGTTCAAGCAACTTGATCCACCGCCCGATGAAATCCCCCTTCAAGGTCGACTTATTGGCGTTTTCGCGAAAAGCCTGAACCCCGCCGCATTTCGCATGCCCCATGATGACGATATGCTTCACCTTGAGGGCGCTGACCGCATATTCGATCGCCGCGCTGGTGCCATGCTGGCCGTCTGTCGCCTCAAAGGGCGGCACGAGATTTGCAACGTTGCGAATGACAAAAAGTTCACCCGGGCCCGAATGAAACACCCCTTCCGGCGTCAAACGGCTGTCGCAGCATGTAATGACAAGAACTTCCGGGTGCTGGCCGTACATCGCAAGGTGTTCGTGCGTTTCCTTGTAACGCACAAACCCCTTTTGAAGGTAGTGGCCATATCCGGCCAACAAGCGCGACGGAAAGGTCAACCTGAGATCTCCAGCTTCGTCCCGAATGTCCTCAAACAGAACTCTGTAAGGGGAAGCTATAAAAGATCCGCAACACCACGCCTAGATACGGGGAATTGCGTAGTCAGATATTGGAGCGTCGATACTTAGAACCTTTCCGCCCGCAAAACCTGACAATCCGTCACGCTGACCACTCCGATATGACGCTTGACCACCTTGAAAGCCGCTTCGAGCAGATCGTCCAGCCGGTCTTCCCTGATGATGCAGATGACTGCGACCATGCCCCCGGCACGCGAGATCTGCCCTTCCCGGCTCCAGCGGCCGGACCGTCCGCTGCCGCCGAGCACCGGAAGAATGGTGAAGCCGGAAACGCCGGCGTTTTCCAGCGCGTTGGTCAGCCGCTCTTCCATCGGGGCTTCAATAATGATCTCGACCCGTTTTGCCGTGTTGGTGTCCATGTCCGGTCAGCCTCCGATAGTGGTTGCCAGGAAAAGATAAAGCGGAATGCCAAGCGTCAGGTTAAACGGAAAGGTCACGCCAAGCGACATGGTCAGATAAATGGACGGATTGGCTTCCGGCAACGCCACGCGCATGGCCGCCGGGACCGCGATGTAGGAGGCGGACGCCGACAGAACCATCATCAACACCGTCCCCCCGAGCGAAAGACCGACGAGGGACCCGGCAGCCAATCCCAGCAGACTGCCAAGGATAGGCATGACGATCCCGAACCCGATCAGGCCGGGTGTCAGGACCTTGCTGCTGGACCGCAGCCCCCGGCCAGCGACAAGCCCCATGTCGAGCAGGAACAGGCACAGCACCCCCTTGAAAGGCGCCACGATGAAACTTTCGATTTCCTTGAGGCCTTGCTCGCCTGTGACGAGCCCGATCAGGAACGACCCGACCAGCAGCACGATGGATCCGTTCAAAAGGATTTCACGGATCAGACCGTCACTGTCATCGCCATTGCCGTTCTTGCGGTTTCCGCCCCGGCTGGCAAGCCAAAGGGCCGACAGGATTGCGGGCGCTTCCATGGCTGCGGCCACCGCCACCATATAGCCTTCGCTGAAGATGTCCTGGGTCTGCAAGACCGAGACGGCGGCCACGAAGGTCACAATCGAAATCGAGCCATAGTGCCCCGCCACAGCCGCGGCATCGGTCTGGTTCAAACGGGTCATGACTTTAAGGAGACCGAATGCGATCACCGGGATGGCAAAAGACAGAACGATACCGCCCGCCAGCGTCATCAGGAGTGTCTGATCGATCCCGTGCGCGCTGACACTGACCCCGCCCTTGTAGCCGATTGCGAACAAGAGATAGATCGAAAGCCCCTTGGCGACGGCTTCCGGGACGGTGAGGTCTGATTTGAGGAAGGCTGCCAGGAGCCCCAAGGCAAAAAACAGAATGATCGGCGACAACAAGTTGTCGGCCGCTAGTCCAATTACGGTTTCGAGCACGCCCTATATCATCCCTGTCCGGCTGCATGGCCCTGGAGGGCGCATACGGATTATTGCGTAGTTCCAAGTCGTATAGATGGCAGCGCCCATCGATTCAACAAGTCTCTAAAAGAATGGAAACATCAGGATATTGGAGGAAATCTAATGCAACCTCGCATGCCGTAAATGCGCCTGAATCACAGTCGATTCCGTGTGGTGAGGGAGCAATATCGATTTTTGGTTTAACACGGAACGCACACTTTGGTTCCGCACATGGGCTTATACAGGAGGTGAAAGTTCATGCGTCCCGCATTATTCGTCCTTGCTTGCTTGTCCAGCACCACAGCGCTCGCTGCGCCCGCATTTCCTGTCGTGGGTACAGGGCAAGTGGAGTGCTTCAGCGACAGCATCGGAATTCCCTGCCCGGAGAGCGGTCAGCCGTTCCATGGCCAGGACGCCCAACACCCTGCGCATGAGCCGCACTATGTCGACAATAGCGACGGCACGGTTACCGACACGAACACCAACTTGATGTGGCAAAAGAGTCCGGACACGAATGGCGACGGCGTCGTCAACGCAGCCGACAAAATGACCTATGAACAGGCCGTTGAAGCAACGAAGAAATTCGAGCTGGCAGGCAAGACTGACTGGCGGCTGCCAACCATCAAGGAGCTTTATTCGCTGATCACGTTCAACGGGACCGACAGTTTCGGCCCACAGAACGCCGATGGGGCAGTGATCCTGCCATTCATTGACGCCCGGTATTTCGACTACGCACCCGGCGATGAAAAAGCGGGCGAGCGATATATTGATTCCCAGTTTGCAACAAGTACGCTTTATGAGCCGGGAACTGGCCCGTTCAAGGACAAGACCATGTTCGGAGTCAATTTCGCTGATGGCCGGATCAAGGGTTACGGACTGCAAATGCCGGGTGGCCGGGGTGAAAAGACCTTCTACGTCCTGCTCGTCCGTGGCAATGAAGGCTATGGCGTCAATGATTTCAAAGACAATGGCGACGGAACCGTTACGGACCGCACATCCGGCCTGATGTGGAGCAAGGCGGACAACGGCGAGGGCGTTGACTGGAACCAGGCCCTTGCTTTCGTCCAGGAGCGAAATGCCGAGAACTACCTCGGCTACGATGACTGGAGACTGCCGAATGCCAAGGAGCTTCAGAACATCGTCGATTATGACCGGTCACCGGATATGACCGGATCGGCCGCTATTGATCCGGTTTTCGCGACCACTCAGGTCACCAAATGAACGGGGCGAGGCGGACTATCCCTATTTCTGGACCTCAACAACCCATAAAAATGCGTCCGACCAGCCGGGCACGACCGCTGTTTACGTCGCTTTCGGCCGTGCCATGGGGTTCATGCATGGTGAATGGGTCGACGTTCACGGGGCCGGGTCGCAGCGAAGCGATCCGAAAATCGGCAACCCGGACGATTTTCCGCAAGGCCGCGGGCCACAGGGCGATGCGATCCATATCTACAATTACGTTCGGCTGGTTCGCGACGCAAAGTAGCGCAAACCGCCTGATCGGGGCGCGGAGTTTTCCGTGCCCTGACCGCACGGGCGGAATTGAAATCGCGAAATTATGCGGCACCAACCGGCTTATGTCGCAATATCGATCCGGTGTTCTTCAGGATCACTGCCGTTATCTTCATAGGCGTCCCGGATGGCATCCGCTATCTGATTGCTTTCCGGCCTGATCGTGTCCGCTTCATCTGCCGGGAACGGTTTGGATTGCCGGGCGGCCCGGGCCGCTTCGGTGTAGGCGCTCACCCCGTCAAGCCGATGGTCTTCATGATGGTACAAGTCCATCAGCACAGCTGGCAGGCCGTCTTCAGGTGCTCCGTGATTGGTTCCGTCCTCTGCGTCCTTGCGGGTTTGGCGGTCCTGATCAGCGCCACGCCCGTCGCGTTCCGGCGGGTACTCAGTCGTGTGGGTATCAGGCTGGGTTCGTGGCGATTTTTCGACAGTTGACGGCATCTTGGCCTCCCAGCCGGATGATAGCACAACTCTCACCAGGCAAGTATGCCGAACAAAAGCTATAGCGGGTAGCGAGACGCTGTTGCGCAGACCACCGCTTTCCATCCAGCCAACAAAAAAGCGGGCCGGAGCCCGCTTTCATGTCTGTTCGATGCAAGTCCGAATTAAGCGCTTGCCTTGTTGGCAGCGCGCTCGGCCCGCTTGCGCTCATGCGGATCGAGCATTGCCTTGCGCAGCCGGATGGAGTCCGGTGTGACTTCCACCAGCTCGTCGTCGGCAATGTAGGACAAGGCCGCTTCCAGCGTCAGGCGGATCGGCGTGGTCAGCTTGACCGCATCGTCCTTTCCGGCCGAACGGATGTTGGTAAGCTGCTTGCCCTTGAGAACATTCACTTCAAGATCGTTGCCACGGGTATGCTCACCAATGATCATGCCCGGATAAACCTTGGTGCCCGGATCGATCATCATCGGACCACGGTCTTCCAGATTGAACAGCGCATAGGCAACGGCCTCGCCCGTGCCGTTCGACAGGAGAACGCCCGTGTGGCGGCCCTGAATCGGCCCCTTGTACGGCTGATAGCTGTGGAACAGACGGTTGAAAATGGCTGAACCCCGGGTGTCGGACATGAGTTCGGCCTGATAGCCGATCAGACCGCGGGTCGGCGCATGGAACACCAGCCGCGTGCGCCCGCCACCGGACGGCTTCATTTCCAGAAGATCGGCCTTGCGTTCCTGAAGTTTCTGAACAACGGCACCCGAGAATTCCTCATCAACATCGATGATGACCTCTTCGATCGGCTCCAGACGGTTGCCCTGCTCGTCTTCCTGAAAAACCACGCGCGGGCGGCCAACGCCCAGTTCAAACCCTTCGCGGCGCATGTTTTCGATCAGGATCGCAAGAAGCAATTCGCCACGGCCCGACACAATGAACGCGTCCGGCTCGTCCGTGTCTTCCACGCGCAGAGCAACATTGCCTTCGGCTTCCTTCATCAGGCGCTCGCGAATGACGCGCGACTGGACCTTCGACCCTTCTGTTCCCGCAAGCGGACTGTCATTGACGCGGAAGGTCATCGACAAGGTCGGCGGATCGATCGGCTGGGCCTGGAGCGGCTCCGAAATATCGGTCGCACACAGCGTGTCGGCAACGGTTGCCTTGGTCAGGCCTGCGATTGCGACAATGTCACCGGCTTCGCCCTGGTCGATCGGCTGGCGTTCCAGACCACGGAAGGCAAGGATCTTGGACACACGGCCGTTCTCGATCAGGCTGCCATCCCGGGCAAGGGCCTTGATCGCCATGTTCGGCACCGCCGTGCCGGATACGATACGTCCGGTCAGAATGCGGCCGAGGAACGGATCGGATTCAATGGTGGTTGCCAGCATCTTGAACGATCCCGGCTCGGAGACCGGCGGCTCGACCCGGTCGAGCACCATGTCGAACAGCGGCGCCATGCTGTCCTGCGGTCCGTCCGGCTCTTCGGCCATCCATTCCTGCTTGGCAGACCCGTAAAGCACCGGGAAATCAAGCTGATCTTCGTTGGCATCAAGCGAAGCGAACAGGTCGAAAACTTCATCCAGCACTTCATCGGCGCGCTGCTCGGGCTTGTCGATCTTGTTGATCGCAACGATCGGCTTCAGGCCGAGCTTGAGTGCCTTGCCAAGCACGAACTTGGTTTGCGGCATCGGGCCTTCAGCTGCATCGACCAGCAGGATCACGCCGTCGACCATGTGCAGGATACGCTCGACCTCACCACCGAAATCGGCGTGGCCCGGCGTGTCGACGATGTTGATGCGGGTGTCTTTCCATACCAGCGACGTGACCTTGGCAAGAATGGTGATGCCCCGTTCCCGCTCAATGTCGTTGGAATCCATCATGCGCTCTTCGGTGCGCTGATTGTCTCTGAACGCCCCTGATTTCTTCAGAAGAACGTCGATCAGTGTGGTCTTGCCATGGTCGACGTGTGCGATGATGGCGATATTGCGCAAATTCATAACTGGGCTCCAAAAGACATTGCGGGCCCCGCCGGACCCGCATGGCATGTCTTGGCACGAAACTGTTCGGGAACCGGCCTCAGCGCCGGAATTTCGGGCACTATATACTGACAAGACGACAGTTGTGCAATGCAGAGGCCGACGCACCGCACTTGACTTTGAGAAGCCGGGCCCAGATAATAAGGCTACCTTATTAAATGGATCTGCGAATGAGCGTCTCCTCCCCGAGCATTGCCACAACCACGATGATCATCGATATCGCGCGGTTGCTGCGCCGGCGGTTTGATCTTGCCCTTGCCGATGTCGATACGGGCCTCACCGTCGCCGAGGCGCGGGCACTGGCCTTTGTCTGGCGCAATCCGGGACTGCGGCAGGCCGCCATTGCCGAGCGCCTGAGTGTCGAGCCCATGACCCTTGTCGGCTACCTCGATGCCCTTGAAAGAGCCAATCTGGTCACCCGGACAGTCGATCCGAATGACCGGCGGGCAAAGCTGGTCACCCTCACCGAGACGGCTGATCCGGTGCTCGAAAAGATCGAAAAGGCCATTCTTGACGTGCGCGCTGACGCATTGGCAGGTCTTGGAGAAGACCAGAAATCAGCGCTGGAAGGCATTTTGCACACCATGCGCGGCAATCTTTGCGGCAAGGAGCAAGCGAGATCCGAGGCTGCCGAATAATGGCGCCAACCCAGATCATGAGTGCCCGCCGAACGGCCCTGCTCGGGGCCGGTCTGGTGGCCATCGGCCCCGTTTCCATGGCGCTTTACACACCTGCCATGCCGGATCTGGCCAATGCCTTTGCGACGTCAGACGCACTGATCAAGCTCACACTGACCGCCTATTTTGCGGGTTTTGCCGCTGCCCAGCTTGTCAGCGGCCCGTTGACCGATGCCTTCGGCCGCAAGCCGGTTACGATCGCCTTCCTGTGCCTTTATCTGGTGTCGTCGGTCATGGCGAGCTTTGCGCCCGACGTGACCTCGATGATCATCGCCAGATCGATCCAGGGCGTCGGAGCTGCTGTCGGCATCTCCGTATCGCGCGCCATTGTCCGGGATCAGTTTACCGGTCAGACCTCTGCGCGTGTGATGAATGCCATTGCGATGATGCTGGCGCTCGGACCTGCCGTTTCCCCGACAATCGGCGGACTTGTTCTCGAACTGTTCGGTTGGCGGGAGATCTTCTGGTGCATGGTGATCTACGGCACTGTCCTCATGTTGGCGGTGATTTGCCTGCAATCGGAAACCAACAGCCATACGGGCCGCCACCATCTGGCCCCGCGGCGGCTTCTCGGCAACTACCTCGCCCTTTTGAGAGATCCCCGATTTCTGCAACCCAGCCTGTTGACCGGCTTCGGCCTTGGCAACCTGTATGCGCTTGCAACCGTGCTGCCGTTTGTCCTGATCTACAAGGTCGGGCTTACTCCTTTCGAATTCGGCCTGACGATGATGCTGCAATCAGGGTCATTCATCACCGGCACCATTGTCACCGGACGCCTGCTGAAACGGCATGATGCCAAGAAAATGCTGCCCTTCGGGATGGCGGGACTGGCATTGAGCTCCGGTATGATGACCGTGTTGATGGCAACGCAAACACCGACGGTGCTCACCACAATGGCACCGGTCATGCTATTTGCCTTTTCGCTCGCCTTTGTCCTTCCCGCAGGCCTCACCATGGCCATGCAGGACTTCCCGCATATTGCAGGTGCGGCGTCTTCGATGATGGGCTTTTTGCAATTCGGCGGCGGGATTGCAGGTAGCCTGATCATCGCAGCTATCGGCGACCCGGTTGTCGGCATGGCGACGGTCATTCCCGCCATGCCGCTTCTCGGAATTGCCTGCTATTATCTGTTTGCCCAGAAAGCCGCGCACAGTCATTCGCCGGCAGAATAGGGAGGCTTTACCGCCCGTTTTCCATTTCGCTTATGCGCGCCGCACCGGATCCAGTGTCACGCTGTAGAGTTCGGCATCGTCCCGGTCCATCAGGCGGACGGTGAACTGTTCGGTTTCGCCATCGATCTCGACAAGCCCGAAGAATTGCAGTCCCATGGAGGGCGGCAGGTTCTGCCCCTGCTCTTCGCTCGGAGCCTTGGTGTATTTCACTTCCGGGCCGAAGGTCATGTCCAGTTTGCCCGGACCGAAAGTTCCCGCGTGGATCGGCCCCGAGACAAACTCCCAAAACGGGGTGAAGTCCTGAAACGCCGCCTTGTCCGGATTGTAGTAGTGAGCGGCCGTGTAATGCACGTCTGCCGTCAGAAACACCAGGTTTTCAATGTCGGCCGTTTTCACGAACCGCAACAGGTCGGCAAATTCCAGTTCGCGGCCTTTCGGAGATCCGTGCTCGCCATTGGCGACCGCTTCCGCTCCGGCCTGTTCCTTCCAGTTGTCCCAGACGATGAGGCCGACAGGCATGTCCGATGCGATCACCTTCCAGGTTGCCTTTGAGCGGGACAGTTCGCGCTTCAGCCAGGCAAGCTGTTCGGCACCGAGAATACGCGACTCGGGCGTCATTTCGCTTTCCAACGCAGGTCCGTTCGGGCCCCGGTAGGAGCGAAGGTCCAAAAAGAACACATCCAGCATCGGCCCGTAGGCCACCTTGCGATAGACCCGTCCCGGCTCCGACGGCGTGTAGCGGATTGGCGTCATCTCGTGAAAGGCCCGCCCGGCACGCGCCGCCAACAGGGCGACATTCTTTTCCGCGTACCGGTCGTCAGCGGTCAGATCCTTGGCAGGCGACCAGTTGTTGACGACCTCATGGTCGTCCCACTGAAAAAACGTTGGCACCTCGGCGCTAAAGGCACGCAGATTGTCGTCCATCATGTTGTATTTCCACTGGGCGCGGAATTCATCAAGGCTTTCGGCAACCTTGGTCTTTTCCTCAATCAGGATGTTTTTCCAGAGTGTGCCGTCTTTCAGCTCGACAGTCTCCTTCATCGGGCCGTCCGCATAAACCGTGTCTCCGGAATGAATAAAGAAGTCTGGCTGATATTTGGCCATGGTGGCATAGGTCTTCATGCCGCCCCGGTGCGGATCGATACCCCAGCCCTGCCCGGCCGTATCTCCGGACCAGACAAACTTGACCGACCGGCGGGACCTCGGTGCAGTCCGGAACCGGCCTGTCATCGGTTCGGAAACCGCATTGAAATCATTCAGGTCGGCAAAGGACACGCGATAGAAAATATCCTGATCCGCGGGCAAGTCTTCCAGCAGCCGCTTGACTGCAAAATCGCTTTCAGGAAGGGCATTGACGGGCGCCAAACGACGTGGCGTTTCAAAGGACCCGGTCGTGTCGACTTCCACCAGCATACGGGCGGGCCGGTCGGCACGGGCCCAGATCATGCCGGAGCCCGCATCGACGTCGCCCGATTGAAGGCCATGTGCAATGACGGGCCGGGACGAGGCCCGTGACAGGGCAGGCATTGCAAGCGTCGATGAAAGGGCAAGTCCGGTAGCCGCGCTGTTCTTGAGAAATGCGCGCCGCGTAAAATTTACAGGCATGAAAACCTCCTGAGACTGAGGAAGACACCAACTTCCATGGCACAGCTGCGAATACCTGAGATTTTTGACAGTATGGTCAAAATCCTGCGACGTCTTTTCGAAGCTTTGATGACAGTGCCTGCAAGCTTGACCTGACACCCGGAACCCGCCAAACAACGCTCGGACGACACGGATATTATAGCAAATGACAGCCTACGCACTGCCCGAGATCTCAACCGGCGCCCCGGCTCACATCATGGGCATTTTGAATGTCACGCCGGATTCCTTTTCCGACGGCGGCTTGCACCACGCGGCGGATCAGGCGCTGGCCCATGCCCGGCAGATGATCGCGGAGGGTGCCGGTATTCTGGACATTGGCGGCGAAAGCACTCGTCCGGGTGCCACCCCCGTCTCCCTTGAGGACGAGTGGGCCCGGCTTGATCCTGTGATCGATGCAGTGGTTGACCTCGGGGTGCCGATCTCGATCGACACCTACAAGGCCGAAATCGCACGGCGCGCCTGTGCCCGGGGAGCCGTCATCATCAACGATGTCTGGGGGCTTCAGAAAGACCCGGCCATGCCGGAGATTGCAGCTGCTTCCGGCGCACATGTGGTGATGATGCACAATCGCACGGCCGCCGACGCCGGGATCGATATCCTCGCCGACATCGACCACTCCTTTGAGCGCTCAATGTCCCTTGCCGACCGGGCCGGAATACCGAAGGAAAAACAGATCCTCGATCCCGGTTTCGGCTTCGGCAAGACCATCGACCAGAATTTCCGGATCCTGAATTGCCTGGACAGCTTGAAGAAGCACGGGCTGCCGATCCTGGCGGGTGCGTCCCGCAAGCGCATGATCGGCGCGGTCCTGAACGTTGAAACGGAAGACCGTCTGTTCGGATCACTCGCGGTCCACATGATTGCCCTGCAGAAAGGCGCAAGCATCGTGCGGGCACATGACGTTCTGCCCCATGTGCATGCCGCCAAAATGCTGGCGGCAACACATCGCGAAAAAGCCTGAGCCTTCAGTTCAGGACGACGAGGCCGGTGTTGAGATATGCGGCGAAGGCGACCCAAAGGGCATAAGGCACAAACAAGAGGGCGGATATCCGGTCGCCGCCCGCCAAGGCCGCACGAATAAACACCACGATGGCGGCGAGCATTGCCAGGAGGATCAGGAGCCCAAGTGTCAGATCGTGGATGACAAACACGACCGGGCTCCAGGCAAAGTTCAGCGCAAGCTGCAGGATCCAGAGGCTGAACAGCGCCGACAGGCCAGACGCCTCCCACACGCGCCATCCGGCAATGGCAACCAGAACATAAAGAACGCTCCAGACCGGGCCGAACAGCCAGTTGGGCGGATTGAGCGCAGGCTTGGCCAGTTCCGCATACCAAACGCCGGGGACGGTACTGGTCCCGATCAAAATCCCCATGCCGGAAACGGCGAACACGAAAACAAAAAGCGAAAACCAGCGTTGCATCAATCGTGCCTTAAAATGTCAGAAAACTGTTCATGTGGAACCGCCCGGCGTCCACGGAATGGGCGTGTTCTGGACCATAGGGGCAAGCCCTTCGGGCAGCGCATCCGCTGAAACAGGAACTCTCCCGATTTTCGTGCAGATAGGCCATGCACCTTGGAACGTCATAGCCGTCACGTGCCGTCAACGCAGCCGCAGGACAGGCCTCTATACACGGCTTTTCCATGCAAGCCGGGCATGGGCCTTCCGCTGTCTCATCCGAAATCAGGCTGATCTGCCCGGTACTGAAGAAGGCAGCGCGCAGCCCCATCCATGGGCCATAGGTTCGATGGGCAAGCACCCCCACCGGGCTCGGCGAGAACCCGCCACAGCGTTGCGCCCAGCGTTGAAACGGATGATAGGGCGGCCCTTCGAACGGGAAGGCGTGATCGACCCCGAAAGCCTCGGCGACTTGCGTCAACACGCGTTTGGTATAGCGGTCGAGCGGGTCCGGCTGACCATCCACAAATTCGGGACTGTGTGAAAAGACCGGCCAGATTTGCGGGGCCGTGCTGCCGATCACAAGCACCTGCACAGGCGGGCTTCCTGTATTGGGAACCGGAACATGGTCGTCCGGTTTCGGATCGAACCCGCCGACAAGCAGAAAACCGCGGGCGGCGAGCATCTCTTCCAGTCTGCGCGCCGCCTTGGTCATCGGATCAGCCGATCCTGTCGCGCTTTGCGAGTGTCCGCAGGCGCAGGGCATTGAGCTTGATGAAGCCTGCCGCGTCCTTCTGGTCATAAGCGCCCTGATCGTCCTCGAAGGTCACAAGCTCTTCGGAGTAGAGCGAGAACGGCGAGGCCCGGCCCGTGACAATCACGTTGCCCTTGTAAAGCTTCAGCTTGACGGTTCCGGTGACATGCTCCTGGCTCTTGTCAATCAGGGCCTGCAGCATCTCGCGCTCTGGCGAGAACCAGAAACCATTGTAGATCAGCTCCGCATAGCGCGGCATCAGCTCATCCTTGAGATGCCCGGCACCACGGTCCAGCGTAATCGACTCCATCGCCCTGTGCGCCTGCAGCAGAATGGTGCCGCCCGGCGTCTCGTAGATACCGCGGCTCTTCATGCCGACAAACCGGTTCTCGACCATGTCCAGACGGCCAATGCCGTTTTCGCGGCCATAATCGTTCAGCTTGGCAAACAGGGTCGCAGGCGACTGGCGCTCGCCATTGATCGACACCATGTCGCCCTTTTCAAAACCGATTTCGATTTCGGTAGCCACATCCGGTGCTTCAGTCGGATCGACTGTACGTTGATAGACATAAGCCGGTGCTTCCTCGTTCGGATCCTCAAGCACCTTGCCCTCGGACGACGAGTGCAACATGTTGGCATCGACGGAAAAAGGCGCCTCCCCGCGCTTGTCCTTTGGCACCGGGATCTGGTGCTTCTCGGCAAAATCAAGCAGATCGGTCCGCGACTTGAAGGTCCAGTCCCGCCAGGGTGCAATCACCTTGATGTCCGGATTGAGCGCATAGGCTGACAGCTCGAAGCGGACCTGGTCATTGCCCTTGCCCGTTGCACCATGGGCCACCGCGTCAGCGCCGGTTTCTTCGGCAATCTCGATCAGGCGCTTGGAAATAAGCGGGCGCGCGATAGACGTGCCGAGCAGATAAACACCTTCATAGACCGCATTGGCGCGGAACATCGGGAAAACGAAGTCCTTCATGAACTCTTCACGCAGGTCATCAATGTAGATTTCCCTGATGCCCATGAGTTCGGCCTTCTTGCGGGCCGGTTCCAGTTCCTCGCCCTGACCGAGATCCGCCGTAAAGGTCACGACTTCGCAGCCCAGCTCGGTCTGCAGCCACTTGAGGATAATGGAAGTGTCTAACCCGCCTGAGTAGGCCAGCACGACTTTTTTGATGTCACCATGCGCCATGAAGAATTGTCCGTGATCGATTGTGCCGCCAGAAGCCCCCGCGGCCTAGAAAAATCGCGGCAATGTAACTTTTTGACTTGGCAACGCAAGCGCATTCACGCCTGAAACCGGTCACTTGGCGACCTATTCTGCTCAAATACGGCGCACTCGCTGGCCGCGCGGGCCCGGCAAGCGGCTTTTCCCGCCTCCATGGAACAACCTTTCCGATTGACCATCCTTGTTTCCGCAACGTATTTCTAAAGAATAAGCGGAATCGCCATTGCGGTACCAAGCGGGGGTCTGGGGTTTTGCGGCTTATAGACTTTGAAGTGACCGGATACGATTACCTGACCTTTCTGGCCCTGGTAATCATTATTGTTGCTGTTTTTTACGTCATCATCAAACTGGCCAGCCTTCCGGGAAAGCTTGCAAAACGCAACAACCATCCGCACGCCTTTGCAGTCAACCTGATGGGGTGGTTCGGGTTCTTTGTCATTTATCCATGGTTCCAGGCGATCATCTGGGCGTATCGGGATTCCTATCCGGTCGATGTCCGGAATTTCCCGAATGCACCGGAAAAAACGCCGCCAGATGACCCCACCCCGCCGGGCTCGGATACAAGTGAAAAGGCTCCGCAATCCCGCCCGAAACAATTGCCGGATGCCACGAGTGGGGATGACATGAACACGGGGCAGCCGGCATGACCATCGCCCTGTCGATCACGTTCGGATACATCCTTCTCATTTACCTCGTTTTCTTCCGCTTCAAGGTTGTCCGGTTCAACGTTGTCTGGGGCGTTCTGTCCTTCTGGATCGGTGTCCATCTCCTGCTGATCTTCCTGGTCGGTCTGCGCTTCTTCACCCCCTACTCGATCGACGGCCACATGATCCGGCAGACGATCCAGCTCTCCACTGGTCTGCCGGAACCAACGGAACTGAAGGAAGTGCTTGTCAGCCAAAACACCGAGGTCAAGAAAGGTCAGGCGCTTTACCGGTTCGACGACACGCTTTACCGGCTGAAAGTGCAAGAACAGCAAGCCCAGTTGGTCGAGGCCCAGCAAAATGCGCTGACGCTTGAACAAAATGTCCTGATTGCCGAAGATTCGCTCACCCAGGCACAAGCTAAGGAAACATTCGCAAAGCAGGAAGTTGATCGCTACACGACCCTGGTTCCTCAAGGCGGCGCACGTCAGGAAACGCTCGAACGCTGGCAGGCACAGCTGACCGAAGCCCAGGCTGACGTGGCCAAGGCACAGGCTGATCTCAAGAATGCGCGGATCGCCCAGGATACCAAGCTGGACGGTGTCAATGCGCAGGTATCAGGTGCCCAGGCCCAGCTGGATCAGGCCAGGTACTACCTGAACATGACCACGATCTACGCCCCGGAAGACGGCCTGATTGTCAGCCAGCAGGCCCGGCCAGGATTGGTCGTCGGCGGCCGGCGGATCGCCGCCATTGCCGCCTTTGTCGCCGATGCGGACGGCTACTTCCTTGCTGGCTTCTTTCAGGAACACCTGAAATTCGTCCGGCCCGGCCAACCCGTCGAAATCGCCCTTGATACCCGGCCGGGCCAGATTTTTACGGGCAAGGTCGTCTCGGTCTGGGAAGGAACGGGACAAGGGCAGATCCTGCCAAGCGGGCGCATTCCAAACTTCCGGCTCCCGGAGTTGCAAGGGCGATTTGCGGTGGAAGTGAAGTTCGACGACCCGAAGGTGGTCAAGGACCTTCCCGGTGGCACGCATGGGGCTGTTGCCATTTACACCGGCGCGGGTTCTGCGGGTTTCGAAGTCTTAAGGAAAGTGAATATCCGGCTCTACAGCTGGGCAAATTTCATTTTCCCGTTTTTCCTCTAGCGGCGGATATCGTTCATGCCACTTGATGTTCGTCCAGTTCTGCTCCCAATCGTCCTTGCGGGTTTTCTCACAGGCTGCATGGTCGGTCCCGACTTCGAGCGCCCCGAAGCGCCGACCCTCGGCAGCTGGACAGCCGGCGCCAATATGGAAGTCGACCGCAGGACCGGCTTTACGACCCGGACGGCAGAGACGGCCGCTTGGTGGCAAGTCTTCAATGATCCGGTCCTGAACAGTCTCGTTGCGGATGCCTATCGGCAAAACGTGACCCTGCAGGCGGCCGGGGTGCGCGTCTATCAGGCCCGCGCCCAGTTGGGTGTCGCGCTCGGCGAACTTTTCCCGCAAAAGCAAACGGTTCGAGGAGGTTCAAGGACAATCCACTGGAGCACGCAGGATCCGCTTTTGCGGCGGCTGATAAACCTTGGACTGATTGACGATCAGATGACCCGCGTGACGACCGGATTTGATGCTGCCTGGGAAATCGATGTCTGGGGCAAGATCCGCCGCGACGCGCAATCGGCGAGAGCCAACGTGCTCGCCAACATTGCAAGCTACGATGATGCTTTGGTGACGTTGACCGGCGACATTGCCGCGACCTACGTATCCATCCGCGAACTTCAACAACTGGTCGCAATCTATCGCCGGAACGCAGCGCTCCAGAAAAAGTCTCTGGACATCACAAGACTGCGCGTGAAAAACGGCGCCGCAACCGATCTGGACCTGAACGAGGCGACGGTTCTTTACAACAATACGCTCGCGTCCATCCCGAAGTATCAGGCCCAGCTGGCGCAAGCCTATAACAGCATGAGCGTGCTGCTCAGCGAGCCTCCGGGTGCGATCGAGAAACGTCTTGGCACGAAAACAAAACTGCCGTCGGCGCCCGCTGAAGTCGCAGTCGGCGTTCCTGCCGAACTTCTCAGACGCCGCCCGGACATCCGTCAGGCGGAGTATTTGGCGGCCGCGCAATCGGCCCAGATCGGCGTGGCAAAAGCCGACCTGTTCCCGGCCTTCACGATTTCCGGAGCCATCGGTGTCCGCGCGGCCAATTTTCCGGAATTGTTCAAGGACGGGTCGAGCACAGGCTTTATCAACCCGGGATTTTCCTGGAATTTCCTCAACTACGGCCGGATTCGCAACAATGTCCGAATGCAGGATGCAAAGTATCAGGAAGCCTTTTTAAACTACCAGAACACGGTCATCAGCGCCTATGCGGAAGTCGAAACCTCTATTGTCGGTTTCCTGCGATCAAAACAGGAGGCTGTGTACTTACGCCGCAGCGTTGCTGCCGCCCGGAAAGCGGTCGGCGAATCCCAGGCACAGTATCAAAACGGCACATCGGATTACAGCCGCGTTGTCGATGCCCAACGCAGTTTGCTTGAAGCGGAAGAACGTTACCTCGCCGCCCATGCGAATGTGCTGAGCAATCTGGTTTCGATCTACAAGGGACTGGGCGGCGGCTGGTTGCCGGAAAATGTCGATGGCCTGATTTCGGAAAAGACACGCCGCCAGATGGAAGACCGGACCAATTGGGGGCACCTGCTTGAAAGGCCGGTCGATACCGATCTCACCGCACTGCCGGGCTAACAAACAGCATAACGCGACAGGATCATGTCGACGCTTTCATTGATGATTGCTTCCAGTTCCGGGCGTTCGGGAACGCGGTTTGCATAGATGTTCGGGTAAAAAGCGCGTGATTTGATCAGCCCGAGAAACTGCTCTGCAGCAAGATCCGGATCGGAGACCTGGAGTTTTCCTTCGTCCGTTGCCTGCTTCATGAAATCGGAAAAAACCTGAAGCTTGGTCATGCGCGCATTCATGTCCGCTGCCAGCTCCGGGTCCCGGATGGTCTCGCTCATGATCATGCGCGCAAGGTTCATGAAGCACGGGTTGATCATCAATTCACCTTCCGCCCAGCCCAGGCGGATCAGGGCATCCCGGATCGGCAGACTGGAATCGTAAGGAATCTCAAGGGCCGCATTCAGCTGATCGGCCAGACACTGGTTGATCGCCCTAAACAGCGCATCCTTGCTGTCAAAGTGATTGTAGACCGTGCGTTTGGAGACACTTGCGCGCTCGGAAATCCGGTCCATGCTGGCCCCGGCAAAGCCCCGCTCCTGAAACTCGGCAATGGCTGCCTCGACGATCTGTTTCCGTTTCTGATCCGCAATGGGCATTCGGCGTCTCACTTCCCTGACAGGTCTTACATCCCAAAATTTACGCCCTAAGTAAACTCGTGCGTTTACATACCCGGAATCAGAGATTACACTACACAGTGTAGTTTACACCCTCAAGCCAGTTCAGACCAGCCAAGGGAGGCTGTTTCCTCATGTCTGTTACCCTCACCATAAACGGAGAAACGCGGACGTTCGACGCGGATCCCGAAACGCCGCTGCTTTGGGCCCTGCGGGACGAACTCGGCATGACCGGAACGAAATTCGGCTGCGGCATCGCCGCCTGCGGCGCGTGTACGGTCAATTGGGACGGTTTCCCTTCCCGGTCGTGCCAAATGCAGGTCGGCGATCTTGAAGGTGCCAACATCACCACCATCGAGGGTGTCAACGGCAAGGCCGCCGATGCCATTCAGGCTGCCTGGCAAGAACTCGAGGTGCCGCAATGCGGTTATTGCCAATCGGGTCAGATCCTTGCGGCAACGGCGCTGCTGGAGGAGACCCCCAATCCCACGGATGAAGACATCGACGCCGCAATGGACGGCAATGTCTGCCGCTGCGCCACCTATGCCCGGATCCGCAAGGCGATCCACCTCGCAGCCGACAAGATGGAGGCCTGATCCATGTTGAACCTCCTCAAAAAGCCGCTTGAGCAAGCCCAGCCCTCCCGCCGGACCTTCCTGAAAATGTCGGCGGGCACCGTTGGCGGTCTGGTGCTGGCGTTGAACATGCCGCGCGCAGCAACAGCCGCAGCAAACTCGAACGCCGAATTTCTGCAGCCTTTCGTCCACATCCTGCCGGACAACTCGGTGATTGTGCTCTCGAAACACCTCGACATGGGTCAGGGCACCGCATCCGGCCTGGTGACCCTCGTCGCAGACGAGCTGGACGCCGCACGAGAACAGGTAAAGCCGGGCTTTGCCCCGTCGAACACTGCCGTCTACAAGAACCTGCTCTTTGGAGCCCAGGGAACCGGCGGGTCTACCGCCATGGCCAACTCTTTTCTGCAATACCGGCAGGCAGGTGCGGCGGCCAAGGCCATGATTGTCGCAGCAGCCGCTGAAGACTGGGATGTTCCGGCGTCCGAAATCACCGTTTCCAATGGCGTTGTCTCCCATCCCTCCGGCAAAAATGCAAGGCTCGGGGAACTCGCCGGATTAGCTGCCAAGCAGGAAGTGCCGGCCGAACCGGTCCTGAAAACCCCGGACCAATGGGTTTATATCGGCAAGTCCTTCCCGCGTGTAGATGTGCCGAACAAGAGCCACGGTGCACCGAACACCTACACGATGGATTTTCAGCGCGACGACCTTCTGGTCGCAACCGTCGCCCGCTCGCCGCGTTTCGGCGGTGTGCCGAAGTCCTTTGACGCCACCGAGGCAAAGGCCGTTCCAGGTGTTGTCGATGTCGTGATGATCCCGAACGGAGTTGCCGTGGTTGCGACGTCGACCTGGCCAGCCATCAAGGCCCGTGATCTGTTGACCATCGAATGGGATGACAGTGCAGCGGAAACCCGCAGCTCCGGCGCCATGATGAGCGAGATGAAGGAACTCACGACCAAGCCGCAGAAGACGGTGCGGTCCGACGGCGACATTGCCGCGGCTCTTGATGGTGCCGCAAAGGTCATCGAAGTCGACTACGACTTCCCCTTCCTCGCCCATGGTGCCATGGAGCCGCTCGATATCGCCCTGTTCTTTGACGGCGAAAATGCGGAATTCTGGTTCGGCTCGCAGTTGCAGACCGTGGACCATGCAGTTGCCGCTCAGGTCCTCGGCATCGCCATGGAGAATGTGAAGATCAACACGCTGTGGGCAGGTGGTTCGTTCGGGCGCCGGGCCCAAGGTGACAGCCACCCGGTTGCCGAAATCTGTATGTTGTCCAAGGCCATGACGGCCGCGGGCCACAAGCCGCAGCCGATCAAAATTGTCTGGACCCGCGAAGACGACATGGAAGGCGGCTATTACCGCCCGATGTCCGCGCACAAGCTTAAGGCGTCTCTCGATGCGGATGGCAATGTCACCGGCTTCGATTACAACATCGCTGCCAAGTCGATCGTCAAGGGCACCCCGTTTGAGGCGGTCCTGATGCCGGGAGGCGTCGACCACAACATGACCGAAGGCGCCAGTGACACGACTTATGCCTTCCCGGCCATGCAGATGGAGCAGGCGTTCGCCGAAACCCCGGTTCCGGTGCTGTGGTGGCGATCGGTGGGGCACACCCATACGGCCTATGTCATGGAAACCATGATGGACCGTCTCGCAAGGGAAGCAGGCAAGGACCCGGTTGCCTACCGCCTTGAGATGATCAAGGACGATCCGCGCAAGGCGAATGTCCTGAAACTGGCGGCAGAGAAGGCCGGTTGGAACGACCCGCTGCCGGAAGGCCGGTACCGGGGCGTTGCCGCACACAAGTCCTTTGAGACCTATGTCGCGGAAATTGCCGAAATCTCGTTCCGAGATGACGGCACGGTGAAAGTCGAGAAGGTGGTGTGTGCCGTCGATTGCGGCATTCCGATTAACCCGGACAACATCAAGGCCCAGATCGAGGGCGGTATCGGCTACGGACTCGGTGCGATCCTGCGCAATGAAGTGACCTTGACCGATGGAGTCGTCGATCAGACCAATTTCGACACCTACATGCCCTTGCGAATGTCGGACATGCCGGAGATCGAGGTCCACATCGTCCCGTCAACGGAAGCCCCCACCGGAATCGGTGAACCGGGAACACCGCCGATTGGTCCGGCCGTTGCCAACGCCATCGCGGCCGCCAAGGGCGAGTGGATCACCTCCCTGCCCTTGTCAAAACACGGGATGGCGTAGGTCAGAACCAAAACGCGGACCAAACGCAAAAACAGGCCGGCAATTGTCCGGCCTGTTTTCATATTGGTGGCAGTTGCCTTCAAGTGCGCCGTTCCCGCCATTCGATTATGGATGCAGCAACAACGCCAAACAGCACGTGCCCAACAAGCGAAGCCCAGGTTAGCTGAATAAACCCGAGAAACGGCGGGAGACCTGCAATCAGATGGGCCATGACATACAGCGCGAAAGCCCATAGACCGACCCCGAAGCCGATCCCGACAATCCACCAGGGAAAAAAGGGCGTTACGACCCGAGCGATCGGCCGCGCAAGAAACAGATATCCGAGCGGATAAAAAACCACACCGACAATCAGGTGGATTGCCTCGGCCAGCGCCCAATTCTGAAAACCAAACGCCGACTGAACGAGCGCCGCCGGCTGCAAGGGACCGCCGACCCAGAACGGGGTCAGATAACGCGCCCAGATTTCCCACGTCGCATCAGCGGCAACTCCAGCCAGAACAGCAGTCACGAGCGTTGCAAGCGTCAGAGGCGGAAACAGCCCGGACAGGCTGGTGCGGTTGGCCGTTCCGGCCGAAGTGGCAAACAACATCGAAAGATCTCCCTGAATTTCCGGGTCAGCAGAAAAACCGGGAGCGCCCCGGCACTCAGGAAGTGGGCGCTGAACCCGCTCCGCCCAAATCACGGATCAGACAGCAAAACAGCTGCGAGGATCACAAACTTGATGACGTAGCGTGATCAGCGGCAGTGACTTTGGAAACGCGCACGGACTTTCATTCATTGTTGAAACGAGCAGACCGCCATCCGCCAACAAGATTCAGCTTGCAGCCAGCGCGTCGCGATCCTTCTTGCGCATGCGTTCAGACGCCGATTTCAGCTGGCCGCAAGCGGCGAAGATATCGCGGCCGCGCGGGGTGCGGATGGGTGAGGCATAACCGGCCCGGTTGACGATATCGGCAAATTCCTCGATCCGCTCCCAGTCGGAGCATTCATATTCGGAACCGGGCCACGGATTGAACGGGATCAGGTTGATTTTGGCCGGGATGCCCTTGAGCAACCGCACCAGATCCAGTGCGTCCTGATTGCTGTCATTGACGCCCTTCAGCATGACGTATTCAAATGTGATGCGCTTGGCGTTCGACAGACCCGGATAGGCACGGCAGGCGTCGAGCAGCTCCTTGATGTCCCATTTCTTGTTGATCGGGACCAGAACGTCACGCAGGTCGTCGCGCACCGCATGAAGGGAAATCGCCAGCATGCAGCCGATTTCCTCCCCGGTCCGGAATATCTCCGGAACAACGCCGGACGTCGAAAGGGTGATGCGCCGCTTGGAGAGGGACAGGCCATCCCCGTCGGAAGCGATCAGCAAGGCTTTCTTGACATTGTCGAAATTGTAGAGCGGCTCGCCCATGCCCATCATGACGATGTTCGATACAAGACGGCCTTCAGACGGTACAATCGCGCCCTGCGGCGTATGTGCTTCCGGAAAATCCCCGAGCCGGTCCCGTGCCATCAGGATCTGCGACAGGATTTCTTCGGCTGTCAGATTGCGGACGAGCTTCTGCGTGCCGGTGTGGCAGAAGGTGCAGGTCAACGTGCAGCCGACCTGAGAGGACACGCAGAGTGTTCCCCGGCCTTCTTCCGGAATGTAGACGGTTTCAACCTCGACCGGACGCCCTGCCCCGCGCGGCGGAAACCGGAACAGCCACTTACGGGTGCCATCGACCGAAATCTGCTCCGACACGATGTCCGGGCGTGCGATCGAAAACGCGTCAGCGAGCTTCTGGCGAAGATCCTTTGCGATATTCGTCATTTGGGAAAAGTCGGAGACGCCGCGCACATAAAGCCAATGCCACAGCTGGGAGGCACGCATGCGCCACTGCTTTTGCGGCACACCGATGGTGCCCAAAGCCTCGCCGAGTTCTACCCGGGACAAGCCGATCAGGGTGGGCTTGTCCTCCGCCGGAGAGGAGGCCGGTATTGAAACTGTTGCCGCGTTGGGATTGTCCCGCGCGATGTCAATCGTGACTGCCATGAGCTGATCCGCATTTGGCCGGAATGATCCCGGTCGAAACACCCAAATTGTCCGGGACGCCGCAGGTGCCATAAACACCCTGCCGGTCAACCGGCACCTTGTGCCCAGATCCGCTGGACACTGTTGCCCGTGGTCCTAGCGGGAACCCCGCCAAAAATCAAGATTTTCGGGGCCCCGTAACGTTTACTGCCCGCGCAAAAAGGAAAAGGGCCGGCGATGCGGCCCTTGTCACGGATAACGGGTGCGGAACCTTCGTCTTATCGGCAAGCCTGCGCGGCTGTATCGATCGCCGCCGTCACACCGGACAGCGAAAACTTGTATGTCGTCTTGGTTCCACGGCTGGATTCACCGCTCACACTCATCTCGCGTCCGGCTTTCATCGCCGCAACCAGTTGCGCTTCCGTTGCAGCGTTTTCGACCCAGGCACCATCATTGTTGGTGAACAGGGTGAAGTTCTTGCCGTCCACATCGGCAGTGACAGAGGACTGGGCCTTGAACGGGTAGCCGACAACCAGACTGGGTTCGGCATTGACACCTTCAGCCGGCCGGGACGTGACAAAGAAGAAAACGTCACCATGATTCCGGTCGCCCGGCAGCATCTGCGTCGGTTTCGTCAAGGCATAACACACCTTTCCGCTGCCACTATCCAGCGAATAGGCCGCCCAGTCCCTGTGTTGCTTCAGCAGGGTCGGCGTCTGTGCGAAAGCCGCTGCACTCGAAATAACAAGGCCGACTAGGGCCAGAACCAGCGTTTTTGCTTGCATCATCTCCACACCGTTTGGATCGCAAATCTTGGGTCAGTTTCCATACAAATGCCTACTGACATATAAACCTTGCTTTAATGATAAATTAAAGCCGGTTACGAAAGGGTTGAAGCGGAGGCATCATTGGAAGAAACGATAACCGGTCGCACTGCGGCCCCATAATCCGATCACGCTTTTGCGATAAATTCGGCAAGAGTGTGGCGAGCGAAGCCTTCCGTATTGCTGTGAACCTGTTACACAGGGATGATGAACATGGAGTGCGCGGTTTGCCGGGTCAGCTGCAGTATTTTTCAGACCTGATCGTCAAGGTTGCAAATGACCGGGACAAGTCCGCCTTCACGGAATTGTTCGATCATTTTGCCCCTCGATTGAAGGGCTATTTGATGAAACAGGGCGCTGACGGCAATCTGGCAGAAGAGATCGCCCAGGATGTCATGGTGACGCTATGGCGCAAGGCAGACCTGTTCGATCCGTCAAAGTCCTCGGCAAGCACATGGCTGTTCCGGATTGCGCGCAACCGGCGGATCGACCGGCTGCGCCGTCAGAAGACTGCCGAGCTCGATCCCGAGGATCCGTCCCTCCATCCAACCGGTCCAGCCGATGCCGGCACGGAAATTGACGCACGTCTGCGCGAAAAGCGGGTTCGTGCGGCCCTCAAATCGCTGCCGGAAGAACAAAGGGAAGTCGTCAGGCTGGCCTTCTTCATCGGGTTGTCCCACAGCGAGATCGCGGACAAGACCGGTCTGCCGCTCGGGACCGTCAAATCGCGCATCCGCTTGGCCTTTGGCAGGCTGCGTCAGGTGATTGAAGCCGACCAGTCCGTCGACGTGGACTAACTCAGCTCCCCCGATCCCGTCAGGTGCCGGGGACCTTCCGCCCGGTCCGCATCACCGGGCCACCACTGACATGCTTGACCCGCCCGGTTTTCGGAGCACCGGCCGTGATCGAACGGTCCGCATACCGGCCAAGCGCCCGATGACGGTCATACATCACAATGGCACCGGCCATTGCAACATTGATGCAGAACTTGGTCGGGATCTTCACGACATGATCGCACCGCTCGAGCATGCCCTGTGACAAGGATCCGCGTTCGGGCCCGAGGATATAGGCAGCCTGCAGCGGATGGCCAAAGCTTGGAAGATCAATCGACTCATCCGTCAGCTCGATGCCAACCAGCTGGCAGCCGCGCGGCAAATCCATTGTCTCGACACTGTCCCAGTTGAACACCGGCAAGTGCCCGGGGCTTTTCGACGTATCCGAGGGCGGAGCTTTCCTGATCTTCTGATCCGCATCAACGGTGAAGAAGAAATTCGCCCCGAATGCATGGGCCGAACGCATCAGCGTCCCCAGATTCATCCGTTTTGACAGGCCTTCGGCGCCCACGGCGAAATATCCGCGCATAACTCAAGATCTCGTTGTTCGATGTGATCGCCCGTGTACGTCGAAACCGCACCTCAAGACAAGGCCCGCCACTATTATACAGCTATTGGAGGGGATGCAGCCGCTTCAAGGCCCATGCTAGCAAACGTCTCAATGTTGGTTCAGACATGAGGAAGACCGGCCTTGCGCGCTTGCCTTTGCACCGAACTTGGGGACCCGGAAAAACTCCAGGTGCTCGATATTGCGGCCCCGGTGCCGTCGGACACTGAAATTGCCGTGCGGGTGGAGGCCTGTGCGCTGAATTTCTTCGACACGTTGATCACGCGGGGAAAGTACCAGTTCCGGCCTGATCCGCCATTTTCCCCGAGCGCAGAATTTGCCGGAATCGTTGAGCAAACGGGCGCACACGTCAGCACCTTCAAACCGGGCGACCGGGTCATGGGGTATGTCGGCTGGGGCGCGGCGCGCGAACTTGTGGTGACCACCGAAGACAAACTGGTCCGGTTGCCGGACGGCGTCCCGTTCGACATTGCCGCCGGTCTGACTGTGACCTACGGGACGACGCTGCACGCCTATTGCGACCGGGCCAGGTTGAAAGCTGGCGAGACCGTCGCCGTGCTGGGCGCATCAGGGGGCGTGGGACAGGCCGCCGTCGAAATCGCAAAGCTGATGGGCGCACGCGTCATTGCCTGTGCATCCTCGCTGGACAAACTGACATTCGCCAAAAAGCTCGGCGCGGACGAATTGCTGGACTATTCCGCCAATCCCTTGAAGGAAACCCTGAAAGAGCTCACCGGCGGCAAGGGCGCCGATGTTGTCTATGACCCGGTCGGCGGAGACCTCTCCGAGCAGGCGCTGCGCGCGACCGCTTGGGAAGGCCGATATCTCGTGATCGGGTTTGCCTCCGGCGGCATTCCCAAAATCCCGTTGAATGTCGTCATGCTCAAGGGCTGCGATGTGCAAGGTGTCTTCTGGGGGGATGCCGTGTCGCGAAACCCGGACGGACACAAGGCCAACATGGCCCGGTTGCTCGATTGGGTCGCGCATGGCCGCATCAAGCCGCATATCCATGCAACCTACGGCCTAGAAGATATTCCGAAAGCCCTGCACGAACTAAACGCGCGCAAGGTTTTCGGGAAAATTATCATCGAGCCGTAAGCTTCAAGCGATCAGGCCTCGAACACGGCGACTACGGGCGCGTGGTCGGAGGGTTTTTCCCAACCGCGCGCCTCCCGGAGCACACGGGTGCTCTTGATATGGCGATCAAGGGTTTCCGACACCCAGACATGATCCAGCCGCCGGCCCTTGTCGGCCTTGGACCAGTCCTTCGCCCTGTAGCTCCACCATGTGTAAAGCTTTTCGTCCAGCGGCGTGAACCGGCGCATGGCATCCAGCCAGTTGCCGGCCTGACGGATCTCTTCCATCAGCCCGGTTTCAACCGGCGTGTGGCTGACCACTTTCAAGAGCTGCTTGTGCGACCAGACATCATGTTCGTAAGGCGCTACGTTCAGATCACCGACAAGAACGGCCGGTTTGGCGGTTTCGGCGCCGGTCAGCCAGTCCCGCATCTCGGCCATGAAGTCGAGCTTGTGGGCGAACTTGTCATTGACAGTCCGGTCCGGCTCATCGCCACCAGCAGGTACATAGAAATTATGGAGGCGCAGCGCGCTGCCATTGAAGGGCACGTCGACGGCGATATGGCGGGAATCGCCCATGGCGCAGAAGTCGCGGCGCTCGACATTTCCAAGCGGACGGCGCGAGATCGTGGCAACCCCGTGATATCCTTTCTGTCCATGCACTTGGATGTGTTCATACCCCGCCTTCTTTAGCGGATTTACCGGAAAGTTTGCATCCGGGCATTTGGTTTCCTGAAGGCACAGGACATCCGGTTGCACTTCCTCGAGCAGTTTCTCGATAATCGGCATGCGAAGCCGGACGGAATTGATATTCCAGGTGACGATGGTCAAACGATCAGTCATGGGGTCTCTTGAGCTTGCGCGGCAGGGAAGTGCCAGTCATACGGATTCTGCCGCGCCCGGCAAATGAAAAGTCAACATGCCTGATCACGCGCTTTTGTCCGGATAACGGGCTCTGGCCAAGGGTGAATGCGGCAAAACTGTGCCCATTCAGCCGCATTGTGACCAAGATCTGTCATCACAACAGCTTCAATCCAACTTCTGCTCGTAGAAACACGGCATAGTCGCTGCTGATCGCAGTTTTGCCGAACCCCGTGAGGACGCCTTGCTCGCCCTAGTCAAAGCCTTTTGCTCAATCGCCAGCTTTGTGTTTGTCAGCAGCTGTTCTGCCTATGACTTCCCCGACCCGACACCGGAGGACTATGCAATCCACGGCATCGACGTTTCGCGTTGGCAGGGAGATATCGATTGGCAGGAGGTCAAGCGGGACGGAACCGAATTCGCATGGATCAAGGCGACGGAGGGCGGAGATCACTATGACCCCCGGTTTCTGGACAACTGGTACGGAGCCCAGGCCGCAGGCGTCCGGCGTGGTGCCTACCATTTCTATTATTTCTGCCGCCCGGTGGAAGAACAGGTATCCTGGGTGAAGGAGATCATCCCGGTTGACCCGGATGCCCTCCCGATGGTGCTGGACATGGAATGGAACGCCCACTCCAAGACTTGCCGCGACCGGCCGCCGCGGGCCCAAATCATCCGCGATATGGACCACTTTCTCGATGAAGTGGAAAAGCACTACGGCAAGCGCCCGGTGATCTATTCGTCAGTCGACTTCCATCGGGACCGTCTGGTCGGTGCCTTCAAGGACGAACATTTCTGGCTGCGGTCGGTCGCAACCCACCCGATGAACATCTATGAGGACCGCGATGACTGGGTGTTCTGGCAATACACGGCCGAGGGCCGTGTTGCCGGCGTCAAAGGGGACGTCGACCGCAACGCGTTTTTCGGAACCCGCTCGCAATTTCGCGCCTGGTTGAACGGCGATCTTGATCGTTAAAAGAATTTACTGGCGCAACCTTACGTCATCTCGCATTCTGAAGTCTGGTCCGAACCCTTTCCGGAGCAGTCCATGTTACGTCGACCAGTTCTCTTAGCCGTTGCCGCTCTCCTGCTATCGGTGACAAGCGCTTATGCAAATTCCGGCCCCTACCGGACGAATGCACTTGGCGCAGTCAATTTCCGTACCGGCCCGGGAACCAACTATCCGGTCATTACAACGGTCCCGCGCGGTCAGCCGGTTTTCGTATTCAGATGCACAAACACCTATGCCTGGTGCGATGCTGCTTATGCCGGCGCGCGCGGTTGGGTGTCAGGCCGCTATATCGGGTTCGCTGCGCCCGGCCTCTACTACAATCGCCCGCTTTCCTCGGTTGGGGCCGCCCTTGGTATTCCCCGCCTTGTACCAAACTACCCGGTCTACCGCCCCAATGTGGTCTACCGGAACTATCCTGTGGCACCGCCACCGCGCGGACCGGCATTTTACTTCGGCGTAGGCCCCGCTTGGGGGCCGGGACCGTATTGGGGGCCGGGCCCACGACCTTTCGGGCCGGGCCCCGGTCCCTGGTTCTGAGCAGAACCCTTGGTTTCAGCGGATCGTGATCTGGTGAGCGAATGTTTCTCCATCGCTTACCGTAACCTGCCGGAAACCCATCAACTTGCAGAAATCCAGAAAATTCAGCTCGTAAGGCTGCGCGGATTGGGCAAAAAGCGGGGTTGCCCGTGCCATGCTTGTCAGGGATGCCAGAAGAGCCCTCATCCGGTACAAGGTGTCATACCGGTCGGTTTCGGTCGCAATGATGATGATTTTCTCAAGGTATTCACCTTTGGCAAACAGGTGATAGCCCGGTGAATGGCCCTGTTTGAGCTGCTGGGCAGCAAGGCCAACGACGAAGGCAGCACGCGAACTTTCCGAAGCGTCCGGAGCGGCCGGGACGTTTGCGACATAGACTTCCCGCGTGTCAGGTGCCGGGTAATAGTACCCGGCATGCAAATCACTTGCGATGCTCTTTTGGGAGACCGCAAGGAAACCAAATATCAAAAGAACAAGAAAAAGCCGCATGTATCCCTCCCATTCGCATGAGAGTGCGCGATTGTTCCTTTAAGAGCAACAAAAAGAGCGGCTTAGCCTGACCATGAATTGATCACGGTTCCCAATCCGGAAATTTTTTCTTTTCACCAACACAGCGCGAAGACGTAAAATTGACTACCGGAAACAATATGCCCGTCTCGTGAACAAAGACTTGAAAATCATTAATTAAATTTCATTGGCGGTCGAAAGAAAACACACACACCTGAATACCCGAGCCTCAGCATTTATCGGAGTGTGATATGTTTCGAAAATCAATTGCTCTAGGATTGGCCGCCGTTCTTTTGTCCACGACCGCCGTCATGGCACAAACTTCTACCGACACCACCTCATCATCACCCCCTCCAGCCATAAACGCTGAATCGAACGCAACGGCAGCCCCCCAGGCGACGGGCTCAAACACAGCGACGGGCCTGCCAGCTGCGGTACCGTCGTCCGCAACTTCTGCGGCCTCGCCCTCTGCCGCTGCCCCTCAGCCTGCAGTCGGCACAGCAACCCCGGCAGCATCAACATCGGTCCAGCAAGCTGTCACCGCACCCGCCCAACAAGCGGCCCCCGCTCCCGCACAACAAACCGCGTCAGCGCCCGCATACGCCCTGACGGACGTAAACGTCCGCAGTGGTCCGGGGACAGGGAACGGCATTCTCGCCACCTTGATCAAGGATCAGAACGTCACCGTTTCGGACTGCTCGAACAATTACGGATGGTGCAGTGTAACCTCACCAAAGGCACAAGGTTGGGTTGATTCGAGTTATCTGGGCTCTGCGGCCGCAGGCCCCTACCAGGGGCTGCCAATCTCGGTCGTGGGCGGCAAACTGGGGATCAACACCGTTCCTGTCAAAGTAACGTCGGCCGAAAAAGTCAAAAGGAAAACGCCGGTCGACGTCGTCTACTATAATTACCCTGCTACTTACTACCGCACTCCGTCCCCGATTGTTTTCGCAGGGTTCGGACCGTATTGGGGACCTGGTCCAGCGTTTGGCCCCCTCGGCCCGGCATTTGGCCCCGGCCCTGGCGGATGGGGTCCCCATGGAGGTGGTCCACGCCGTTAAACCGGCTTGAAACCGGATAACGATTGGACGGCAAACGGATGCCGTCCCGTACTCACCCATCCGAAGCACGGCATATATCCATAAACCCGGGCAATTGGCGGAAGATTCTGGACCAAAAAAATACGGTCGTCCCCGGTGGCGCAAAGGCAATCCGTATCAGGCCCAGATCGCGATCCTTGTTCCTCTTGCATCCCTTTCGAATTTTGCGGGAAAGGGGAAGGCAAGGCCACGCCATATCCGATCGGCGATCAGACAATTGGCTGCAGCATCAAGCAGGTCATCACGTCCCACGCCTCGCGGCGGGTTTTCATCAAGGAACCCGGCTTCAAATCCGCATGTAACCAGAAGGTCCCGCCGTTGATTCAGACCTGCCGGATTTGGCCGACTCTTGACCTTCTTCGGCAAGCTCATTTCAGTGCCCCCATTCAGCCGCCAAAACGCAAGTTCGGGATGCACCTCAAACACCCGGTCCTCATGTGCGGGTGTCAACAACGCATCGATTTCCCGGATTTTGGGAAAAAGATGAAACGCCTGTTTCGAGACCTTTCGCGGCGGATCGGAGGTTTGCAGCGCTACACGGCAGGCTTCAGGATAGTCTTCACAATAGACGGCTGCTCTTGATGGCACGGAAAACACCGAGGATTGGCGCATCCCCAAATGCTTGCGCACCGCCTGCTCCGGCCCGCGTCCTCCAAGGCCCACCGTGTCGGGCAAGCCGATCGGCATGTCTACCGCGATTACGGACAGATTAGGCGTGCAATCGAGAACCTCGGAGAAACTTTCAAAACAGCGCAAGACCGGCTGGCCAGACCCCAACACCGGTTTCAAAACCGCGATCCAGCCAGCCTTGCAGCCATCCACACCGGCCACCCATATATCTGCCAGTGGGTCTGCCATGGCGGTCACGCCCGCGCCACGGCCTCCAGCACGCGGCGGCTGGAAACCAGAGCCATTGGCCGGACAAGGGACTGTTGCTCTTGCGGCAGCAGAAGCTCATCCGCCCCCTTCTTCACGCTGCGGGCGACAATTTCAAATGTCGCCCCGGCTGCGCGGACAAGCGCTGTTTCCTCTTTCAAACCGTCCAGCCAACCGGACAGAAAAAGACCTGCAACAAGATCACCGGTGCCGTGAGGCGGGTCCAAAATGGCTGCGTGTTCAGCAGAATACGCCCCGTTGGGGGTAACAAGCAGGTTGGAAATGGCATTGCGCCGGAGCGCGGGTGCCGACGTGACAAGAACACGCGGTGTCCCGAGCAGACGTGCGGCGGACAGGGCTTCGGTTTCCGTGCCGATGTCGCGGCCCGTCAGCCACCCCAGTTCGAAACTGTTCGGAGTGGCGATGTCGGCAAGTGTCAAGAGCGTGTCCCGGATCGCCTCGGCGGTTTCTTTCGGCACATAGAGCCCCCCACCGGACGCGCTGACATGATCACCAATAACCGGATCGCACAGATAGACCGCTTCCGGGTTTTGCTCCCTTACAGCCTGAACGATGCCGGCAACGATCCCGGCCTGCCCGGCATCGCCAAGGTAACCGGACATGACGGCATCGACCTCGGCAAGTTTGGAGGACTGCGCCAAATCAGACACGAGTGCACCGAACTCCCCGACCGGGGGAATAATCCGCGTTCCCCGCCCCTGGCCGGGATGCCATGGCAGTAAAATGGTCGGCAAGAACCAGACCGTATGGCCCAGCCGTTCAAGTGAAAACACCAGCCCCCGGCCGCTGATGCCACCGCGCACCACCTGGGATGTGATTACCAGAACGGTTTTCTTGGGAGCGGTTTCTCCAACCGGTGCCTGCGACATGATCAAGCCTGTCCGTTACGCCGCATTGGTCGAAGAGGTCGAACGCCCCTGCCCATACCGCCGCTCGATATAGTCCAGAACCATCTGCTTGAATTCATCAGCAATATGGTCGCCTCGCAGGGTCGTTACTTTCTCGCCGTCGACAAACACCGGTGCGGACGGTGTTTCACCTGTGCCCGGAAGCGAGATCCCGATATCCGCATGCTTGGATTCGCCCGGGCCGTTCACGATGCACCCCATGACCGCAACATTTAGATTTTCGACACCAGGATATTGCTCACGCCACTTGGGCATGGAGTCCCGTATATGGTCCTGAATGTCGCTGGCAAGCTCCTGAAAGACCGTGGAAGTGGTCCGTCCGCATCCCGGACATGCGGCCACAACCGGCACAAACGCCCGGAAACCCATTACCTGAAGCAACTCCTGCGCCACCTGCACTTCGCGGGTGCGGTCTCCACCCGGCTCCGGCGTGAGGGAGACGCGAATGGTGTCGCCGATCCCCTGCTGCAACAGGATCCCCATGGACGCTGCCGAAGAAACGATCCCCTTGGTCCCCATGCCGGCTTCGGTCAGCCCCAGATGCAGCGCATAATCGCAGCGGTTTGCCAGATCGGCATAAACGGCGATCAGGTCCTGCACCTGACTGACCTTTGCCGATAGAATGATCTTGTCCCGGCCCATTCCGAGCTCTTCAGCCCTCTGTGCAGACAGCAAACCGGACTGGATGATCGCCTCGCGCATCACCGCAGCCGCGGACATGGGCGTTTCGCTGACGGAGTTTTCGTCCATCAGCCGGGTCAGGAGTTCCTGATCGAGCGACCCCCAATTGACGCCGATACGGACCGGTTTGTCGTGTTTGAGCGCAATATCGATGATCTGGGAGAATTGGGTGTCTTTCTTGGCCTTGAAACCGACATTGCCCGGGTTGATGCGGTATTTTTCCAGCGCTGCCGCACAATCCGGATAATCGCTCAGCAGCTTGTGGCCGATATAATGAAAATCGCCGACCAGCGGAACGTCGATCCCGATCCGGTCCAGCCGCTCGCGGATGCGCGGCACCTGGGCGGCAGCTTCCGGACGATCCACCGTAATCCGGACAACTTCAGAGCCTGCCCGAGCCAGTGCGGCAACCTGAGCAACCGTTGCATCCGCGTCGGCCGTGTCCGTATTGGTCATGGACTGGACGACAACCGGTGCATCACCGCCCATCGTTACATTTCCCACCCGGACCGGCACAGACAGCCGGCGCGGCTTCGGTCTTGCGACATCATCGATCATCGTTTCAAATAATCCGGTTTGTTTTTGGCCGCAGCCATCCTGTCCGATTGATTAGTGTGCCATAAGCCAAAGGGCAATGGCGACCATAACGGTTCTGTTCCCGCAAACCGCCAAAAGGTTGCGAAAAATACGGAGCTGATTAAGAGTGCCCGCACCTTGGTTGATTTACCAATAGTGAAATTTAGCGCCTCTTACCCTCTGGATCCCACATGTTTAAAAGATTGGCGTACGATGCTTTCCAGCTTGTCTTCTGGAATCTGGAAACCGTTTTCAAGTTGGTTGGAGCGTGGTTCGTTCTTCAATTCCTTGTCACTTTTGCAGTTCAAGTGGTGATCGGAGAGCCTGATCCGTCACACGCCATGAACGCCGGAGACATCATACATGTCTTGGTTCAGGTCCTTATTTTCCTAATGGCCTCAGCGTCGATTGCCGTAGGTTGGCATCGCTTCGGGCTTTTGGGCGAGCAACCATCTTTGGTTCATTTGCGCTTCGGCCGAATTGAAGCCCTGTTTGTTCTGAAATCCCTTCTTCTGGGTTTCCTGTTTTGGTTTGTTTTTCTGCTTATCTTCCTTCTTGTCTCACTGCTTGGATCGCCAATTATTCTAATGGTTGTGGGTGTACTCGCCGCCATCTTTGCCATCCCGACCTTCATGCGGATGTCGCTGATCCTTCCGGCCACAGCTGTCGGCCAACCGCTCGGGTTGGGCGAGTCCTACGTGAAAAGTGAAGGTCTGGGTTGGAGGATGTTCTTCGCAAACGTGTTTTTATCCGTGCCGTTCGCGATCTTGATGTTTCTTTTGGCATTCGGAACCTTTCAACTAACAGAAAGCTTGCCCGGCTTTTTCATACTTATGAAACTCCTTATCCTATGGGGCCTGGGGCAAGTCATCATCACAGTTCTCGGCATCTCGGTCCTGACGGCCGGCTACCGGATCATGATGGAAAACAACAGTTCAGCTCATAACTGAGCCGGTCCTGACACAGGCGAAGGTATTACCGATACCAGCTGACCTTGTCCCCATGCCTTGTTGGACAGCAACCCGATCCATATCTTCGGGAAAGCACCCTCCCCGCACATGACCGTTACCCCGCAGACATAAAGGGCCGACAGTCATTGGGTTGTTGCACTGCGGGGAAACTTGGTGAAGAGTTGCCTCGCACAATTTCTAGGGAGTGTCGGTAATGCTTTCCAACAAAACCGCAGTCGTGACAGGCTCAACCTCCGGCATCGGCCTCGCAATTGCGCGCGCCATGGCCGAACAGGGTGCAAATATCGTGATCAATGGTCTCGGCGATGCCGATGCCATCGAGGCTGAGCGTGCGCAGATTGAAAGCGATTTCGGGGTCAAGTGCCTGTATTCCGCAGCAAACATGCTGAAACCGGATGAAATCACCGGCATGGTCGAGATGGCCGAGGCCGATCTGGGGTCCGTTGACATTCTCGTCAATAATGCCGGTATCCAGCATGTTGCCCCGATTGAGGAATTCCCGGCCGACAAATGGGACATGATCATTGCCATCAACCTGTCCTCGGCCTTCCACTCGATGCGGGCGGCCGTGCCCGGCATGAAAAGACGCGGTTGGGGCCGTATTATCAACACCGCATCTGCCCATGCTCTGGTCGCCTCACCGTTCAAGTCGGCCTATGTAGCGGCTAAGCACGGCATCGGCGGCCTGACCAAGACCGTTGCCCTTGAAACCGCAACCCATGGCATCACCGTCAATGCCATTTGTCCGGGATACGTCTGGACGCCACTGGTTGAAAAACAGATCCCCGATACGGCAAAGGCGCGCGGGATCACCGAGGAACAGGTCAAGACCGATGTGATGCTCGCGGGTCAGCCGACCAAGGAGTTCGTCACGGTCGAGCAAGTCGCCGGCTTTGCTGTTTTCCTGTGTACGGACACGGCCGCCTCGATTACCGGTTCGCTTCTTCCGATCGATGGCGGATGGACTGCCGAATGAGCCTTTCCCTTCGATAAGGACCACAGAGATCCATGGCGCGGGCCAAGACAAAACAGATCAACCTTGCCCTGCAAGGTGGGGGCGCGCATGGCGCTTTTACATGGGGCGTTCTCGATTGGCTTCTGGAAGACGAGCGCTTCCAGATCGACGGGGTGACGGGTACAAGCGCTGGCGCCATGAATGCGGTGGTACTTGCAAGCGGCTTCCAAAAAGGCGGAAACGCGGGCGCACGGGAGGCGCTCGAGAAATTCTGGTGGCATGTCAGCCAACAGGCTTTTCTGAGTCCCATCCGCCGCTCTCCGGTTGATATCGCCCTGAACCAATGGAGCCTTGATTTTTCACCGAGCTATCTTGCCTTTGACCTGATCTCACGGTTTGCATCCCCTTACGAGTTCAACCCGGTCAACATCAATCCCTTGCGGGAAATTGTCGACCATGTGGTGGACTTCGACGCGGTCAACTGTTGCGAAACGTTGAGGGTCTTCATCGCGGCGACAAATGTCTATTCGGGCAAGATCAGGGTCTTCGGCGGGCATGAAGTCAACCTTGATGCAGTTATGGCCTCGGCCTGCCTGCCCCACCTGTTTCATGCCGTTGAAATAGATGGCGAGCCCTATTGGGATGGTGGTTACATGGGTAATCCACCGCTCTATCCGCTGTTCTACGAAACCAGGACGCGGGATGTCATACTCGTCCAGATCAATCCGGTCGAACGCCGGGAAACCCCGCGCTCGGCGCGCGAAATCCTCAACCGGCTCAACGAGATCACCTTCAACGCCTCGCTACTGAAGGAAATGCGTGCCATCGGGTTTGTCACAAAGCTGATTGATGAAGGAAAGCTCTCGTCGGAGGAATATATGCGGGTCCTGTTTCACCGGATTGCGGCAGAGGATCTGAAACCGCTTGCAGCATCCTCCAAGGTCAATGCCGAATGGGCCTTTCTGACGGAACTCAAGGACATCGGACGCCGCTCCGCGCAGCATTGGGTCGAGGAGAATTTTCACGCCCTCGGCAGGAATTCTACAGTGAACCTGCGCTATGAATTCAACTGACAGCTGGAGAACTCTCGCAACTCTAGCCCCATGGGTGCGCGTGCCGGATCAGAAATTTGGGGCGGCGGGCGAGAAAAATCATTCTTTCAGCCCGCAAACGTGTTTTGCCAACCATTTGGCAAGGGTTTTGCGCTGTAGTGGCCAAGCTGATCGTCTGGTTCTGCGTCGTCAGCGCCCGATGAAGGAAAGGGGCAGGCAAACTGCGACCCCGCCTGCCCCGGCCCTTCGACCGGGCAGCGGACATGTGAACTCTTTTTCCCGGCTTGCCTTGAACAGGCCTTCATCCATACGGCTGAAGAACGGTCGGCCACACTCTTAAAATCCGCCTTTATCCGGTCACCAACAAGGCTTACATCTAGGTAAGGCCATGAACGATCAGGGGGCACGATGACGGCAAGAAAATTGCTCCATACCGCATTCAATATTGCGACGGTCGCTGTCCTGGCAACCGGCGGCCTGGTTGCTGCCGGACTGGCACAGGACATCGGAAAACTTCAGAAGGATGGCGGTTGCGCAAATTGCGACCTTCGGCTTGGCGAATTGCGCGGGCTTGAGATTATTGGCGCCGACTTCTCGGGCGCGGTCCTGCGTGAAGCGGACATGAAAGAGGTGATTTTGGCGCGTGGCAATTTCGAGAAAGCCGATCTGCGCAGGACCGAGCTGGAGCGCGCCAATCTATCGGAAAGCAATTTCCGTCATGCCTCAATGCGCGGCGTCGACATGGAAAAAGCAGATCTCGTCAAGACAAAGTTCGACCGGGCGGATCTGCGGAACGCGGACCTGAATGAAACCCGAATGGACGGCGCGACTTTCGAAGGTGCCGACATGCGGCAGGCAACGATGATCCGGACGAGCGCCACAAACGGAAATTTTCACGATGCCAAAATGGACGGGGTCGACCTTGAACGGGCAGATCTCAGTGACGCGGACTTCTCAAATGCACGGCTGATCAATTCCGATCTCGACAGGGTCAATGCACAACGGACAAGTTTTCGGGAGGCCGACATGAGTGGTGTCCGGCTTTCCAGCGCCGATCTGACCAACGCCGACCTGCACGGAGCCAATCTCTCCGGCGCTTTGTTGCGGCACACCCGCCTGCCGGGTGCCGACCTGTCCGGGGTTCGCGGCCTTGATCCCGCCCGCCTCATCGACGCATGCGGAAATGAAAAAACCAAACTGCCCGACGGAATCACATTGAAGACGTGCGCTTACTAGGTGCTTGATCCCAGGCCGTAATCGCACCAATTTTTCGGGCCGAATGGACACAAGCACCATGGGCCGAGATAACCGCTAAGATGACTTGATCGGCTGCGCGGCCCGTCATGGCTCCGCGCAGCACCAAGTGTTTCCTACTTGAACACATCGAACGCAAAGCGGTAGGTCATGCCGAGGCCAATGGTAAACTGGTTCTCATCGCCTGTCTTTGCGATCGGGCTGTCAGCGGCATCTCCAACGAACCGGTCGTAGCGGCCCAGAAGGTGCAGTTTCACATTGTCGGTGTAGGCGTAGCTCGCCCGCGCAGCCAATGCGACGCTCTTGAATCCGCCATCGGGATCATAGGGCGTCAATGTTCCACCGCTGGCGGCAGCTTCGGAGTCGGTCACACCGAAATAGGTATCCATATACCCGTCTGCTGCAAAGGTCGCGCGTGGACCAATGCTGAACTCCACCTTGTCGAGCGGATAGAAAATGCCGTCAAAACCGACCTGCCCGCTCTGGCTGGTCTCGCCATTGATGCCTTGCAAAAGTTCCGCAAAGACCCTGAAGTTCCGGAACCGGTAACCGGCGCCCGCACCCAGCTCGAGGGTCCAGTCAATCTTTTCCGTCCCGCGCAGCGCCCGGTTGTCACTTGGCTTGCGCTCACCGATGTAATTGAAAGCCGGGTAGACAAAGATGCCCCTCGAGTCGCGGCCGTCTTTGACCTGCCCAAGTCCGGGCACATAAAACCGGCCCACACCAATCAGCGGGAACGGATAGACTATATAGGAATCGGCGGCCTCGTACCGCGGCTGGACCCGGGCCCCAACTCCAAGCTCCAGAACATATTGTTTCTGGGGCAAAGGCGGCGCCGTGTCTTGCGCCACCGCGATTCCGGCACCGGCCAATATACCTGCTGCGACACTTGCAGCAAATATGGGCTTTGTTCTTGCAATCGTCATTGACCGAATTTCCCGAAAAGACACGCGTTTGAGCGGACAATAGCATGCGCGCCTTAACAAGAGTCCTGACGTTCCGGAAATCCCGGAGCTGTTGCAATTGCGCATCAGGGAACAAACGTTTGAAACCTGCAACACTGACGAACCGGGTTGCAGTCCCACGGCCAGCCCGCTAAATGATCTGAAAAGCTCGAAGCATCTGGTGACGGAAGGTTCTAAATGCGCGCAATTCTCGACGTGGTTCTCATAGCCCTGAACCTCTACACGTACATCATTATCGCCGCCGCCATCTTTTCCTGGCTCTACGCCTTCAACATCGTCAATTCGAGCAATCAGGTGATCGCGACAATAGGCCAGATGTTGTACAATCTGACGGAGCCGGTCTTGCGGCCAATCAGGCGAATGATGCCCAATCTGGGCGGGATCGATATCTCTCCGATCATCGTCCTGCTCGGGATCATCCTGATCCAGCGCGTCATCGTGATGTATATCTACCCCAACGTCTTTTAAGACAGTCGAGTAGACCCCAAAAAAACACCGGAGCCTCGGGGCTCCGGTGTTTTTTTGTCAACGCTTCTGTCCCGTCACCGGCCTGAAGCACCGGTACCAGCCTGCCGGTTAATCCTCCAGAGCCCGCGCTTCCTCGGCAAGCATGATCGGAATGCCATTGCGGATCGGATAGGCAAGCTTGGCCGCGCGCGAGATCAGCTCCTGCTTGTCCGCATCATATTCCAACGTCGTTTTTGTCACCGGGCAGACCAGAAGCTCCAAAAGCTTGCGATTGACCTGCCGTTCGGGATTGGTTTGTTCACTCATGTCCGGTCGTCGTCCTGCCCAGATTATTGAAGGGTCGTTCCGCCCTCGCCGTTTTGAGAACGGGCCAGATCCATTTCCGTGATGGCGATCAGTGTTTCGGCGCGGGTTTTCAGATCCCGCGCCTCAAGAAGCGCCTGTTTCTCCTGAGCCCCATAAGGGCACATCATGCAAAGCGCATTGACCAGCACCTCGGTTTCGGCCTCGACAACGCTTTGCCAGTCGGCCTCCAGGTTGTTGGCATCCAGATAGGCGCGCAGTGCCTTCAGCAGACCGTTGCGGTCCACGTCGTCCTCGCCATTGCCACATTGGAGATCTGCGGCAAAGGGGGCGAAGTCGCATTCGACACAGCGGAACTTGGCGATTGTCTCAAGCTCTCGGCCAACAGCGAACCGCGTCACCCCCTGAAGCGTGATCATATACCGCCCATCGCCGGTTTCCTGAAAACTCGTCAAGCGCCCGACGCACCCAACCTGGGCGAGACGCGGCCGGTCCGACCTCTGGCTTTCTTCATCGGACGCCGGCTGGACCATGCCGATCAGCCTGTTGCCGGACAAGGCATCGTCGATCATGTCGATATAGCGCGGCTCGAAAATATTGAGCGGGAGCTGCGTGCGCGGCAAAAGCAACGCGCCCGACAAAGGAAACACCGGCAACACCGGCGGAAGATCCGCAATGGTTTCATAAATGGCGTTTCCGGCCTGCATGCTCCTGTTCCTTCAGCTTTTGTTGCGAGCGGCGGCGTGGCCAGCAGACCACGCAATTGGTTTCGTAGATGTAGCGAGAAGGGCTTCGGGTCAAGAAAACAGGACCGAAGACAGTTTCCGGCGCCCATAGTTGGTGGCCGGTTCCTTGGTGCCCCATGCCTCGAAAAACTGCAGCAGCTGCTTGCGCGCACCATCCTCGTTCCATGCCCGGTCGCGGCGCACGATCTCGATCAGCTGGTCAACGGCTGCCGTCCGGTCCCCCTTGCCATTAAGGCCGAGCGCAAGATCGAAACGGGCCTGAAGGTCCAGCGGGTCCTTTTCGATGCGCTCCACAAGCTCTGCCAGATCCCCAAGTGCCTCGGCCTGCTCCGCCAGCTCCAATGCCGCCAGTGCGGCCGTATAGGCGCCGTCCTGATGCTTGTCTTCCGGCACCATTTCCAGCGCCTGCTTGCCCTTCTCCAGATCGCCGGTCGCAATATAGCACTGGGCCAGTCCGGAAAGCGCGCGGACATTGTCCGGTTCCATCTGCATCACACCGCCATAAAGCTGTGCGGCCTGACCGAAGTCATTTTCTGCAAGCAGGGTATCGGCCTGCTCAAGATAGGCATCAACCGGGTTCGGCGCCGGAGCACCTCCGAGTTTTTCGATGAAGGCCTTGACCTGGCTTTCCGGCTGCGCCCCCATGAAACCATCAACCGGCTGACCGTCCTTGAAAGCAATGACGGCCGGGATCGACTGAACCCCCAATTGGCCGGCAATTTCCGGGTATTGGTCGATATCCATCTTGGCGAGCTTCACCGTGCCGCCGGCGGCCTTGACAGCGTTTTCCAGGATCGGAGTGAGCTGCTTGCACGGCCCGCACCAGGGCGCCCAGAAGTCCACCAGAACAGGTTGCTGGCGCGATGCCTCCATCACGTCCTGCATGAAGGTCTGGGTCGTCACATCCTTGATCAGGTCATCGCCACCGGACGGTGTGCCGCCATTGCCTCCGTCAAACCCGCCGTTTCCTCCGAAGTTTCCTCCGAAGCCACCGGCCACCGATCCACCCATGGTGAAGTTTCCGTTGCTCATTGCTTGCGCCTCTTCATTGTCGGGCAAATGCTCGTAACATCAGATTGCCGCCGTCGGCCGATGCACGTCTTCGCGTTCTAACATGGCGCGCTCGGTACCGAATTACAAATGGCGGTTTCACGCGTTATGCGGCTGTCCCGCGCCCTCGTCCTGGCTGACTGCCAATACCTGAACCTGATGCCCGCAGTTTTCCGCGAACCTGAGCAGATCCGCACTGGCAATCGAGGTCGTCGCATCATTCGACAAGGGGTGAAAGTTCAAGATTTCATGCTGCATCATAGCCGCATCGAACACCGGTGTAACCTTGTGGTCTTCGCGGTCATTGATCAGGGAAAACGGCGTGACGGATCCCGGAACAACACCGAGGGTTTCCATAAGGAGATCGGCATTTCCAAACGATACCCGCCCCTGTGCGCCAACAATCTGGTGCAGCTTCTTCAAGTCGATCACTGCGTCATGCAAAGCCACGACCAGAAAAAGCCGTCCCTTCTTGTCTTTCACAAAAAGGTTCTTCGTGTGCCCGCCGGGAATACGCTGATGCAGATCCCCGGACTCAGCCACGGTAAACACCGGCTGATGATCAACGGTTCTCACGGGAATTCCCAGGTCGGCGAGAAAATCCAGCAAATCCGCGCGGCTGGCTGGCATGGGGCAAGTCCTGCGTTCGATATTCGATCCGGTTGTCTAGCGCGAATTGACGCACAGACTCAAGCAGTTCCACCACCGGATCCGGGCATGTTCCGCTATTTCCCCTTCGGGAAAATCACAGTCCATCCACAGCTTCCCGCCTTTCAAAAAAATACAAAAATGTCTGTTGCATTCCGATCTCGCATGGTTCATATACTCCCCACCTCAGCGACGGGGGCCGGATTTTGGGCCTCTCGAAGCGAAAATGCGGGTGTAGCTCAGGGGTAGAGCACAA
>NZ_SMMF01000826.1:0-13201 GCF_009711355.1 Roseibium sp. RKSG952 | reverse complement strand
AATGTGCGAAAAATTTTATACGTTATCCGATCTTGCAAATCGTGCCGGGCGCGCTTGGTACGCGGGACGCGCCGCGGAATGTTCTGACGGCATTTTGGGGCATCAAAACGGTTCCCGGACTTGAAGCGCCTGAACACAGCACCTAGCTTAGTATTGGTACCGTACCGTACGGTACTTTAAATCTGTAAAACTCAGGCCAGACCTGCGTTGCCTGCTTTCGATTTCTCACTCTTCAGGACGGAGACTTTATCATGTCGAATTCACTCAAGATTGAACTCACTCGCGACATTCCAGCCATTCATACTGCGTCCGATGACGTCTACATCCAGATCCCGGATATCAAGAAA
Source organism: Roseibium sp. RKSG952 (assembly GCF_009711355.1). Taxonomy (NCBI): domain Bacteria; kingdom Pseudomonadati; phylum Pseudomonadota; class Alphaproteobacteria; order Hyphomicrobiales; family Stappiaceae; genus Roseibium; species Roseibium sp. RKSG952. Next base: position 12,854 of record NZ_SMMF01000826.1, on the reverse strand, counting down.
GAGGACATGATCCCCTGGTCGATGAAGGATGATTACTTCTACCCGCTGTGCCTTGATTGCCAGAGCAATCAAATGACCCTTCTCTTCCAATTGGCGGCGGGCGGCATTCACACCCACTATCACTGCGGCCAGACCTTCGCCTACACCTTTCAGGGCAAGTGGCGTTACACGGAAGAAGGCAGCAAGATCATGGTGCCTGGAACGTTCATTCTGGAATATCCCGGGGTCACCCATACCGTCGAGGTCATCAGTGAAGAACCCGTCCTGATGGTCGCCAATATGCGCAGCGGGTTTTTGTTCGTCGACCGCTCTCCAAGCGAAATCACCGAACCGGGCGAGCATCCCAAGATCACCATGTATCAGGATCCCTATTACTTCTACTACCGCGCAAAACAGTACTACGAAGAAGAAGGCAAGGATTTCTCCCAGATCGAGATGGTGACAACGCTCGGAACCGCCATCCGGCCACCGCATACCGCCAGCGACCGCGATGCAAGCCGGCCTAAACTAAAGACAGCGGGAGCATAGGCCGAACGCCACGCCACGGCGGCCGGACACATCAGAGCATGGTTCGTGGAGCACTTTCACGAACCATGGCTCTTTGTTATTTGTTTCGCCTCCGTAATGGTGTTTTGTCTGCGCTCCGGAACATGCGCTTACCCGGCTGCTATCGCGACACCACGGCAAAGGAGATGACCGCTTCCACAATTGTGTTTTCCACCCTGTTTGATAGAACGGCCGCACGGTTCGCAAAGCGGGCTGGTATTTGATTGCGTACAATTGTATACACTCAGCCATTCCATTCCAGACGGGCCTGTCACGGCCCGGACCGACCACCGTTCGAACATCAGGAAATGTGAGACACATGGCCGACATCATCTACACCAAGGTCGACGAAGCACCGGAACTGGCAAGCGCCTCTTTCCTGCCGGTCATCCGTTCCTTCACCAAGGCCGCAGGCCTGACAATCGGCACGCGGGACATTTCGCTGGCCGCCCGCATCCTTGCAAGCTTCCCCGAGTATCTGAGCGATGACCAGAAGCAGTCCGACGATCTTGCCGAACTCGGCGAAATGGTCAAGCAGCCGGATGCCAATGTTATCAAGCTGCCGAACATCTCCGCCTCCCAGCCTCAGCTGAACGCGGCGATCAAGGAACTACAGGCGCAGGGCTACAAGCTGCCGGACTACCCGGCCGAGCCGAAGACGGACGCGGACAAGACCGTCAAGGCGAAATACGACGCGATCAAGGGCTCTGCCGTGAACCCGGTCCTGCGCGAGGGTAACTCCGACCGCCGCGCACCAAAGGCCGTCAAGGAATACGCCAGGAAGCACCCGCACCGGATGGGTGCCTGGGCATCCTCGTCAAAGACACATGTCGCGACCATGGGCGAAAACGACTTCAGCTCCAACGAAAAGTCGCTCACCGTCCAGGCAGCGCAAGCCGGCAGCGCCAGGATCGAGTTCATTGCTCGGGACGGGGCCGCCACAACGCTGAAGGGCGACTGGCCGCTGGACGAAGGCGACGTGATCGACGCCACCTATATGAACGTCAAGGCCCTGTCCGCATTCCTTGAACAGGAAATCCGGGACGCCAGGGAACAGGGCATCCTGTTCTCGCTGCACATGAAGGCCACGATGATGAAGGTCTCCGACCCGATCATCTTCGGCCATTGCGTCAAGGTGTTCCTGAAGGACGTGTTCGACAAGCACGCAGCAACCTTTGCCGAACTCGGCGTCAATCCGGATCTCGGCATCGGCGATCTGGAAGCCAAAGTGGCAACGCTTGCGGCGGACAAGCGTAAGGAAGTTGAAGCCGACATCAAGGCGGCCCTCGACAACGGCCCCGCCATGTACATGGTGAACTCCGACAAGGGCATCACCAACCTGCATGTCTCCTCCGACGTCATCATCGACGCCTCGATGCCGGCAGTGATCCGCGCGGGCGGCAAGGGCTGGGGCCCGGATGGCAAGGAAGCCGACACCAAATGCGTGATCCCGGACAGTTCCTATGCCGGTGTCTACTCCGCCGTCATCGATTTCTGCAGGGAAAACGGCGCGCTTGACCCGGCGAAAATGGGCACCGTGCCGAATGTCGGCCTGATGGCCCAGAAGGCCGAGGAATACGGCTCGCACCCGCAAACCTTCAAGGCCCCTGCCGACGGCACGATCCGGGTTGTGTCCGCAAGCGGCGAAACCCTGCTCGAGCATGGTGTGGAGACCGGCGACATCTGGCGCGCCTGCCGGACCAAGGACGCTCCGATCCGCGACTGGGTCAAGCTCGGTGTCACCCGCGCCCGGTTGTCCGGCATGCCGGGTGTCTTCTGGCTGGACAAGTCCCGCGCCCATGACGCCGAACTGATCAAGAAGGTCGACGCCTACCTGCCCGGCCATGACACGTCCGGTCTGGACCTGAAGGTCATGGCGCCTGCCGACGCTGCCAAATACTCGACCGAGCGGATCGCCCGTGGCGAGGACACGATCTCCATCACCGGCAACGTGCTGCGCGACTATCTGACGGACCTTTATCCGATCCTTGAAGTCGGAACGTCTGCCAAGATGCTTTCCATCGTTCCGCTGATGAATGGCGGCGGCCTGTTTGAAACCGGTGCCGGCGGCTCGGCGCCGAAACACGTTCAGCAGCTTCAGGAAGAAAACTACCTGCGCTGGGATTCGCTCGGCGAATTCTGCGCGCTCGGCGCCTCTCTGGAGCACCTTGCCAATGCCAAGGGCAACCCAAAGGCCGCCGTGCTGGCAGAAGCGCTCGACACGGCAATCGGCCAGCTGCTCGACAACAACAAGTCACCGTCCCGCAAGGTCGGCGGCCTCGACAACCGCGGCAGCCACTTCTACATCGCGCTTTACTGGGCCCAGGCACTGGCCGCTCAGGACAAGGACGCGGACCTGAAGGCCCAGTTTGCTCCGGTCGCCGAAGCGCTGACGGCAAACGAAGACAAGATCGTTGCCGAACTCATTGGTGTTCAGGGATCTCCGGCAGACACCGGCGGCTACTATCACGCACCGCAAGCCAAGGTCGACGCCGTCATGCGCCCGAGCGCGACCTTGAACGGCATCATCGGCTAAACCGGTCTGACCGGTTCGAAAACACAAAGGGCGGCCCCGGCCGCCCTTTTTTCTTGCCTTTTGAACCGTCTGCATGGCCGCCAAACCGGTGAGCCGATCAATCACCTTACAAACAGCATCACCGGTTCTTCGTTCGGCGCCCAGTCGGCACACCCCTGCCCGGTTCGGGACAGGGGTGCGGTCACTCTTGACGGTCCTTAAACAAACAGGAAATCGTCGCTGTTCAGGCTCGACAGCGCAACGTCCTGCAGAAGAACACAGCTCGAATCGTCGATCTCGATCAGCGTATCGGCACCGACTTCAAACGCGGACGCAACGACGTCGGTAAAGCTGTTGAACAGGTCGAGACCAAATTCGACAATGTCGAAGGCGTCGAAATCCGTTACAACATCGCTGCCGGACCCGCTCGTCAGAAACACGAAGCTGTCAGCGCCAGAACCGCCGGTGAGGATATCATCATCGCCGCCACCGGTCAGCCGGTCATCCCCTGTTCCGCCGTCCAGGATATCGTTCCCGGCATCGCCGAACAGGATATCGTTTCCAGCTCCTGCCAGAATGGTGTCGTCGCCTTCCTGAGCATAGATCTTGTCATCGGAAGCTCCCAGTTCAAAGATGTCGGCAGCTTCGGTTCCGAAGTCGGTCACAAGACCGGACCTGGCATCAATTGTCTGACGGCCAAAATCCGTCCAGTCGAGGATAACGCCGTCAACACCGCGATCCGCATACCGGTTGATCGCGTTCTCTGCCCAGGAGTTGTTGTCTTCCACGGTCCAGGTGAACACTTCCAGCCCCTGTTCGTGATAATCCTCGATCCGGCCGGACGTCGTGAACCAGTCCGAGATCGCCACGCCGTCGATATAGTCCGGCTGGTCGGAACTGGGCGGAAGGAAGCCGAGCTGATAGATGTCGTAGTCGACGCCCAGTTCGAGCATTGCTTCATGGGCTTTTGCATTCGCTTCGGCGGAAAAGTCCTGATAGGCCCAGGCATCCTGATCGACGCCGTGCTCCGCCATCGTCCGGATCACTTCGGCAGGAAGGTTGACCCCGGCCGCATCGTAGGTGTCATAGCCTTTGGTTTCGACAAGAAACCCGACTTTCCGTCCGGTTTCCGCTTCCTTCTGCTTGGCCAGTTCGATCATGGATTCAAAGGTCGGGTAGCGCAGCTTTTCTTCTTCGGTGAAAGAGGAGTAGTCGCGCTCATTCAGGCCGTTCAGATCGTGAGAGGCAATCAAAACCCCGTCGCGGGTACGGATCAGGTCGCACTCGACCATGTCGGCCCCGCAATCAAATGCGATTTCAAAAGCGTCCAGTGTGTTTTCCTCGCCGGGCAAAGATCCCCGGTGCGCGATGACTTTTGTCATTTTCCGATACCCTCATGCATGATCGGTTCAAATTCACCACCGGGCCGGCCCGGCAGCATGCCCCGGCTCGAAAGCCCAAGGGCGGACGTACCCGCGAAACGCCAAGGCGCTGTCTTGCCTTGCGGCCCCGCGGAGGTTCAGATTGCAGACACACCTCCCCCGGCCGCTTGAAAGCCGTTTCAAGCGTCAGGCAGGTCGCCGCTTTCAGATCTGATCAGGCTTGCGCCACAAGCAGCTGGGCGCTCAGCTCGTTGAACACCGGGACAAAGGCAGGGCCCGGCAAACAGTCGATGACAACTATGTCCGCATCATTCATGTCTCCCCCGACCGCAGCGGCACGGCGGCCGAACTTGGTGTGATCGGCCACGAGGACCGCGCACCGGCTGTTGCGGCGCATTTGCTGGCGCAGGCGCACTTCCGTCTCGTGGAAATCCAGCAGGCTGCCATCCGAATCGATTCCCCCCACACCGAAAACCGCAAAATCCGCGCGGTATCGTGAAAACAGCCCGACGGCCGTTTCGCTGACAAAATCGCGGTCGGGCAATCGCACCTCACCGCCTGGAACAATGATCCGGTGATCCGGATTGGCCGCTGCTGCCATCGCCGCATTCAGATTGTTCGTGATGAGCGTCAGGCGATCCCGGCCTGCAAGCGCCTCCGCGACAAGGGCCGGAGTGGTCCCGACCGACAGGAACACCGTGGCGCCGTCATGGACCAACCCGGCTGCTTTTTCGGCAATCGCCCGCTTGTTTTCCAGGTTCAGGACGGATCGGGTGTCGTAGGCCACGTTCCGGGAGCTGTCGATGAACTCGGCTCCGCCATGAAGGCGGCGCAGCTTTGCCTCCTTGCAAAGCGCGTTGATGTCGCGGCGGATCGTATGAGACGAAACGCTCAAATCATCCGCCAGCCGCTCGACCAGCACACGGCCTTCGTGCTGGGCAATTTCCAGTATCTTCTCCTTGCGGGTCATTCACGCCAATCCCGATTGATCACCCGTGCCACTGGCCGGCACAGCCCCTTGCACGCTTTTGCGAAGCGCTTGCTCTATAGGCGTAGTCTATTGAATTTATGAGACAGTTTTCTGCTCATTGGAGCAAGTTTTAATGACACACGCGCAAATCGAGCGCTCGATCAAGCATGACACAACGAACTCGCTGATCCTGCCGAATAATACTAAATATGAAATATAATAAATTTTAAAAAGAGAGATTTATTCAATCGGAATCTACGCAAAGTATTACGTAGTTAAAAATATAATCTACCGTTTTATTAAATAATAATTTCCTAAAATTAAGATACCTTGTTGCATTGAATATGCAATCTGAGTAAGCATTGCTCCTTTAAAGTGTAAATTTAATAAATACAACCAAAATTAAACTTCTGATTTAGTCCATACAACGCCATCTAGAACGGCACACTGTTTAATAGCAGCAACAATTACGTTGCGAGGAGGAAACGATGCTTACCGAACTTACGAGAACCGTTGTTGAAACCCAGCTTCCATCCGACGCCGATTTGGAAGAAAAGATTCGCAACATCCGATCGGCACGGAATGCTGCTTCGCCGCAGGTTATCCGGGCTGGGTCCGCAGACGAAGTGGAAAGTGCACAAGTCAATGCCGGCAGTTTAACCTCTTTCACGCAACGCCTGACAGGGCAAAGCAAAAGCGACGTCAAGAATTCGACGCTCTTTGCACAGCTGGCATCGGACTATGCCTTCGACCGCTATTCCAAGCCCATGGACTGGTACAAGAATTATGTCACCGTCCTCGGACAAATTGGCTGGAACCAACCTGCCTTCGCTTTTGATACTTACACTTCCGGCGGCTCAACGGTCCAATTGGACGAAGCTGTTCTCAACATCCTGTCCGCCATTGCGACCGGAGACGAGATCGCAATGGTCAACGCGACCATGGAAGGTCTTCGCAATCTAAGCGATGACTCGAAGCAGATGACCATTTGGGACGCACATGCCAGCAATGGCAACAATGGCACTTTCCAGATCATGCCGGTCGACAAGCTGGACAATGACGACGTGGTCATGATCCTCACCGGGATGCAGTTCAATGCCTCCACCAGCCATTACCGGTTCCTGTGGTGGTCGTGGAACAGCACAAGCATCAACATCCAGCGGGCCGCAAACCGGTTTGTCCTCAACGAAGACGTCTATAGCCAGGTTCGCCAGGCCGTGATCGACAAGTTGGGTGAAAAGGCATCACAACTTGTGGCCGACATCCCGCTCGGCTGATGCAATGCAGCACCCGGGCTGATCCGGCGCCGGGTGCTGCCCCCCTTCCATATCCAAATTCCTGTCGCGGCCTATCTGGAACCGCGAGAAACGGGGGAGCGCATGACAAGCATTTCTGGGATTTCAGGCATTGAGCTGGCAACACGGCAAGGCCACGAAAACACATCGGGAGAACCTCTGGAACGCACGCTTTTCTCAAGCTCGGAAGTCAATTCAAACGCGCTGCTGGCGCTTGACCGTTCGCTCAGCCAACAAGACAAGTCCGATGTTGCTGCGAGCTTTTTGTTCGGACAGCTGGCAGCGAATGCGGCTGCGGACAAGTTTCACAATCCGGAATTATGGACAAAGAAGATGCTTGACACGCTCTCCGGCATCGGGTGGTCCGTTGTGAGCGAAAGCAAGACGTCCCCGTCCTCAATTACGGCACCTTTCGACTGGTCCGGCATAACAATGAATGCGTTCAACAAAGCATATGGCAGCGCCTCCAAACTCATGGCAGGAACTGTCGAAGCGGCGACTGCACAGCCAGCAGGAAGCGCAGCTGCTCAGCTTTGGAATACAAATACGCTCGATGACGGGAACGGGATCTATCTGCTTGGCCTGTCCGAACTTGATCAAGAAGGCGAGCCGAAACTCAGCGTGCTAACAAGTTCTTTTTCCCTGACCACCGGTACGACAGGCATTTTGGCCTGGGCCAGTCAAGCAGACATGGCAACGCAATTCGCGGTCCTAGTGCTCAACCTTGATGTCTATAGCAAGGTTCGCAAACAGATACTGGAACGCCTTGGCGACAGGATACGAACCGAAATCGCACCGATATAGAGCTGGCATAACTGGGGGAGCGCCAGGTTTCGCGGTCTGATAAGGCTTCCCTGCCTTGTGCGGGCGCTTACACCCCGAATCCCGACACTTGTAAGTCACGCGGAATGACAAGGCGTCATTCGGCCCGGGCACCGGTACAAACCCATTCACGAAACATCTGCATGGCTGCGGTTTCCTTGCGCGAATGCAGCCACGTGATCCAATAGCTACCCAAGTGCACACGCATTTCAAAGGGTTGGACGATCCGGCCACATTCCAGGTCCTGCCGAAACATTTCAATCGGAACCAGGGCCACTCCGGCGCCAGTTGCCGCTGCATCGACCATCACGGGCGAGGAGTCGAACATCCAGCCCCCGGGACGCGGCGCATCAAGTCCCGCGCACTCGAACCAGATTCTCCACTCGTCCCGCCGATAGCTGCGCAGCAAGCGCCGGGTAAACAGATCGGCTGGCTTTTTCAGGGTCTTGGCAAGTCCCGGGGCGCATACGGGCGAAAACCCCGGCTCCAGAAGGTGCTCGGCCGCGGCTCCATGCCAGGCGCCATCGCCGAATCGGATGAAACTATCGAGCCCGTCGCCCAGAAAATCCGCCCTGTTGTTGTTGGTTTTCACCCGCAGGTCGATATCCGGATGGCTGCTGGAAAAGGTCTGAAGCCGGGGCAGAAGCCAGCCAAGCGCGAAGGTATTGACCACACCGACTGTCAGGACCTCACGAAAGGTTCCTGCCTGAAACTGGGTCAGCATCAGGCTCATGCGCCGGAAAGCATCCGTTAGCACCGGCAACAGGATTTCGCCCTCGTCGGTCAGCGCGACACCGCGCGGCATGCGCTTGAACAGGGTTACGCCAAGAAGCTGCTCCAGCGCCTTGACATGATGACTGACAGCCGTTTGGGAAATCCTCAGCTCCAGTCCGGCCCTTGTGAAGCTGTTCAGCCGGGCCGAAGCCTCAAAGGCACGCAGCGCATTCAAAGGCAATTGCGATACGTCCATGAGCGCCTCCAAGGCCAAGTTTTTCTCATGCCTAACGCCAATAATGACTGTTTGTCGAGGGCTTTCCGCAGCCCTATCCATGTCACCGAAGAAGACCGGCCCGGGTGGCCAACGTACCGGTCTTCAGGACATACCAATCTGGAGACATTCGGTGTTCTTGTTAAAAGCTTCCAGCCGCGGCGCGCGCGCCGCCTCTTTGGCCCTCTTTCTGACCACACTGCCCCTCGCGGCCCCAGCCAAAGCGTTCGAGCCGGAACCACTGGCCAGCGCAATCACCAACATGGAACAGCGGGAAGGTGCCCGTATCGGCGTGTCCGTGCTCGATACCCAATCCGGTGACGTTTTCAATCATCGCGGCGACGAGCGCTTTCCACTCAACAGCACCTTCAAGGCGTTTGCCTGTGGCGCTTTGCTGCAAAAAGCACAAAATGGCGGCATCGATCTTGATGCAAGGCGACCTGTTTCGGAACAAGAAGTCGTGAGCTGGTCCCCTGTCACTGAAAAACAAATCGGGGCTCCCGGATTGACCTTCAGGGAACACTGCAAGGCTTCTTTGGAATGGAGCGACAACACAGCCGCAAATGTTGTTCTGGAGGCTGTCGGCGGCCCTAAAGCAATGACCCAAGTCCTGCGCACCTTTGGAGACACGACAACCCGCATCGACCGCTTTGAGCCTGACGCCAACATTCAGCCAGAGGGCGAAGTCCGAGACACAACCACCCCGAAAGCAGCCCTCCAAAGCTTCAAGACGTTTGTCGCGGACGGGGTCCTGTCGGGCGGCGTACACGCGGACTATCTCGACTGGATGAAGAGCGGGCAGGTAACGGGTGCGCTGTTGCGGCCGCATTTGCCCGAGGCTTGGGAGATTGCCGACCGCTCCGGTGCCGGGCGCGACAAGACCCGGTCGGTCATTGCCGCCATCTGGCCGCCTGAAAGCGCGCCCGTCTATGTGGCGATCTATATCGATCTTGAGGCAGGTGCCAGCATGCAAAGGCGCAATGAGATGATTGCGGAACTGGCACAAACCCTGTTTCAAGGCCTCAAGACCCCTTAAGCCTTCAGCGCAAAATCACTGTCGAGAATCAGAGCTATTCCAGACAATATGCGAAAACGGGCGGTCGGCATTACTGCCGGCCGCTCCTGATGGTCTCGATATTGCGCTTCAGCTCCCGGAGCGCCTTGTTCAGCCGGTTCATCTCGTCTTCCGGCACACCGGCATGGTCAATCAGGGTCTGGCTGACGCAACCGGCTTCACCGCGCAAGGCCTGACCGTCTGGGGTCAGATCGATGAATACCTGCCGCTCGTTTTCCGGATTGCGCTTGCGTTCCACAAGCCCGGCATTCTCAAGCCGTTTCAGGAGCGGCGTCAGCGTGCTGGATTCCAGATCAAGCTCACTGGCCATGCCACCGACGGTCCGGGGGGCCTGTTTCCATAACAGGTTGAGAACCAGATACTGCGGATACGTGATCCCCAGACGGTCAAGCACCGGCTTGTAAAGCCGCTGGATCGTCATGCCTGCCGAATAGATCCCCAGACACAAGTGATCATCCAGGCTCGGCGGGACGGTTTTTTCCCGGTTGTCAACGGCCATGGCGGTTCCTTTCATCTTGCTCCGGATCACCATAATATATATCGCGATAAAAAATATCTTGACAAGAGATCATGCCCTCCACATATTTCGAAAGTTGATATCGCGATATCATTTATCGCAATAACATTGGAGCTGATCATGAAATTCGCCGGTTTCCTTTTGTCCTCCGCCCTGTTGGCGACATCTGCAGTCGCGCAGCCTATCCTGGAAGAAAAGACACAGGCTTTCGTTGACATCGTGAGTGAGGCCACCCCGCTCTACACCCTGTCCCATGATGGCGCTCGCAAGGTCCTGGCGACCGTCCAGCAGGAAAGAATCGCAACCGCGGCGACCATGGCCGAGGACACGGTTTTCCCGGTCGGCCCGACCGGCGAAGTCCGGATCCGGATCATCCGCCCGGAAGGCGCCGATGGCAAACTGCCGGTGATCATGTATTTTCATGGCGGCGGCTGGGTCATGGGCGACCGCAACACTCATGACAACCTGATCCGCGAGCTGTCCGCGCAGACAGGCGCCGCCGTTGTCTTCGTGGAGTACGACAACGCGCCCGAAGTGAAATACCCCGACAACAACGAGCAGGCTTACGCGGCAACGGAATATGTCGCCAAAAACGCAGACGCACTCGGCGTCGACGCCAGCCGGATCGCAGTTGCCGGCGACAGCGCCGGTGGCAACATGGCCGCCGCCGTCACCCTGATGGCCAAGGAGCGCCAGGGCCCCGAACTGATCCATCAGGTTCTGTTCTATCCCGTCACCGATGACATATCGGACAACAGCTCCTACACAGCCTTTGGCGAAGGCCCGTTCCTCACCGAAAAGGCGATGGACTATTTCCTTGAAGCCAACTATCCCGCCGACCGCCGCGACGAAGTTCTTGCCTTCCCGCTGCGTGCCAGTGTCGACCAGCTGAAAGGTCTGCCGGACGCCACCGTGATTGTCGCCGAAAACGATCTCCTGCGCGACGAGGGCGAAGCCTATGCCAGGAAACTGACCCAGGCCGGTGTCACCGTGACCGCGACCCGCTACAATGGCACGATCCATGACTTCGTGATGCTGAACGCACTGGCAGATACCCCCGCAGCCAGGGCCGCCATTTCCCAGGCAGCAAGCGAATTGAAAAAGGCCTTCGCAAGCTGATGCGCCAATCGGGATGGAGGGTCGTCTTTCATCCCGGTTCACTCACCGGAACAAGGAAAGCCCCATGCCCCCGGACCGGCCAACTGGCCCATCGGCGCGACCGCGCCTTGCAAGAAGTGTGTCAGGAAAAGGAATGGGTCCATATGCATGCGCCCGCACCCCGCATTCTCGAGCTGATGTCCCTTCCGGTCCTGCTGGCCGCCTTGGGCCTGTGCGCCCTGACCTGATCTCAAAGTTATGCAAAAGGAACCAAATCATGTCCGTAAAAACGCTCTACACCACCACAGCAACCGCAACCGGCGGCCGGGACGGCCACGCCAGCACCGAAGACGGCGCTTTTGACGTCAAGCTCGGCACGCCGAAGGAACTCGGCGGCAATGGCCAGGGAAACAATCCCGAGCAGCTGTTTGCAGCCGGCTATGCCGCCTGTTTCCTGGGCGCCATGAAATTCGCCGCCTCGCAGGGACAGCACGCCAAGGTTCCCGCTAGCGCTTCCGTCTCAGCCACCGTCGGTATCGGCCCGCGCCCGGACAAGGGCTTCGGTCTCACTGTCGCCCTTGAAATCACCCTTCCCGGCGTCGAGTTTGATGCGGCTGAGGCCCTTGTTGCGGAAGCCGACACGATCTGCCCCTATTCCCACGCGGTCCGGGACAATATCGAGGTCACGATCAAGACCGCCCAACCGGCCTAGGCACCTTGTCAAAGACCACAAAAAAGGCGGCCCGTTTTGGGCCGCCTTCGATTTCGGGATGATGCGAACCCGTCAGGCCGCGCGATGATGCAGACGGTTGTAGAAGATCGGCGACTTCGCAAACGGCGCAAGCGTCTTGGCACCGGCCAGAACTGCGAGATCGAGCAGCGGCTCTGCCAGAACCACAAGCATGTAGGCAACACCGAAAGAACCGACCGAGGACAGGTTCCCGGCCCCGAAGCCCTGACCGTAAAACGCCCAGAACGCCACCCAGGCCACAATGCCGCCCTGATAGGCGGTCGACAATGCCAGGGCCTGCTTGTAGCTGACGTCGACATAAGCCGTGTTGGCGGGAATGATCCGCTTGGCCAGCATGCTGACGGCAAACAGCGGAACGATCAGGGTGGTAACGTTGATGCCGTATTGCGGCAGGTCGAAAGGCGCCACCAACGCGCCCTGAAGCAATAGCCCGGCCGCAAGGCCGATTGCAGCGGGGCCTGCGCCAAAGACAAGATACAGGGTCGACCCGAGAATGAAATGCACCTCGGAAACGCCGACCGGATAATGCGGCAGCACTTCGAAGAAGCAGAAGACGAAAACGGTGGTTGCAATCGAGCGCAGGATCAGGGCGGCGGCTCCGCCATCGCTTTTGATCGTGTCGAGCGCCATCTTGCCGAGCAAGCCGAAAGAGGCCGCTGCCGTCGCATAGCTCAAGGTAATTTTGGCACCGTCCACGATGCCGGGTTCAATATGCATGTCGCACTCCCTTGCGCACCCTCCGTGCGCGAGCGGTATTGATCGGTTGCCCTCAAAGGGCCGCGTGAGATGGCAGGTCTCCTGGCTTGCGGGTCTTCGCCCGGCCCCGCCTTCCCGGCCATCCGGCCAGTGGCACTCAGGGGCCTCGCTCTCCGCTCACAGTTGCGGGGGCAGCCAC
>NZ_SMMF01000903.1:0-43504 GCF_009711355.1 Roseibium sp. RKSG952 | reverse complement strand
TTGATCTTGGTGGCGTCGGCATCTATTCCCTGCTTTTGCGGTAGATGCCCTTCGGGGCGATCCTTGGAATTGTTTTATCAGACCCGTCAACCCTCACCGGTTGGCGGGTTTTTCACGGCTGGCTCCCCGCGCTGTTTCGTTCTGTGGTTCCTTGATGCCTGCATCCGAAAAGCGGGGGAAGCGGGAGCGGTATGACTGGCTTTCACGGGAATGCGAGCTAAATTCCTTGAGGACTGGAAAGTGTGCGGGAGGGGTGCTGCCGGTTAGGGCCCGAACCTTGCCGCGATTTGAGGTGTTTTAATCCGCGGGCGTGTGCATGAGCAAATCTCCGATAGACAAAACGGGTTCCGGACCGTCCCTCAAAAGCAGAAGCGGGCATTCGCCACCACAGAGTTCCTCGGCGTCGGATGTTGCTGCGTTTTTGAAAGCGGCCAAGCAGATTGACCCGGAAGGCCGGGGGCGCTTGGTGTTTGCGCTTGATGCTACCATGAGCCGTCAGCCGACATGGGATCAGGCCTGTCACATCCAGGCGGACATGTTTCGCGAAGCGGGGAAGATTTCCGGGCTCAGCATCAAGCTTGTCTATTTTCGCGGGTTCAATGAATGCCGGGCTTCACGTTGGTTTACCGACGCGGGGGAGCTGGCTGGTGCCATGTCCCGCATCGACTGCCGTGGCGGCCGGACGCAGATCCGGAAGGTTCTTGCTGCTGCCATTGAAGCCGCGCGTGACAGCAAGATCAGCGCGGTGGTCTATGTCGGCGACTGTATGGAAGAAGACATCGACAAGTTGTGTCACAGAGCTGGCGAACTGGCACTGTTCGGAGTGCCGGTTTTTCTGTTTCAGGAGGGGAGAGACCCGGTGGCGGAGCAGGCGTTTCGCGAAATCGCGAGGATCACAAAGGGGGCTTACTGCCGGTTCGATGCCGGTTCGGCGCGCCATCTGGCGGATCTATTGAAGGCCGTTGCAATTTATGCTTCCGGGGGCCGTCAGGCATTGACGGCGCTTGGAAAATCGGGACATTCCGGAGCGCGTCTGTTAATCGGTCAAATGAAATAACCGCATGATCTATTTATTGTTGGGCATTGCCGCACTTGTCCTGTTCCTGTTCATTGCCAACAGTTTCGTGAATGCCAACCCGCGGGATCTTGCGCGTCAGTTGCGCCGGCTCGCTGGGTGCGTTCTGATGTTGGTTGCGGTTCTTTTTGCGATCACCGGACGGTTTGCCTTTGCCATTCCGCTGGCGGCATTCGGTCTGTCGCTGCTGGGCTGGGGCGGAATTTCACGTCTGGGAGGATTTTCAGGTGCGGGCAGCGGCCAGCCCTCGGGCGGGCAAAGGTCGCGGGTGCGCACGGCGATGGTCGAAATGGAGCTGGACCACGACAGCGGTGACATGACCGGCACGGTTCTGGCCGGGCAGTTTCAGGGGCGGACGCTTCAGGATCTGCAGCCGCCGGATCTGCATGCGCTATGGCAAGAGGCTGCGGTTGACGAGCAGAGCCGCGCCCTAATCGAAGCTTATCTCGACCGCAGGTTTTCCGGTTGGCGTGAAGACTTCGAGGCGGATGGAGCAGAGCGGCAAGGCAGCCCGGCGGGCGCGGGCCCCATGACACAGGAGGAGGCCTACCAGGTCCTGGGGCTTTCTCCCGGCGCCCGGGACGCGGAAATTCGAGCGGCGCACAAGCGGCTTATGAAGGGGGTCCACCCCGACCAGGGGGGGTCCACCTTCCTGGCCGCGAAACTCAACGAGGCTAAAGACACGCTTCTCAGAAGACATTGAGACCATCCGTTACGCGTTTACTGGTAAATGGCGAAGCAGGCGAATTTTGCCTTCTTCAGTGTTTTGCAGGCATCCCAGGCGGCGGTTTTGGTTTCAAAGCCGACAAAGCGTGCGCGGTAAAGGGTCTGGCCGCCGGATTCGACCGGCTCGGTGTAGGGAACCCGTGACCGCAACGTAGACCCGGTCGCGTCGGAAGCCTTTTTCAGCATTTGCATGGCGCCCGTTTCGGAATCGGTCGCGGCAATCTGGATTTGCCACATCGGTTCCTGAACGGGCGTGTTGTTGGTGGCAACCGTGATCGAGGTTGTTTCCTCTGCGTCGGCGCCTGCCACCTGTGCAACGGGCGTGTCCGGGACGGCAGGGACGGCTGCCGGTTCGACAGCAGTGGCGGCGGCCTTTTTCCTGGCCGTGTTCTCCGTCACGCTGCCGTCTTCCGCCAAAACACCGCTTTGTGCCTCAACGCTGTCCTCGGTGACAATCGTGACCTTGGCCATCGTGATTTGCGGGCTTCTTTCCGGAGCCGGGGTCGGGACCGGGGGCAGGCTGGCCACTTCAAACGTGTTGTCGAGCCTCGAGCGGACGTCTTCGGCCGGAATGTCTACGGTTTTCGAGATCAGGGCGGAAATGCCGGTTTCCGCTTTTACAGGCGGTGCTGCGAGCGCCAGAACAACCGGAGCTTCCGGAGCTGTCTGGGGGAGCGGCGCCCGGGGCGCTTCCACGGCTGCGATCTGGGTTCCGGGCTTAGCAAAGGGCAGCGGTACATTCTTCAGGGCTGCTGCCTCAAAAGCGGGTTGCAAGCTGCGTGATGCAATCAGGGGCGCGGTACGGCGGCCCTTGCTCGCCTTGGGAAGGTACTGCTTGATCAACTTGGTCATGAAGGCGTTGCGCGACGCGCCGGTTTTGCCGCCCATCACAACGGCAACGATGTGCCGGTTGTTGTGATTGACATTTGACACAAGGTTAAAGCCCGACGCTCGGATATATCCGGTCTTGATACCGTCCACACCCTTGACCCGGCCAAGCAGCTTGTTGTGATTTCCGTAGGTCCGGCCCTTGTAGGTAAACGAACGGGTGTTGAAATAAGTGTAGTATTGCGGAAATCGTTCCTGAATGGCGCGGCCGAGTGTTGCCATGTCCCGGGCTGTTGTCCGTTGTCCGGAGTTCGGCAGCCCGTGCGGGTTCTTGAAGGTCGTTTTCGACATTCCCAGCTGGCGGGCGGTCCGGGTCATGCGGCGGGCAAATCCCGCTTCCGATCCGCCGATGTTCTCCGCAACCACGGTGGCGACATCGTTGGCCGATTTGGTCACGAGCGCCAGGATGGTATCCTTGACCTTGATGGTCGACCCCGGCTTCAGGCCAATTTTTGACGGCGGTCGTCCGGAGGCATAAGCGGAGACATTGAACCGTGTGTTCAGCCCGATGCGGCCAGCCTCAAGTTCCTCAAAGACGATGTAAAGCGTCATGATCTTGGTCAAAGAGGCCGGGTACCGGTAGGCGTCCGCAGATGAGGCGTAAAGGGTCTTGCCTGTCTTGGCGTCAACCACGATACCTGCATATTTCGGATTGGCGTTGGCTGGAGGCGGGGCAGTTGCAAGTGCTGCCGCGAGGATTACAGCCTTGACGGCCAATCCGATTTTCCCGGCGATGTTGATCCGACCAATCCCAAACACAATAATCAATCCCATTTTGGGTCAAAATTTAACTTTCTGACAAGGGCCGCCTGAGCTTGGTGCGATGGCTAAAAGGCTCGGGAGCCCCGACGGATCCTTGGAGTATTTGACTGAAGCGCGGTTACGAATGTGTAAAGAAGGTTTCCAATTTTGGTAAAAAAGTTTAGATGAAAATTAATGTTAATAAAGTGCTAAATGCATCTCGTTTGACCGCTGGTTGTGTTTTTTATTGATGTTTTTGACCGTGTTTAAAATACTAATCTAATTAATCTCGCCGGTTTCGAGCTTTTGTTTTTGTTGATGTTTCTTAATTGATCGGTTCTGCGATTGTTTTCAGTTGGATATTTATCCGCAACAAATAATGCGCGCTCGTTATGCTGCATTTTACCGTTTTTCTGCCGGTGAGGGCTCCTTGGGTGGATAGGGTTTCGCCTTGCCGGTGTCAGGTTGCTGGGCGTGTGCGGCAACTCTGCTCAAATCGTTAACGCCGGGCTGTCTGTGCCGTTTTAAAGGCCCGTACATTGCTGTTTCGCATCTTGATTGCGGACATGTAGGTAATGGTTTCATTGAAAAAATTTGCAATCTTTGAGGGATGTTGCGGTGCAAAATATCGCTTGACTTCCATTGTGCAGTGCATAAAATTCTCCCGCAAGGTTACTCGCGACCAAATCGGTTCGGGGCCGCTCCGACTCGGTGTCAGAAAAAGGGCAGAAGAATGCTGAATAACTTCGAAGAAATTCAGAAAATGGGCAAGGATCAGATGGATATGGCTCTGGAATCCTTAGGCTCGATGAGCAAGGGGTTTCAGGCGATCGCGTCAGAGGTGGCCGATTATCAGAAAAAGTCCTTCGAGGAAGGTTCTGCCGCGTTTGAAAAGGTGGCTGCGACCAAGTCCCTCGACAAGGCTTTCGAAGCTCAGGCCGACTACATGAAAACCGCCTATGAGGGGTTTGTCGGCGAAATGACCAAGATTGGTGAAATGGTGACTGACTTGTCCAAAGATGCCTACAAGCCCTACGAAGGCTTGTTCGCAAAAGCGGGTAAGTAACGCGGTTGCACCTGACATAAAATGACTTCTGGAAACCCGGTCTCATTAAAATTGGCCGGGTTTTTGTTTTTTCACAGGCTAATTTCAGACTTTTGAACAGGCTCGAGGTATTTTCGCCGGGCTTGCCCGCATTCATGTGATGTCCTGATCTTTTAAACCAAAATTGCCACCCTACATCCAATTTTGAACAGGCGCTCCGGCGCGCGATTGCCGTTCCTCGCGGACTTGCCAAAATCGGCCATTGCGCCGGAAGGGTAAGCGCGGCAGGATCGTGGATCAACGTTCGAGCCGCAGGGGTTGGGTGTACGGGAAACGCTGTCCGAAGATACCGGGCATACCCGTGTTTCCGGACTTTTCCTCTCGTCTTGGCGTTGTTAGGATCGTGTCGGTCGTCAATGAAAAGGCAAGAGCACAGCAATGGCAAGCGGGGCTGATTATGGCGGCGACGGCGGAGATGCCGGAACGGTCGTCGTTACCAGGACCAAAACCGTCACGAAGCGTCCGAACCTGTATCGGGTGCTGCTGTTGAATGACGACTACACTCCAATGGAGTTCGTGATCCATGTTGTCGAGGCTTTCTTCCAGAAGAACAGGGAAGAAGCGACCCGGATCATGCTTCATGTTCATCACCACGGCGTTGGGGAGTGCGGGATTTTTTCCTACGAGGTCGCCGAAACGAAAGTGACGCAAGTCATGGATTTTGCCAGAAAGCACCAGCATCCCTTGCAGTGCGTCATGGAAAAAAAATGAAGGATAAAGCACGTGCCGTCATTTTCCCGCAGTCTTGAAAAGGCCCTTCATCAGGCGCTGGCGTTCGCCAATGAGCGGCAGCAGGAATACGCGACACTGGAACATCTTCTGTTGGCTCTCCTGGACGATCAGGATGCGGCAGCGGTCATGCGCGCTTGCAACGTCGACCTTGATGTTATCAGGCGTAACCTGGTCGAATACATTGACAATGAACTCGACAATCTGATTGTCGACAGCGAAGACGACTCCAAGCCGACTGCCGGATTCCAGCGGGTGATCCAGCGGGCCGTGATCCATGTCCAGTCCTCGGGCCGCGAGGAGGTGACCGGCGCGAATGTGCTTGTTGCGATCTTTGCCGAGCGTGAAAGCCATGCCGCCTACTTCCTGCAAGAGCAGGACATGACCCGCTACGATGCGGTCAATTACATTTCTCACGGGATCGCCAAGCGGCCGGGCATGTCGGAGACCCGCTCCGTCGAGGGTGCGGACGAAGAGGACACCGTAACCGGCACCGAAAGCGAGAAGAAGCCGAAACAGAAGACGGATGCGCTTGAAGCCTATTGCGTCAACCTCAACAAGAAGGCCGTCACCGGCAAGATCGATCCTCTGATCGGCCGCGACGAGGAAATCTCGCGCACCATCCAGATCCTGTGCCGCAGGTCCAAGAACAACCCTCTGTTTGTCGGGGATCCCGGCGTTGGCAAGACAGCGATTGCAGAAGGCCTCGCCCACCGGATCGTCAATGGCGATGTGCCGGAGGTTCTGAAGGACGCCACGATCTTCTCGCTCGACATGGGCGCGCTTCTGGCCGGTACCCGCTATCGCGGGGACTTCGAGGAGCGGCTGAAGCAGGTCGTCAAGGAAATCGAGGATTATCCCGGTGCGGTGATGTTCATCGACGAGATCCACACGGTGATCGGGGCAGGGGCGACTTCGGGCGGGGCGATGGATGCATCCAACCTGCTGAAACCGGCTTTGGCCTCCGGCGCGATCCGCTGCATTGGTTCGACCACCTACAAGGAGTACCGGCAGTTCTTTGAAAAGGACCGGGCCCTTGTGCGCCGGTTCCAGAAGATCGATGTCAACGAGCCGACCATTTCCGACGCGATCGACATTCTGAAAGGGCTCAAACCCTATTTCGAGGACTTCCACAAGGTTCGCTACACCAATGATGCGATCATCACGGCGGTGGAACTTTCAGCGAAATACATCAGCGACCGGAAACTGCCGGACAAGGCGATTGATGTGCTGGACGAGACCGGCGCGTCGCAGATGCTTGTCCCGGAATCCAAGCGCCGCAAGACGATCGGCGTGAAGGAAATCGAAACCACGATCGCGACCATGGCGCGGATCCCGTCGAAATCTGTCTCCAAGGATGATGCGGAAATCCTGTTGAGTCTGAATGCCGATCTGAAGCGGGTCGTTTATGGGCAGGATCAGGCAATCGAAACCCTGTCCTCTGCAATCAAGCTGGCCCGCGCCGGCTTGCGTGAACCTGACAAGCCGATCGGCAGCTATCTGTTCTCCGGTCCGACCGGTGTCGGCAAGACCGAGGTTGCGCGGCAACTGGCTTCCTCGCTCGGTGTGGAACTGATCAGGTTTGACATGTCCGAATATATGGAACGTCATACGGTCAGCCGGCTGATAGGCGCGCCTCCCGGCTATGTCGGGTTTGATCAGGGCGGTCTCCTGACCGACGGCATCGACCAGCATCCGCACTGCGTCCTGTTGCTGGACGAGATCGAAAAAGCCCATCCGGACCTGTTCAACATCCTCCTGCAGGTGATGGACCATGGCAAGCTGACCGACCACAATGGCAAGCAGGTCGATTTCCGAAACGTGATCCTGATCATGACCACGAATGCGGGCGCGTCCGACATGGCCAAGATGCCCGTCGGATTCAACCGCGTGAAGCGGGAGGGCGAGGACGCGGAAGCCATCAACCGCTTGTTTACGCCGGAGTTCCGCAACCGTCTCGATGCGATCATTCCGTTCGGCAACCTGCCGATGGACGTCGTCTACAAGGTGGTCGACAAGTTTGTCATGCAGCTTGAGGCCCAGCTGGCCGACCGCAATGTCACGTTCGAACTGACAGACGGGGCGACCAAGTGGCTGGCAAGCAAGGGGTATGACAGCCAGATGGGCGCACGCCCGCTCGGCCGGATCATTCAGGAGCACATCAAGCGGCCGCTTGCGGATGAGGTGCTGTTCGGCAAGCTGAAGAAGGGCGGTACGGTCAAGGTGTCCGTTTCCGAAGACGAGGCCGGTCTCCTGCTCGAAAGCGTCGAGGAGCGCAAGGCGCCACCTCCGAAGCCAAAGGAAAAGCCCAAGGCCAAACCGAAGCGCCGCCGGAAGCCGGCAACGGCCAAGGCTGCCACGGCAACCAAGTCGACCAAACCGCCGTCACGCAAGGGCGGCGGGTCCGCAAAGAAAAGTCTGGTTCCGAAAGTGCCGCTGGCGGATTAGGGACATTCAGGAAAATCCCGACGGGCGCCGGTTTAGCGCCCGTTTTGTCTCGGGGCTTTTGCCAAGCCGGTTTGGGGCGCCCCGGGGCATCCTCTATGCGCTGCGTTCCTGATCCAGCAACCAGTCCAGGGCCAACCGGGGAAATGGGGCGAGACCGTCCCGTGTTTTGGGATAGACCACATAGTAGCCGGACATGGATGGTGATGGTGTGCGCCAAAAGGCCTGAAGATCGCCGGTTTCGATCATGTGTTTGGCAATCAGTTCCGGAACGAGCGCAACTCCGTGCCCGCTTCTGGCCGCGTCAAGCGCCAGCCCGGCATGATTGAACGCTAGTTCTGCTACAGGTGGTGTCAGTCCACCCGCGTCGAAGCATTGGCGCCAATAGGCATGATTGTCGAAAATCAGGGGGACGGAGAGAAAGTCGCTCAAGACCGGAGCAGCCGGAATAGTCTTTGCGACAGCTGCATTCCCGACCGCCACCAGATCCATGCCGGACAGCAGGTGATGTGCTAGCCCGACGAAAGGCGGCCGTCCGATCCGGATTGCGAGATCGCTTCCGTCCTTGCCAAAGACCGTCAATGCCTCGCTCGCCTCGACCCGCAACTCGATGTCCGGATGCGCGGCCCGAAAGCCGGGGAGACGTGGAAGAAGCCATTTGGAGGCAATGGAAGGCGGGACGCTGAGCGTGACCTTTCGAGGCTCTTGCCGTTCGAACACCCGAAACGCATCACTGACCTGCGCCAGTCCTTTGGCCAGTTCCTTGTGGAAGTCCAGGCCGGCCGGGGTCAGGGCAACACCGCGTGCGAGGCGCACGAACAGTTTTTGACCAACTTCGGCTTCCAGGGTCCGAACCTGCTGTGCGACTGCGCCGGGCGTCAGGTGAAGCTCGAGTGCCGCCTTCCGGAAGTTGAGGTGCCGGGCGGCTGCATCGAAAGTCTTGAGCCGGTTCAGATTGGGATGCTGCATGGGGCCGTAAGCAAGTAGTTTTTCTACACCCTCGCAGGAGAAACGATCGTTGGTCAAGCCGTGCGGTGAGGCATATTTGTAAACGCGCGGACGATTGACCATGAAACGGAGAAAAGCGATGGCAGACCTGAAGGTGGCTCTTATCATGGCGGGTGGCAGCGGCATGGGTGCGGATGCGGCGCGGCGGCTTGCAGCCGACGGGTTCAAGGTTGCGATCCTGTCGTCGTCGGGCAAGGGAAAGGCGCTTGCCCAGGAGCTGGGCGGCCTCGGTCATACGGGTTCAAATCTGTTTCACTCCGATTTGCAGGTGCTGGTCGACAACACGATGGCTGCGTTCGGCCGGATCGATGTGCTGGTCAATTCGGCGGGCCACGGACCCAAGGGTGATATTCTGGAGATCACGGATGAAGACTGGCATCAGGGCATGGAAGTCTACCTGATGAATGTCATACGGCCTGTCCGTCTGGTGACGCCCTTGATGGTCCGTCACGGCGGCGGGGCGGTGATCAATATCTCGACCTTTGCCACGTTTGAACCGGATCCGAATTTTCCGACCTCTGGTGTATTCCGGGCCGGGCTTGCGAGCTTCACAAAGCTCTTTGCCGACAAATATGCTCGTCACAATGTCCGGATGAACAATGTATTGCCGGGTTTCATCGACAGCCTGCCTGAGACAGAGGAGCGCAAGGCCCGGATACCGATGGGCCGTTATGGCCATCAGGCCGAAGTCTCCTCGCTGATTTCTTACCTTGCATCCGATGAAGC
The DNA here is from genome assembly GCF_009711355.1 of Roseibium sp. RKSG952. Taxonomy (NCBI): domain Bacteria; kingdom Pseudomonadati; phylum Pseudomonadota; class Alphaproteobacteria; order Hyphomicrobiales; family Stappiaceae; genus Roseibium; species Roseibium sp. RKSG952. The sequence goes on along the minus strand of NZ_SMMF01000903.1, from coordinate 34,061 downwards.
GGCCTATGTGACCGGTCAAAACATCCGGATCGATGGCGGGCTGACCCGATCGGTCTGAAGGCGGGAGCGCATTGACATGGGTGTCGTGAAGCGATTTATAAGGTTCCCTTCCTATTTCCAGATCTCAAGGCAGCGACCTCGTGTCCGGCGACCTGAAGCTTTCCGATAGTATCTTGCAAACCGAGCATCCGGCATCGTTCTGGTTATGGTGCGGCGCGCGCGCGGCGGTATCGATCCCGGCCTTCATCCTGACGGCTGCATTCATTGGCTATGCAGGCCTGGCGCGCGAGAGCGGGCTGACACTGTATGAAACCCTGGCCATGACCGGTTTCATCTGGGCCTTGCCATCAATCGTCATTCTGACCGGAGCGATGTCGTCGGGCATGGGCTTGATCCCGGCGGCAATTGCGGTTGCTCTGGCGTCGGTGCGGTTGATGCCCATGACCATGGCCTTGATGCCCTCGATGAAAGTGCCCGGCAAGACACGCACCTGGCAGCTGTTGGTGGCGTCCCACTTCATTGCTGTTACCGCCTGGGTGTTCGCCATGAGAAACCTGCCGGATCTGCCGAGAGCCGCCCGGCTGCCGTTTTTTGTCGGCTTTGGCGGTGCCGTCAGCAGCTTTGTCTTCGTCATGACCGGGATTGCCTATGTGGCGGTCGAACGTCTGCCGGATGTTGTGGCCGGCGGTCTTGTGCTGCTGACGCCGGTCTATTTCCTTTGTTCGCTGTGGGGCGCTGCGAAGCTGACGGCGGACAAGACGGCGATGGTGGCGGGGCTGATCCTCGGGCCGTTTTTCTTTCTGGTCCTGCCCGGACTTGACCTGCTGTGGACCGGACTTGCGGGCGGCACACTCGCCTATGCCGGGTCTGCCGTTTATCGCCGGGGGCTGCTCAAATGACCGGCGAGGAGCTGGCGTCTGCCTGGTGGTGGCCCTATGTCATGATTCTGGTCGCGGGCTGGCTGGCGACCGATATCTGGCGCTGGCTGGGAGTGCTGGCGGGTGGACGGCTTCGTGAAGACGGAGAGCTGCTGATCTGGGTGCGCTGCGTGGCAACGGCCCTTGTTGCAGGTGTCATCTCCAAGCTTGTGCTGTTTCCAGAAGGTGTGCTCGGGTCGACGCCTGTTTGGTTGCGGCTGGCGGCGGCCCTGATCGGCTTTGTCGTGTTTCTCGCGGCCCGGCAGCGGGTCATTTTTGGCGTGCTGGCCGCCGAAGCATCTCTGATCGGCGGCTGGTTGCTGCTGGTTTAGTTGAGTGCCGCACGGATCTTGTCCGCGTTTGCTGCCAGTTCGTCGTTGTCCGCCATCTGGCCGGTGTGCGGTTTCAGGCCGACCCCCTCGAAACGCGGGATCACGTGAACATGGGTGTGAAACACGACCTGCCCGCCAGCAGGCTCTGAAAACTGCTGGACGGTGGTGCCATCTGCGCGGAAGGCCTTCATGACGGCGCGCGCCATTTTCTGGGCCGTCGCCATCACGGCTGCGAGGTCGTCCGGGGCGATGTCGAAAATGTTTCTGGACGGTGCTTTCGGGATCACCAGAACATGGCCGTCTTCCCGCGGCATGATGTCCATGATCGCGAGCGTCTTGTCATCCTCGTAGACTGTGTGGCTGGGCAATTCACCGCGCAGGATTTTGGCAAAGACGTTTTGATCGTCGTAATCGGCTGTCCACATGTCGAAAGGGTTCCCTTGGAAAATTTCCTGGCCGGAAAGAGTGGCTTTGTGCGGCGCGAAGACTAGCCCTTCAGTCAGCCTGAAAGCAAGGCATCGTCTGCGGGTTCAAGCCTTCATGTGGGGGCTGCTTCACAAGTCTTGCAGGCTCAGGGAAATGATTCAGGAGTTTTGGAACTCATGAGTTCCTCATTCCGGTGAGCCGGTTTTCTTGAACGGGGCATGCTCGGACAGGATTGCGTTTTCGCGTTCAACCGCGCGGCGCTCGTGATCCAGAAAATCGGACACCGCATCACGAAGGCCGGGATGGGCGATCCAGTGTGCGGAACGCGTGGTCGTTGGCATGTAGCCGCGCGCGAGCTTGTGAGCCCCTTGTGCGCCGGCTTCAACACGCTTCAACCCGCGTTCAATGGCAAAGTCGATGGCCTGATAGTAACAGACTTCGAAATGCAGGAACGGGTGATGTTCAGTGCAGCCCCAATTGCGGCCGAACAGGATGTCCGAGCCGATGAAATTGAGCGCACCGGCGATGTACCGGCTGTTGCGTTTGGCCATGACCAGAAGGATCTGGTGCGACATCTTTTCGCTGACGGCAGAAAAGAAGGTTCGATTGAGATAGGGACGTCCCCATTTGCGCGCGCCGGTGTCCTGATAAAACCGGTAGAACGCATCCCAATGCGCTTCGGTGAGGCCGTCTCCTGTCACCCACTCGATCTCGATATCGGCGGCTTCGAGTGCGGCACGGCGTTCCTTCCTGATCGCCTTGCGTTTGCGCGACGCCAGATCGCCCAGGAAGTCGTCAAAGGAGGCATAGCCGCGATTGTCCCAGTGAAACTGCTGGTCGGTGCGCTGCAGATAGCCGATTTCACCGAGATCATGCCATTCCGGCTCGGTCAGGAAGGTGATGTGGACGGACGACGCGCCACTGCGGCTACAGACCTCGACGAGACCGGAAGCAAGCGCTTGAAGACCGGCGCCGCGGTCAATATCCGGTGCTGTCAGGAAACGGCGCCCGGTCGCGGGCGTGAAGGGAACAGATACCTGCAGTTTCGGGTAATAGTCTCCGCCTGCCCGCTGAAACGCATCCGCCCAGCCGTAGTCGAACACATACTCGCCCTGGGAATGGCTCTTGAGATAGGCCGGGACGGCCCCCCAGATCCCGCCGTTTTCCGATTCCAGGATCAGGTGCCGGGGCATCCAGCCGGTCTGCCGTGTCGTGCAGCCGGTTTCTTCCAGAGAACTCAGGAAGGCGTGTGAAATGAACGGGTTGAACGCTGTGTCCCGACAGAGTGGTTCCGGTGTTTCAGCCAGGGATTCAAGCGTGTCCGGCAGTCCTTGGGTGCGGAGTTTTCCCTTGGGGCCAAGGCACCAGCCGGGATTGGCGACCCGGTCCCAGTCTGCAGGTGCGATGTCCGTCAATGAACCAAGGATTCGCAGCCGTGCTGTTGGAACGTCGGGTTCTTCCATGGGTGTGTCGATCCCCTCCGGGCTCGGGTCTTTGGCAACAGCACTTAAGATTAGGGTTGTTGTGCTGCGGCGCAAGACCGGGTTTTAGCCCTTGTCCGGGTTGAAGCCCTCGAACACGATCTGATCGGCGTAACGCGCGGCAATCTCGCGTTGCCCGGTGGTCCGCACCGTCCAGGTCATGAGCGGAACATTGAACAGGCGGCGCAAGACCGTGGGGCCGAGGCGGGGCAGGTCGTTGACGCCATAGGATACGAAATGCGGCCGGGTACGCGGCGCATGGAGGATGTGGCGCATGATGAACCGGTCGATCCGTGTGAAACGGCGGTAATCGCCCTTGTTGTGAGCGCCGTCCGCGACGATCCCGCGCAGGACATGCCGGTTATGTGCCTTTGCAACAGACAGCATGTCGGCATCGAAGCTCTTGATGCAGGCAGGGCCCTTGTAGGCGGCCACCTGATCGACGACATGACGGACGAAATCGGCTTGTGCATCCGGCCGCATCAGCGACTTGACTTCGATCACTAGCGGGACCCGGCCATCCACTAGGCCCAGAAGGTCTTCAAGCCGCCAGAGCTTGTCGGTCCCGGTTTGCATGTCGATGCAGGTCAGTTCGGACGCGGTCTGGCCGATTACCGGGCCGGTTCCATCGGCAAGCCGGTCCAGTGTGTCGTCGTGGAAAACAAGCGCCTTGCCGTCTGCCGTTTCCTGAACATCCACTTCAATTCCGAAATTCCGGTCCATCGCGGCGGAAATGGCGCTTGGTGTGTTTTCGATTACCCCGTCATCGGGCATGTGAAAACCGCGATGCGCGATCGGGCGTGCCATGATCGCCTTCAGATCGTTCATGAAACTGATGTCCCCATGCAGAAGGCGCCGAGCCGTGCCCGGCGTCTTGTCAAGTTATTCGACTTCGAAAATGGCTTCGATTTCAACGGCAACGCCGAAGGGCAGGCTGCCTGCGCTGACGGCCGAGCGTGCGTGACAGCCCTTGTCGCCGAGAACCTCGACCATGAAGTCGGAAGCGCCATTGATGACCTTGGGCTGCTCGGTGAAATCCGGCGTCGAATTGACGAAACCGACCAGTTTGACCAGACGCACTTTTTCAAGGTCGCCGGTTGCTGCCCTGGCCTGCGCCAGAAGGTTGATGGCGCACAGTTTGGCCGCGGCCTGTCCGCCGTCCACGGAAATGTCCGCACCAACCTTTCCGACATGCTGAATGCCGTCCGCATTCATTGGGAGCTGACCGGAAATGAACAGTTGATTGCCGGTCTTGACGAAAGGCACATAATTGGCGGCCGGGGCCGCTGGCGTCGGCAAGGTAACGCCGAGGGCTTCGAGACGTGAGTCAACGGTCTGTGACATCAAAGAAAACTCCGGTAAGAATCAGGGGCCTGCGTGTCTTGGCCGATCTTTTGAAGGGACGCAAGGCACGATATCGGTCTGGAAGTGACGCCATTGCCTTTATCGAGGAAAGCTTCAGCCAGATACGTGGTCCACAAGCTGTGGCAACAAACGCGGAAGGCCCGTCACGGGGTGGTTCTTGCCCCGGCAAGCGTCTAGAGTTCTCCCTGTCTGTGACCGCCGATAACACTTGATCCATGTTCCGGCGGGATAGGAGAAAAGTATGCAGCGTATTTTTGGTGCCCTTCTGTGTCTTGCGAGCGCAACCGGTCTGTCCGGGACCGTCCATGCTGCGGGAGCCCCCGTGTCGCTTGCGCCGCACCGGGCGGTCTATGACATGCAGCTTGGGGATCTGGGCCAGAACTCCGGTCTGGCTGGCCTGAGCGGCCTGATGGTTTACGACTTTAGCGGCAATGCCTGTGACGGCTACAGCGTCAGCTTCCGGTTCGTGACCGAATTTCAGGATGCAAACGGCGGAACGCAAGTCACGGACCTGCGAACCACGTCGTTCGAGGCGCCCGATGCCGGATCCTATCAGTTTCTGACCAAGATCTACATTGATCAGAAGCTGTCTGAATCGACAAAGGGAGAAGCGCGGGCCCGCAACGGCAAAAAGCAGGTCGAGTTGAAAGAACCCGAAGAGCGGTCACTCAGCATCGGCAACACGGCCATGTTTCCGACCGAACACCTGAAACGGGTCATTTCGGCAGCCCGATCCGGCGAACGTTTTGTGGCAGCCGACATTTTCGATGGCTCAGAAACCGGCGACAAGGTCTATACGACGACGTCCGTGATTGGTGCAGGCCGGAACGAAACACTGCCTGCGCCCGCAAATCTTGCCGGTCTCGAACGGGCCCTTGATACCGCCACGCATTGGCCCGTCACGATTGCCTATTTTGAGCCTCTGGAGGGCCTGCAAGGTGAACAGATGCCGGTCTATCAGCTTTCCTTCGAACTCTATGAAAACGGTATCAGCCGGCAGTTGAAACTGGACTATGGTGACTTCACCATCGAGGGAAAGTTGCGCGAGCTGGAGTTTTACGACACCGCGCCCTGCGTCCGGTAAGCGTCCGGCGACAATTCAGCGGTCCTCCCGTCCGCTCCCCGGCCCAAGCGACAGGCCGAGTTCGACTGCCGACTTGCCGAACTTGTCCCGGAGGCTGTCCATGGCAAGCTCCGCTTTCTTGCGCCGTTCCGCAGTTTCGTCGATGAGATCTTGCGGATCGGCACGCTCATCATCGCTCAGGTCGCTGACGCCAATGCCGATCAGGCGGAACCGCCTGCCGTCGGCCTCCCGTTCCAGAAGGTCCACCCCGGCCTGGTAGATCTTTCCGGCCAGTTGGGTCGGGTCGGACACCTGGCGTGCGCGGGTGACCGTCTTGAACTGGGCTGTCTTCAGTTTCAAGGTCACTGTCCGGCCGGCAATGCCCGCCGTCTTCAAACGCGCGGACACCTTTTCCGACAGTCTCCAGAGAATCCGGCGCAAGGCGTCGAAGTCCGAAATGTCCTGATTGAAGGTCGTCTCGTTGCTCACGCTCTTGACTCCCCGCTCCGGTTTGACGGTGCGCTCGTCCTCGCCCTGACACAGCTGCGAAAGACGCAGGCCCATGACACCGTATCGGGCGGCAAGATCCGAAGGCTCCATGGTCTGGAGCTGACCGATGGTCCTGATCCCGTCGGCATAAAGCTTTTTCTGGAACACCTTGCCGACACCCCAGATCAGGCTGACCGGTTTGTCCGAGAGGAAGTGTTTTGCTTCCGCCTGACCGATGACCGAAAACCCGCGCGGTTTTTCCAGATCCGAGGCGACTTTCGCGAGAAACTTGTTGGGGGCGAGGCCGACCGATGCAGTAATCCCGATTTCGGCCTCGATCTCCCGGATCAGGCGGGCCAGTGTTTCGGCCGGACTTGCATGATGGAGCCGCTCGGTTCCGGTCAGGTCGAGAAACGCCTCGTCGATCGAGAGCGGTTCAACAAGCGGGGTCAGCGCCTGCATCCGTTCGCGGATCTCGCGGCCAACAGCGACGTATTTTTCCATGTCGGGCCTGATCACCACCGCGTCGGGACAGGCCTCCAGCGCCTTGAACATCGGCATGGCCGAGCGAACACCATAGATCCGCGCGATGTAGCAGGCGGTCGACACCACCCCGCGCCGGCCGCCGCCGATGATCACCGGCCGGTCCGAGAGATCCGGATTGTCCCGCTTTTCGATGGACGCATAAAAGGCATCACAATCGATATGGGCAATCGTCAGCTGGTCCAGTTCCGCATGGATCACCAATCGCGGGCTGCCGCAAGACGGGCACCGGGGAAGATGGGCCTCAGCACGGAGACCGCAGTCCCGGCACAAGGCCTTGCGCGGAACACAGGAGGTGTGCGTTCCCGGTTTGTTTTCAATATTGTCTGTCATGCCAATTCACGGCGCCAAAATGCTTTAGTTTGTCACAATAGCGCTGATGAACGCAGCTGTCTCGGCCCAGTCACTGGTCAGAAGCGCAATATGGGGATCAGGCGTGAGGACCGTCCTGAACCGTTGATCGGCAATGAACTGGATCTGGACGGAAGAGGGCAGGCTGGCGCGGACCGACCTGTGATTGATGTGGCTGTCATCGATAAACACCACCGGGGCCGGACGGCCTGCCGACAGGGCTGCGACTGCGCCGCCCTTCGGACCCGCATTGGTCACGACCGGATAGGGAAAGCCGCAATCGGACAGGAGCTTTTCCCGGATTGCCTTGTTGTGCGCTCCCGGCAAATTGGTCAGGAACACGATATCCCACATGTCCGAAAGCTGCTTCAGGGCCTTGTCCGCACCGTCGACAGGTCTTTGACGGTGGCTCTCTGAATCAAAAAAGGTTTCCAGATGCCGTCTGACCTCCTCCGACGGCAGCGGCTCTGTTTCACCCCGACGTGCGATGTTTCCGGTCAGCTTGTATTCGAAGCTGAGGAACACCAGACCGAGGTCTTTGAGGTATTGTTCCAGATGGCTTGCCAGATGCAGGATCACTTCGTCCACGTCACATACGATCAGAGGCCGGTGTGACCGCGGCAGGGCGGCAATCTGGTCAAGGACGTTGCGGCTTGCCGGGTGCGGCTCAGACATCATAAAGACCGTCATCGGAGAGGGTAAAGCGCGCGGCGGCGATCATCGTCGGGCGCAAGCCGGCATTCTCGCAAAAGGCCAGGAGCAGGGCTTCATCGCTCATGTAGAACTCCAGAACACCGGCCAAAAAACCGGGTTCTGCAGCCGCTTCGCGAATCGATTCCGGCCCAATACCGGCCATGGCCAGAAACCGTCCCACAAGTTCCGGGTCGCGCGCCAGTTGGGTCAGAGCCTCCATCGCGATTTTCTGGGCTTCTTCGGGTGCCATCGTTTTGCCGGGCTTGGTCAGCATGGGGATCTTTGCCTTTCTGAAACGATTACGCTTTAAAAGGACCTACCTTGGAGAGGTCACGCGTTCCAGTTTCTAGAGGCGAGCGAGACTTTAATACAGTGCAATTCCTCGGCCGGGCCGGAAAAAGGGCTTTGACATGGCGAAAACAGTTTTGATCGTTGAAGACAATGAGCTGAACATGAAGCTCTTTCATGATCTTCTGGAAGCGCACGGCTATGAGACCCTTCAAACCCGGACCGGCATTGAAGCGCTGGACCTGGCCCGCGGCCATCATCCCGATCTGATCCTCATGGATATCCAGCTGCCCGAGGTCTCCGGCCTTGAGGTGACGAGGTGGATCAAGGAAGACGAGGACTTGCGCACCATACCGGTGATTGCCGTGACTGCCTTTGCGATGAAAGGCGACGAGGAACGCATCCGGCAGGGCGGCTGTGAAGCCTACATTTCCAAGCCTATTTCGGTGGCGAAGTTTCTCGAGACTGTGCGCACTTACTTGGGCGATGCATGATATCTGCGAAGTCTCGCAAGCATATCATCAAGTGTAGCCTGTGGTTTTTCCCGAGGTGATTCGCCGCGAGCCTTTAATCGGAAAATGTGGATTTACCATGGTTGACGACCACATGTGTAAAACGTCCGGAAATTGTTGATTTCCTGCACCACTCCGCTAGGGTGACGAATGGTTATCGGTTACTAGTTAGTTAGCCATAACATGACAGGTCTTGAGGTGCCCTATAATAAAGGGACCCGGGGCTGGTCACGGCAAACAGATTCCCTACGGAATGCTCAGGTCCGCCGCATCTCCTGGGTCCGTGGGGTCGGCCGGCGGCGAGGCGGGACAGCGAGTGGCCTCCTCGATCCCCGATACTCCCGCCGGCCACCTATTGCCCTGAAGCATTTCATTTCGAGTGAAACCCGCGAACCTTGTGGCTGGCTTGTCTGTGTCCGGGCCTGACTGCGGCACTGCGACGAAAGACTATTATATTCCGTAGCGTTATCCCCGGTAAATGGTGGTTGGTAATTCCGGAGGCAAAACGCATCCTCCAGACGTCTCGGACCCTGTCACATTTTCGCAGGGGCAAATCGTCTTGCTTGAGAAGGGCGGGCTGTCGCGCGCCGCAATTTGCTCAATGGGAGGTTGTTTCATGAAGAAAAGGATCGTAGCCGCGGTTGTACTGGCCGTGGCGTTGGTGTCTGCCGGTTTCACATTGTACACCCCGGATCTGGGGCGCACGGATCTGGAGGCCCGGTATGCAAACACGGATTCGAAATTTGTCGAGGTCGACGGGTTGAGAATGCACTACCGGGATCAGGGGAGCGGGCCTGCGTTATTGTTGATCCACGGGTCGAACGCATCCCTGCACACCTGGGAAGGCTGGGTGAAGGAGCTGTCAGACGATTTCCGGATCATTTCTTTCGATCTTCCGGGCCACGGGCTGACCGGACCGGACGCGAAGAAGCGTTATGGCTGGATTCCGCAAGCGGAACTTGCCGGCCGGTTGATGGAGGCGCTGGACATTGAACGGTTTTCCGTTGCCGGCAATTCGCTTGGCGGCGCCATTGCGTGGAACCTCGCCGTTCTTGAGCCGGAGCGTGTCGAGAACCTTATCCTGATCGACAGCATCGGCTACCCGCGCGAGGAGCCGTTGCCTCTGATCCTTCGGGCCTATGGCACGCCTGTGCTCGGCGACGTCCTGACGGTCGTGACCCCGCGTGCGGCCATCCGCGACAGTCTGGAGAGTGTCTATGGCGATCCTCAAAAGGTTGGGCCGGAGATGGTGGAGCTGTATCACGACCTCAATCTGCGTGAGGGCAACCGGCAGGCGACCCATGAGCGTTTGTCACTGGCCGACGACAATGATCACCTGAACAAGCTGGCGTCCCTGCAGGTGCCGACGCTGATCCTTTGGGGGGCGAAGGACACCTGGGTGCACCCGAAATATGCCGGTTATTTCGCCCGCGATATCAAGAACAGCGATGTCATCATCTATGATGATCTGGGGATGTTCCGATGGAGGAAGCGCCTGCCCGGACTGCTTCGGATGCGCGGGCGTTTCTTGTGCAGTGACGGGATGTTTGTGTAAGCTGTGAGGCCTCGCCGCAGGGAGGCGGCAGGCACTGAAATCCTGAAAAGCGCATGCGGGCAGATGTTTGCCTGAATGCGCTTTTTTCAATTGTACTGTTCGTTGCAGCAAGTTGCGCAAAGGCTGCCCGCATTGCTGTTCAGGACGCGATTATGCCGGAAAGCGGAAAACTGAATTCAAGATCTGCTGCGTTTTATCGGGTTTGAATGGAAATTAGATAGGTCTTCCAACAATCAATGGAGACCTCCGATGAAGTCGATGATCCTCAATGCATATGGCGACGCTGCCAAATTCGAGAGGGCCAATCTTCCGCTGCCGCCGGTCAAACCGGGCCATGTCCTGGTTCGGGTGGCTGCGGCCAGCGTGAATACGGTTGATACGATGATCCGCCAGATGGGCAAGGACCTGCCGTTTTCTCCGGATCTTCCGGCTGTTCTGGGCATGGATTTTGCGGGCACCATTACCCAAATCGGCGAAGGCGTCACAGGTTTTGCGGTTGGGGACGAGGTTTATGGCTGTGCAGGTGGCCTTGCGGATCTTCAAGGTGCGCTTGCTGAATACATGTTGGCCGACGCCCGGCTGATTGCAAGGAAGCCGAAGTCCCTGTCGATGCGCGAGGCGGCGGCCATTCCGCTGGTTGGCATCACCGCTTACGAGGGGCTGGAACGTGCCGGTATTGCCAGGGACAAAAAGATCCTGATTCAGGGTGGGGCCGGGGGTGTCGGTCATGTTGCCGTTCAGTTGGCACGGCATTTCGGTGCCGAGGTCTACGCGACCGGGGGAGGTGACAGGCAGATCGCGGTTATCGAAGGTTTCGGCGCGACGGCCATCGATTTCAAGGCTGACAGGATCGAGGACTATGTTGCGCGCCATACTGGCGGCGCCGGGTTCGAAATCGTGTTTGACACGGTCGGGGGCGCGAACCTACCGAATTCCTTTGAGGCTGCGGCCCTCAATGCGCAGGTGGCCACGACAGTTTCGCTTCTGGAGCTGGACTTGTCACCGGTTCACGTGAAGGGCTTGTCGCTGCACGTGGTTTTCATGTTGATCCCGATGCTGCACGACCTGCAGCGCCAGAACCACGGCAACATTCTCGCCCGTTTGGCAGAGATCGCGGACAGTGGTGCTTTGAGGCCGGTGCTGGATGAAACGACATTTCGTCTGGAAGACGTTGGTGCAGCCTATGACCGTCTGACCAGCGGCAAGGCCATCGGCAAGGTGGTTGTCGAGATGTGATCGTTTCCGATTTGCCGGAACGCACAGGACTGGCGTGCGCTCCGGAGAAACGGCCGCGACCCGTTCCAGGCGGCTTAATTGAGGGCGGGAGACAATTCCCGTCGCAACACAAACTGCCAAGTCCACAACAGTAACAGGATCTGCAAGGGGGCCCGGATGACAAGGTAAACCGGCCCCCATGCGTGGCCGCCCATATCGGCATAGGCCAAAGCCGCATGAATGTTTGCCGGGAAAAAAGCGATCAAAACGGCCGTTGCAGCATATCCGGCAGCGCGCCTGCTTGCGCGAAACACAAGGCCCAAGGCGATTCCGAATTCCAGAACACCGGTTGCCAGCACAAGTTCGCGCCGATAGGGGACGGCTTCGGGAAGCATCGCGATCATGCCGTTTGTTTGAACGAAGTGCCCGACCCCAAAGAAGACAAAGGCCATGGCAAGCCCGATATGGCCGCCAAAACGTGCCCCGTCCGGTCCGGCAAGAACCCGTCCACCAAGCAGGGGCAGGGTTAGAATAGCCAATATCACCAAAGGTGTGGTCATGGAGATCCCCGCTGAAACAGTTCGGGCGTCACGATCATGTGTGACGTAATGGTAAACCGTGTTCCTGGGGGATTTGCAACCCTTTAGCGTACCGGGTGCGATAACCCCGTCTGAGATGCGATGGTCCGGTATTGGCCCGGACCGGCGTGGGCTTCCGGCTTGTAGGGCTCGAAAAACGCGACTGAGGCACCGTGAGTGCATGCTTTGGGGGGGTAAAAAAACAAAAACCGCTGGAAGGTCCAGCGGTTTTTTTGCGTCTGCAGTACAGAAAGCTTACTTGATCTTTGCTTCCTTGAAGTCGACGTGCTTCTTGGCAACCGGGTCGTACTTCCGCTTGACCATCTTTTCGGTCATGGTGCGGGAGTTCTTCTTGGTGACATAGAAAAATCCGGTGTCAGCCGTGGAAAGAAGCTTGATCTTGATTGTTGTCGCCTTGGCCATGGCCTTGGATCCTGTGTTGTTTGGTCGGGCAAACGGTTCTTATGGCCAGAGTGGCTGGCGAATGATCTGCCCCAGTGTCTGAAATCAGCGCGCAACCTACTCATCATGGCGCCAAAGTCAAGGCTTTGCAGGATTTGCAGGGCGGAATCTTGTTAGGTTGGCGTTGCCGTTTCAGATCTCGGTTCTGACAAATGACCCGGCCCGGAAATAGTAATAGGGGACGCCGGTTGCCGGGTTGAGGTCGGGGTCCGACGCCAGCCGGGTTTCGAGATCCGAGAGAATCGTTTTGGTGATGAAGGGCAGGTCCTTCGTGCGGGCTTCTTCCAGTGTCAGCCAGGCAACGTCTTCAAGTTCGCCTGATGGTCCCATGCCGGTTTCCAGCCGGTCTGCGATGGCTCCCGACCAGACGGCGAAAAACCGTGTGTCGAACCGGCGCGGGCGCTTGGGCGGGGTGATTGCACGGGCAACCAGCCGCATCGGGGCGAGGTCCGGACGGACGCCATGCTGTTCGAAGGCCTCGAAACCGGCACCGATCCGGTCAGGCTTGTCCGATTTGCGGCCGATAAAGAGCCCGGCCTCCTCATAGGTTTCGCGGATCGCTGCAAGCGCCAGTCCCTTCAGACGGCCGTCGCTGCGCACGGCCTTGGGGTCCTTGCGAAGCTTGGCTTCCACCTCCGGATGATAGGAACTGGTTACCTTGATGCGCGAATCGGAGGCATCGAGCCGCCCGCCGGGAAAGACGTATTTCCCGGGCATGAAGGTGTGGCGCATATGCCGGCGCCCCATCAGCACGCGCACCGGTCCGCCGCTGGTCCGGTCCAGGATCAAAAGGGTCGAAGCGTCCTTGGGGCGGATATAGGGGTGATCGCCGATCTGTTCGTCACGGGCGAGTTTGTCGGCCATCGATTCGCTCATTTCAATTGTCCGGCCGGGTCGGGTTCCGGCAGGTCCTCCTGTGCGTCAGGGTCAAAGCCGTGCATGTAAAGCGCCCATTGCAACCCGATGAGTGCGCCCTTGATGGGCCTGAGCAGACCAAGGGACAGGATCAGCGTCAAGGGGATCCACAAGGATAAATGCGCCCAGACCGGTGGCCGGTAGAGCAGCTCAACGGCCAGAAGACCCGGGATGATGACATGCCCGACCACGGTGATGGTGAAATAGGGCGGCGCATCATCCGCGCGGTGGTGATGCAGGTCCTCGCCGCAGGAGTTGCAAGCCGTTTGCGTTGCCAGATAGCCCTTGAAGAGCTTTCCCTTGCCGCAATTCGGGCACTTTCCCAAAAAGCCGCGCATCATGGCGGGCATGGCCGGGCGTTTCGGCTTGCTGTTGGATGTGTCCTCGACCGGGCCCGGATCGCCGCTGGTGTATTGAACATTCATTTGCTTTTTCTGCCCCGTTTGGAGCGCACAGGCGGCGCCGCACCCCGGCGGCTCGCCCGGCTTTTTTGAATGCGGGACTTCGAACCGGTCTTCTGGGCACGCTTGCCGCCCGTGCGGCCTTTGCTTTCGATCTCGAAACGCAAAGCACCGGCAAAGGGCGCGGCCTCCACCAGCTTCACGTCGACAAGGTCGCCAAGCTGGTAGGTTTCTCCGGTCTTGTCACCTATGAGGGCATGCGACCCTTCGTCGTATCGGTAATAATCGAGGCCAATGGTTGAAGCGGGAACGAAGCCGTCGGCCCCGGTGTCCTCGAGCCGGACAAACATCCCGGACTTCACCACGCCCGCGATCCGGCCCTTGAAACTGGCTCCGATCTGATCGGCCATCCAAAGCGCAATCAGCCGGTCGATGGTCTCGCGCTCGGCCAGCATCGCGCGGCGTTCTGCCGCGGAAATCTCGGCGCCGATGGCTTCCAGCTTGGACTCGATCCCCTCCGGCAAGCCGTCCTCGCCAAGTCCCAGTGCCGAGATCAGCCCGCGATGCACGATCAGGTCCGCATACCGGCGGATCGGCGAGGTGAAATGCGCATAGCGGCGCAGGTTCAATCCGAAATGGCCGATATTCTGCGGCGCGTATTCGGCCTGGGCCTGAGAGCGCAGGATCACTTCATTGACCAGATGTGCCTGCGGTGTATCCCTGACCTTGCTCAGAATGCCGTTGAACACGGAAGGTCTCAAGCCCCCGGAGGAGGGCAGCTTCATGTTCAGGGTCGACAGGAATTCCTTAAGGTTTTCCAGCTTTTCCGGCGTCGAAGCATCGTGGATGCGGTAGAGCAGGGGAGACTTCTTTTTCTCCAGTGTCTCGGCCGCGGCCACATTGGCCTGGATCATGAACTCCTCGATCAGCTTGTGCGCATCGAGACGCTCCGGCACATAGACATGATCGACGGTGCCGTCTTCCTTCAGCTTGATCTTGCGTTCCGGCAGGTCGAGTTCGAGCGGCTCGCGCGCGTCGCGGCCCTTTTTCAGGCAGCCATAGGCCTCCCATAACGGTTTGAGAATACCGTCGACGAGGGTTTCCGTGGACGCGTCGGTGATGCCTTCAATGGCCTTTTGCGCCTGTAGATAGGACAGCTTGGCAGCCGAGCGCATCATCACCCGGTGGAAGCTGTGGCTGATCTTGCGGCCCGTCTTGTCGAACACCATGCGCACCGCCATGGCCGGGCGGTCTTCCTTTTCCCGCAGCGAGCACATGTTGTTGGAGATGCGTTCGGGAAGCATCGGGATCACCCGGTCGGGGAAATAGACCGAATTGCCGCGTTTCAGCGCTTCCTTGTCGAGTGCCGAGCCCGGGCGGACATAATGGGCCACGTCTGCAATGGCGACATAGACGACGTGGCCGCCCTCGTTTTCCGGGTCCTCATCAGCTTCTGCAAAGACCGCATCGTCATGGTCCTTGGCGTCGGGCGGATCGATGGTGACAAGCGGGATCTGCCGCCAGTCTTCCCTTTTCCCGGGAGTGACCGGTTTGGCCGCTTCCGCTTCCGCCTCGACAGCGGCAGGGAACACATGCGGGATGCCCTGGGATTGCAAGGCGATTTCGGAAATCGCCTTTTCCGAATGCATGGAGCCGAACCGTTCCACTACCGAGGCAACAGGGTGCCCGTAGCGGCCCGAACGTGTCACCTGAACGCTGATCAGGTCGCCGTCTTGGGCCTCCTTCAGATCGGTCGGGTCGATGTCGAGTTCGCGCTGCTTGCGGTCGATCGGCTCAAGATAGGCCGGGCGGTTGGCGTCGCGCTTGCGGAAGATGCCAAGGATCGCCCCCTGCCGCTTTTCCAGAACGCGGATAACGCGGGCGGCGTGGCTCGCTTCCTTGCCGGTTTCTGCTTCCGTCAGCCGGATCAGGGCGCGGTCGCCAACGCCGGGCTGGGCGTTCTTGGACTTCCCCGTAAGGACGAGTATGCGCGGCGCATTTCCCGCTTCGTCGTCCCAGTCGACGGGTTCGCCCAGCAATTCGCCATCGCCGTCGCGGGTCACGATATTGGCCACGAACACGGGTGGCAGGTCACCCGGGCGGATCATCCGTTTTTGCCGCTTTTCGATCAGCCCGTCCTGGGCCAGATCCTTCAGGAGCTTCTTCAGATGGATTCGCGCGCCGCCGATGATGCCGAAATGGCGGGCGATTTCGCGCTTGCCCGCCTTGCCCGGATTGTCGGCGACAAAAGCCAGAATGTCCTCGCGCGAAGGCATGTCGCCGGGGACCTTGGCATGGGCGCGTTTCGCGTGTTTTCTCGGATTAATCCGTTTGGCACTCAAGATGCATCATCCCACGGCACCTCATCGGAAGATGCATCAACCGTGGTCTTGGCTGTGGTTTTCTTCGCGGTGGTCTTCTTGGCAGCCGTTTTCTTTGTGGTTGTTTTTTTCGCTGTCGACTTGGTCTCGCCGTCAGCGGCGGCCTTTTTGGCGGTTGTCTTTTTTGCGGCCGTCTTTTTGGGAGCGGCTTTTTTCTTGGCTCCGCCCTTGGCCGCCTTTTCGGCAATCAGCTTCAGGGCCTGTTCCAGGGTGACTGTTTGCGGATCGGTGTCCTTGGGCAGGGTCGCATTGATCTTGCCATGCTTGACGTAAGGCCCGTAGCGCCCGTCATAGACATTGATCGGCCCGCCCTCTTCCGGATGGTCGCCAAGTTCCTTGAGCGCCGTGGCAGCTGCGCGTCCGCGGCCACCCTTGGAGCGCTTCTCGGCAAGCGCATCAACCGCCCGGTTGATGCCGACGGAAAAGACCTCTTCCGGCGACGACAGATTGGCATAGGTGCCCTCATGCAGCACAAACGGGCCATAGCGGCCCAGCCCGGCGGTGATCATCTTGCCGTCTTCCGGGTGCGGCCCGACCTCGCGCGGCAGTGACAACAGCTGAAGCGCCTTTTCCAGATCAAGGTCAGCGGCGGACCAGCCCTTTGGCAGGGACGACCGCTTTGGCTTGGCCTCTTCGCCCAACTGGACATAGGGGCCGAAGCGGCCCGTCCGCAGGGAGACATCCAGGCCGGTTTCGGGATCCTGCCCGAGCAGTTTCGGACCGTCCGCCCCCGCCTCGCCGTCGCCGTCTGCGGATTTGGCGAGTTGGCGCGTGTAGTTGCATTCCGGATAATTCGAGCAGCCGATAAAGGCCCCGAAGCGGCTGACCTTCAGGGACAACTGGCCGTTGTCGCAGGACGGGCAGGCGCGCGGATCGGACCCGTCTTCCTTTGGCGGGAAGATGTGCGCGCCCAGAACCTCGTTGAGGGCGTCGATCACCTCGGAGACGCGCAAATCCTTGATTTCATCGACATTGCCGGAGAAATCCCGCCAGAAGGCGCGCAGAACATCCAGCCAGGACAGTTCACCGGACGAAATCTTGTCGAGCTGCTCCTCGAGACTTGCGGTGAAATCAAACTCGACATAGCGGTTGAAGTAACTTGCAAGGAACGCGATGACGATCCGCCCCTTGTCCAGCGGGACAAGCTGTTTCTTGTCCAGTTCGACATAATCGCGGTCGCGCAGGGTTTGCAGCGTGGACGCGTATGTCGACGGCCGGCCGATGCCGAGTTCTTCCATCTTCTTGAGGAGGCTGGCTTCGGTGTAGCGCGGTGGCGGCGTGGTGAAATGCTGGCTGGCCTCGATCGGTGCGGACTTTCCGTCGATGGAGGCTGCAGTGAGTGCTGCGCCTTGCTCGACCGCAGGCAGGCGTTTGGAGCTTTCGTCCTCGTCGTCGTCGCGGCCTTCCTGATAAAGCGCCAGAAAGCCGTCGAAGCGGATAACGGAACCGGTCGCGCGCAGGTTTGCGGTCTTGCCGGAACCGGACGCCAGAACCTCGATGGTGGTCCGTTCAAGCACCGCCGATTCCATCTGGCTCGCCATGGTGCGCTTCCAGATCAACTCGTAAAGCCGCGCCTGATCCGGATCGAGGAAACGGGCGACATCCTTCGGGCGGCGGGACAGATCCGTCGGGCGCACCGCTTCGTGGGCCTCCTGGGCGTTCTTTGCCTTGGAGGAATAAAAGCGCGGCTTTTCGGGCACATACTGGTCGCCGAAGTCCTGACCGATCACCTTGCGGGCAGCAGAAATCGCCTCGTTGGCGATCTGGACACCGTCGGTACGCATATAGGTGATCAGACCGGAAGTCTCGCCGCCAATGGAGATGCCCTCATAGAGCTTCTGCGCCACCTGCATGGTGCGGGAGGCGGAAAAACCGAGCTTGCGGCTTGCTTCCTGCTGCAGCGTCGAGGTGGTGAAGGGCGCTGCCGGATTGCGTTTTGCCGGTTTGGAGACAACGCTCTCGACCGCAAAGCTGGCGCTTTCCAGCATGGTCTTGATGCGGGAGGCGTTTTCTTCCGTCTTGATGTCGAGGCGGTTGATCTTCTTGCCGTCAAAACCTGTCAGGCCCGCCTGAAAGCCCTTGTCGTCCGGTGTTTTCAGGTTGGCGAGGATGGACCAGTACTCCTGCGGTTCGAAAACCTCGATTTCCATTTCCCGGTCGCAGATCAGGCGGAGGGCAACCGATTGCACACGGCCGGCAGACCTTGCGCCGGGCAGCTTGCGCCACAGGACTGGAGAGAGGGTAAAGCCGACCAGATAATCAAGCGCGCGCCGGGCAAGATAGGCATCGACCAGCGGCGTATCCAGCTCGCGCGGATTGGCCATCGCTTCCAGAATGGCGTTCTTGGTGATGGCGTTGAACACCACCCGCTGGACCTGCTTGTCCTTGAGCACGCGCTTTTTCTGAAGCACCTCCAGAACGTGCCATGAAATGGCTTCCCCTTCGCGGTCGGGGTCAGTCGCGAGAATCAGTCTGTCGGCATCCTTGACCGCATTGGCGATCTCGGTCAGGCGTTTCTGGGATTTGGGATCCACCTGCCAGCTCATGGCGAAGTCTTCGTCCGGCTTGACCGATCCGTCCTTGGCAGGCAGGTCTCTCACATGGCCGTAGGAGGCAAGCACGTGATAGTCGGAGCCAAGATATTTGTTGATCGTCTTGGCTTTGGCCGGTGATTCCACAATGACGATGTTCATCAGTACCCAAAATGCACGTGGCCGGACGCGCAATCAGGGCGCGCAGTCGGCGATTAAAAGGTCTTATTATGCTTCGCGACGATCTAGGATCGCGGTTCGCGTGTCAAATGGACCTTTGTCGGGCGCCGGTCAAGTGTGGAAAGCCGCGCAATTTGTTCAGTAAAGCAAGGACACCTTCTGGCCCCTGTGGCGTTCCAGCCTTCCTGCAAGTTCAAGTTCCAGCAGTATGACGTGCACGATTCGCGCCGGTTCTCCGGAGAACCGGATCAGTTCGTCGAGCTCCACGGGTGCTGGGCCAAGCGCTGACACGATTGCCTCGCGGGCCGTGTCGGTCGGTTCGGACGGTCCCGGGACCGGATCTGTTTCCGGCGCATCGAAACTGCGGTCAAAGGGAAGTTCCGGCTCGATCCGTCCGGCAAGGCTTTCAAGCACATCATCAGCAGACCGCACCAGTGTCGCGCCTTGGCGGATCAGGCTGTTGGCGCCTTCCGAGCGTGGATCAAGCGGAGAGCCGGGGATCGCGAAGATGTCGCGATTCTGCTCAAGGGCGAAGCGCGCCGTGTGCAGCGAGCCCGAGCCTTTCGCAGCCTCGATGATCACCACGCCGAGGGCCATTCCGGAAATCAGCCGGTTGCGGCGGGGAAAGTCCCGGCCACGCGGTTTCCAGCCGAGCGGCATTTCACTGATCGCATTACCGTCCATCTTGACAATGTCCGCCAGCAAACGGTCATGTTCTGGCGGATAAAGCACGTCGATACCGCCTGCAAAGGCTGCGACGGTGCCGCCGGCAAGGGCTGCCTCGTGGGCTGCGGCATCAATACCGCGCGCCAGACCCGAGACAACCGCAAAGCCTGCCTGCCCGAGATCCCGGGATATCTGTGCGGACAGCTTGCGTCCGGACAGCGACGCATTGCGCGCGCCGACAATAGCGACCGTTTTGGGGTGTCTCAGCACTTCCCCGCCCAGAACCGACAACAGTGGCGGCGGGCCGTCGGCATGCCTGAGATGTGGCGGGTAGTCCCGTTCGCCAAGCGCGACCAGCCGCGCGCCGATCCGCTCATGCGCTTCGAGTTCGGCTTCCGCCTCCGGGAGCGGGCAGATCTTGATGCGCTGCTTGCCGCCTCTGGCGGACAGGTCCGGCAGGGCCTCAAGGGCTGTTCCTGCCGAGCCGAAATGGTTTATGAGATCGCGAAACGTCTGGGGGCCGACATTTTCCGAACGTATCAGCCGGAGCCAGTCGAGACGCTGGGCCGTGGACAGGCCCGGGGAAATATTCGGGGCAGGCGCCCCCTTCACCCGGCCTCACCATTTATCGGCGCGGATTTCGATTTCGACCCGATCTTCGATTCCTTACCCGCCAGCAAGCGTGCGATATTCTCGTGATGCTTGACCCACAACAATATGCTCAGCAGCGTAAACAGCTCGGCCATCTGCACTTGACGAAAGCCGGCATAGAGAATGATCGGCGTGAGCAGGCTGGCGGTCAGGGCCGACAGCGATGAATACCGGAAGAGGTAGGCCATGCCGAGCCAGATAGCGGCAAAGATCAGGCCCACGGGCCAAAACACCCCGAGCAGGATACCGATATAGGTGGCAACACCCTTGCCGCCCTTGAACCGCAGCCAGACCGGGAAGAGGTGGCCCAAGAAGGCGCCGAAACCGGCAATCAGGCCCATGTCCAGGCCATAGAGCCCGGAGACGATCAGGACGGCGAAGGTCCCCTTCAGCGCATCGCAGATGAGCGTGGCGGCTGCCAGCTTCTTGCTGCCCGTGCGCAGCACATTGGTGGTGCCGATGTTGCCCGATCCGATTTTCCGGATGTCGCCATGGCCGCCAAGCTTTGTGAAAATCAGCCCGAAGGGAACAGAGCCCAGCAGATAACCGAAGACAAGCGCTGCCAGGTAGTACGGCCAGGCAAATTCCCAACTGATCGGATCAGGCACGTGCGGTTTCCTCTGTGGATTTTTGTCAAGAGTAAGTGTAGACGGTCTTGCCCGCAACCACCGTCCGCAGGACCCGGCCGGAAAAGCGGGCGTCCTCGAACGGCGAGTTCTTTGACCGTGAGCGGATCGCCTGTTTTTCCAGCACCCACGGGCGGTCGGGGTCGAACACGATCACATCGGCAGGCGCGCCTTGCGCAAGGGTGCCCGCATCAATACCCAGACGCGCCGCCGGGCGGCAGGTCATGGCAGCCAGAAGCGGCAGCAGCTCGATCTGTTCCGCGTGGTAGAGCCGGAGGGCTGCCGCAAGCAGGGTTTCAAGACCGATGGCCCCGTCTTCGGCTTCCGCCCAGGGGTGGCGCTTGGTTTCGACATCCTGCGGATCGTGGTTGGAGACGATGATGTCAATGGTGCCGTCCGCAAGGGCTGCAATCATCGCCTGGCGGTCGTCCTCGTCGCGCAGGGGCGGCGACATCTTGAAGAAGGTCCGGTAGGGGCCGATGTCGTTTTCATTGGTGGTCAGGTGATTGATCGAGACCCCTGCCGTGATATCCAGCCCGCGT
The DNA here is from genome assembly GCF_009711355.1 of Roseibium sp. RKSG952. Classification (NCBI taxonomy): domain Bacteria; kingdom Pseudomonadati; phylum Pseudomonadota; class Alphaproteobacteria; order Hyphomicrobiales; family Stappiaceae; genus Roseibium; species Roseibium sp. RKSG952. Next base: position 12,898 of record NZ_SMMF01000903.1, on the reverse strand, counting down.
TTCTTGCCCGTGCGGATGACATCGGCGCTGTCGGAAGTCGAAATCAGGTTGGCGTGGTATTTGCCGTTTGCCATCGCCACCAGCCGCAAGTCTCGCTCCAGCATGATGATTTCGGCTTCGCGCGGAACTCCGGACAATCCCTTCCAGCTGGCGTTCAGGCCCGCATTCATCACGCCGCCCGCCAGATCCGGGTCTTCGGTATGGTGGATCACCAGCGCATCGAAATCGCGGGCATAGGTCAGCATGCGGCGCATGACCTGAGCGTTGCGCACGGACCGGTGGCCGTTGGTGAAGGCGACCGCGCCGGCTTCCTTCAGGAGGCCGATTTCGGTCATTTCCGCGCCTGCAAGGCCTTTTGTCAGGGCAGCCAGCGGGTGGACATGCACGGTCGCCGTGTCGCGTGCCCGGCGCAGGATGAAGTCGACCAGCGCCGGATCGTCAATGACCGGGTCGGTCTCGGGCATGGTGCAAATCGTGGTGATGCCACCGGCAGCGGCCGCTTCCGACGCACTTGCCAGGGTTTCGCGGTGCTCGGCACCGGGCTCACCGACCGAAACACACATGTCGACAAGGCCGGGGGCGGCGGCCGCGCCCCCGCAATCGACAATATCGGCGCCGTAAGGCGCACCCTGATTGGCGGCCTCCGGGCCTGCGGCGAGGATCGTGCCGTCCACGATGATCACCGATCCCGGTGCATCGAGATTGCGCGCCGGATCAATCACCCGCGCATTGGAGAGGACGAGGGGTTTGGGTGTATCAACAGCCACGGTCGGGTCCTCTAGTTGTTCGGCAGATGGGCGGCAAGCGCCTCGAGAACGGCCATGCGGACGGCCACGCCCATTTCGACTTGTTCCCGTATCAGGCTTTGCGTGCCGTCGGCGATGGCAGCGTCGATTTCGACGCCCCGGTTCATCGGCCCGGGATGCATCACAAGCGCATCCTCCTTGGCATGGGACAGTTTTTCGGCGTCGAGGCCATAGTAGCGGTAGTATTCGCGGACCGAAGGAATGAAAGCGCCGTTCATGCGTTCGCGCTGCAGGCGCAGCATCATCACGATGTCCGCGTCCTTGAGGCCTTCATGCATGTCGCGGAAGACTTCGACGCCCATCTTGCCGATCCCGCCCGGCAACAGGGTCGAGGGGGCGACGACGCGCACCCTTGCGCCGAGCGCATTGAGCAGAATGATGTTGGAGCGGGCCACCCGCGAATGGGCGATATCGCCGCAAATGGCAACCGTCAGCCGCGCGATCTTGCCCTTGTGGCGGCGGATTGTCAGAGCATCCAGAAGCGCCTGGGTCGGATGTTCATGTGGACCGTCCCCGGCATTGACCACCGAGCAGCCGACCTTCCGGGCCAGCAGATGCACGGCTCCGGCCGCATGGTGGCGCACGACCAGAAGATCCGGATGCATCGCATTCAGTGTCGCAGCGGTGTCGATCAGCGTCTCGCCCTTTTTGACCGAGGACGAGGACACCGACATGTTCATCACGTCTGCTCCAAGACGCTTTCCGGCCAGTTCGAACGAGGACTGGGTCCGGGTCGAGGCCTCGAAGAACAGGTTGATCTGGGTTCTCCCACGCAAGACCGACTTCTTCTTTTCGATCTGGCGGCTGACCTCAACGGCCTCTTCCGCCCGGTCCAGAAGGCCGAGAATGTCATGGGGTTGAAGCCCTTCAATGCCCAGCAAATGTCGATGGGGGAAAGGGCTGATCGTGGGGGGGGCTGTCTCGCTCATCGAGACCATGGCTATAGGCGGAAACGCGGCGATTCACAAGCCGCTAAAACCGCTCTATCCAATGTTCCCGTGCACTCTTACCTTTGCGTCAATTATCATGTTAGCCTGCGGGCGGGAGATTTGCCAAAACCGCAAACGGGGGCGTCATGAGCATGCAGAGTGTTTCCAAGGCTGCAGACGAGGAAGTCACGGCCTTTACCACCCATGACGTTGTCAATCAGGCGCCTACCTATGCGGGCTACAATCTCGCCGGGACCGATCCGGTTCTGATGGCGGCTGCGGGCGATCTGGACGAGGCAGCCCGTGCCAGTCTTGTGGCGCATGGCGCCAAATGCGGATCGGAAGCCGTTCTGGAACTCGGGCGGCTCGCAAACCGGCACAAGCCGATCCTGAAAACCCATGACATTCACGGACGGCGTTTTGATCAGGTCGAGTTTCATCCGGCCTATCACGACCTGATGGCGGATGCGTTTTCCGAAGGCCTTCACTCGGCCTTGCTGGACGCAGGGCTTGAGACCCAGATGAGCCGGGCGGCGAAGTTTTTTCTCACGTCACAGGCAGAGACCGGACACACTTGCCCGATCACCATGACCAATGCGGCGGCAGCCGTTTTGGCAAAATACCCGGACGTGACGGCCGACTTCCTGCCGAAGATGCAGACGCGGACCTATGATGCCCGGTTTCTGCCAGCCGCAGACAAGAACGGCATAACGGTCGGCATGGGCATGACCGAAAAGCAGGGCGGAACGGATCTGCGCGCCATCTCATCAACGGCAGAGGCGGGTAACCAAGGCTTCTACGCCATCACCGGCCACAAATGGTTCTTCTCGGCCCCCATGTGCGACGCCTTTCTGGTTCTGGCAAAAACGCAGGCCGGGCCGAGCTGTTTTCTGGTCCCGCGCGTACTGCCGGACGGCCGGGTCAACGGCTTGCGGTTCCAGCGGCTCAAGGACAAGCTCGGCAATCATGCCAATGCATCTTCCGAAGTGGAGTTTCACCGGGCCGAGGGGCTGTTGCTCGGGGACGAGGGGCGGGGGATTGCGACCATCATTGACATGGTGACGCCGACCCGCATCGATTGCGCGTTGGGCTCTGCCGGTCAGATGCGGGCAGCCCTTGCCCGTGCCGTGCATCACTGCCGCCATCGCCGCGCTTTCGGCGCGACTCTGATCGACCAGCCTCTGATGGTGTCGGTTCTCGCGGACATGGCGCTGGATGTTGCAGCTGCGACGGCCTTGTCCATGCGTCTGGCCCGTGCGTCTGCCCTTGCCTGGACCACAAGCAAGGAAGCTGCCTACGCCCGGCTCATGACACCCGCCATCAAGTACTGGATCTGCAAGACAGGTCCGGCCCTGACCTATGAGGCGATGGAGTGTCTTGGCGGCAATGGCTATGTCGAGGATTTCGACATGGCGCGGATCTACCGGGATGCGCCGGTCAATCCGATCTGGGAAGGCTCGGGCAATGTCATGGCCCTCGATGTTTTGCGGGCGCTGGCCCGTGAGCCTGAAAGCCTTGATCTGGTGCTCAACGATCTGGCTGCAGTCGGCATGGAACCGGTGTCGGATGCCTGTTTGCGGATCCGGGATCTGGCGCAAAAGGCGGCTCACGATCAGGGCACCGCACGGACGCTGACCGAATTGCTGGCCCTGTCCGCTGCGGCCGTGGCGCTGGCCAAAGTGGCGCCCGATCCCGAAATTGCAGAGGCCTTTGCGGCAAGCCGCCTTTCTGGCGGCTGGCGGGCGACCTACGGCCAATTGCCTGGCGGCTTTGACGGTCGGGCCGCTATCGAGGCTTTGTGCCCTGCTTCGTAAGGTGATCCCGGATCGATCTTGTCATTGCGGACAACCCTTGATAACCAATCCCTCATGGCGGACCGAAGCTTACTGTTGTCTTGTTGCACTTCGCGTTTGAATTCGCGACCTGACCGCTGTTCTTTCTAAACCGCCGCGAACAGATAGATCGCAAGCGGGATCGTCACCGTTGCAGCGAGGGTTTGCAGGGTCAGGATTTCGGCCATGAGTTTGGCATCGCCGCCCATCAACTTTGCCATCAGATAGGAATTGCTCGCCGAGGGAACCGACAGGGCGATGATGATGGCTGTCAGCGCTGCGCCGGTGACACCAAAAAGAAGTGCGAAACCGGCGCCGATCACCGGCATCAGGGTCAGCCGGATGAAGGTGCCGCTGGTGAGTGCCGGGCCGGGACGGCGCAGGGCTGCCAGATCAAGACCCGCTCCCACGCACAGGATCCCGACCGGCAGGGCAGCACTTGCCAGGATGAAAAGGGCGTCGTCGACAAAGCCCGGAAATTCGATCCCCAGCATGTTGGCGAAAAGACCCGCAAGGATAGACAGGATGAACGGGTTGGTGGCGAGGTCTTTCAGAATCCGCTGGAGTGTTGGCGGTTCGGCATTGGCATAACGGGACAGCACCAGCACGCTCAAGATGTTCAAGACCGGGATCATCACCACCATGGCCAGTGCGATCAGGGCAACCCCCTCGTCGCCAATCAGACTGTCGGCGATGGCAAGTGCGACGAAAGCGTTCCAGCGCAGGGACCCTTGAAAGATCGAGGTGAAACGCGGGCCGTTGATGCTCCAGACCCGCTCGAAGATGGGCCTCAGCCCGAGAACAAGCGCAGAAAGCGTGACAATTGAGGCCAGCAGGGTCGCGCCGATCGGCAGGGCGGGCAGGGCGGAAAAGTCGATATACGCGATCTTTTCAAACAGAACCGCCGGAAACAGAAGGTAGTAGGCGAGCCGTTCGATGCCCCGCCACTGGTCGCCGCTGATCAGGCCACTTCGTGCAACCACATGGCCAGCTGCAATCACAAGGATCACCGGCAGGATGGCGTTCAGCGTTGTCAGCATGGGCAGAGCTTTTTGGGCAGGCCGGCAGTGTTAGTCCGGGTCAGACGGGAGGGGACCGGACAGGCTCATATGGCCGAGCCGGTCGAGGAAGCCCTGTAAAATATACGCAGCCGCCATCTTGTCCACCACCTCTGCGCGCCGGGCACGGCTGGAATCGGCTTCCAGAAGGGTGCGGGTCACCGCCGTGGTCGACAGACGCTCGTCCCAGAACGTGATCGGCAAGTCGGTCTTTGTGGCCAGATTGCGGGCAAAGGCCCGCGTTGCCTGAGCCCTGGGGCCTTCCGAACCGTCCATGTTCAGTGGCAAGCCCAGCACAATGCCGCCGACTTCCTGCTTGGCGCAGATTTTAAGCAACTGCTCGGCATCCAGGGTGAACTTCTTGCGCCGGATGGTTTCCATCGGGCTGGCAATGCCGCGTCCGAGATCGGACAGGGCAAGGCCAATGGTTTTGGTGCCCAGATCGAGACCGATCAGGCGGGTGTTGCGCGGCAGGACCTGAACGAAGTCCTCAAGCGGAAGGGTGGGATCTGAAGCCATGGCGGCGCTGTAACAGGAAGTCGTGCGCATGGCCAGTCTTTGCAGGTCAGGCAAAAACGTCGTGGCCAGACTTGAAGCTCTGTGCAATGGTCGTCTCGCTATTGCATGCATTGGTTTTGAGGAGGCTGTTTTCATGAAGCTCACCTGGTATGGCCATTCCGCATTCAAGGTCGAGATCAAGGATGCTTCGATCCTGATCGACCCGTTCCTGACCGGCAATCCGTCTTTTCCTTCTGATCTCACAGTGGATCAGGTGGCAGATGGCGTGACGCATCTGCTCTTGACCCACGGTCACGACGACCACCTTGGCGACAGCGTCGACATTTTGAAGAAAACCGGCGCGCAGCTGACCGCGAATTTCGAGATCTGCATGTGGGCGGGTGGCAAGGGCATCGAAAACATCAACCCGATGGCGACCGGCGGGACGGTCGATGTCGGCCCCTTCAAGGTGAGCCTGACCCAGGCGCAGCATGCGTCCTCGACCCAGACCGAAGGCGGCATTGCTGTCTATCTCGGCAGCCCGAACGGGGTCATTGTCAGTGCGCCGGATGAGCCGGTCTTGTACCACATGGGCGATACCGACATTTTCTCCGACATGGGCCTGATCAACGAACTTCATGCGCCCAAGGTGGGTCTCGTTCCAATCGGAGACCGGTTCACGATGGGAGGACGCTCCGCGGCGCTTGCCTGCAACCGCTACTTCCTGTTCGACACGATCCTGCCCTGTCACTTCGGCTCGTTCCCGATCATTGACCAGACTGCCGATACCTTTATCGGTGCATTGGGAGACGCTGCCTCGAAGGTGAAGCTGCCGAAGCCTGGCGACAGCATCGAGATCTAGTTCGTTCGGGACGTCGTGACGGACGGAGCAGTCTCATTGTGCCTGTCCTGATTGTCCCGAAAAACCCTCCAGCCGCGCCGGGAGACGCGGTCATATTCCAGGAGCATTACCGACACGTCCAAGCCGAACGGATGTTTGAGCGAAAAATCGGGAGTATAGCATGCCGACTGTAAGAGATGCGACCTATGACTTGCTGCGCCAACTCGGATTGACGACGATCGTGGGCAATCCCGGATCCACCGAGGAGACGTTTCTTCAGGACTTTCCGGACGATTTTCAATATGTCCTCGCGCTTCAGGAAGCCAGTGTTGCCGGCATCGCGGACGGGCTCTCCCAGGGGCTGCGCAAACCGGTCATTGTCAACATCCATACCGGTGCGGGGCTTGGCAACGCCATGGGCTGCATCCTGACGGCCTATCAGAACAAGACGCCCCTGATCGTGACCGCAGGCCAGCAGACCCGGAACATGTTGTTGCTGGAGCCGCTTCTGACCAACATCAAGTCGGAGATGATGCCGCTGCCCTGGGTCAAGTGGAGCTACGAACCGTCGCGGCCCGAAGATGTCCCGGCGGCGTTCATGCGGGCCTATGCGATGGCGGTGCAGCAGCCGTGCGGGCCCGTGTTCCTGTCGCTGCCACTGGATGACTGGGACAAGGAGGTAGACGCTCCGGCCGAAGTCCGAACGGTTTCCCATCGCATTGCCGCCGACCCGGCGCGCCTCGATGCTTTCGCCAAGCGGATCAATGATGCGAAGAACCCTGTGCTGGTCTACGGATCGGACATTGCCCGCTCCGAGGCCTGGGAGGCGGGCATCCGCTTTGCCGAGACCCTGTCCGCGCCGGTGCTGACAGCGCCTTTTGCAGAACGCACACCGTTTCCCGAAAGCCATCCGCTTCATGCCGGAACGCTCCCGGCCGCGATCGGGCCGGTTTGCAAACGGCTGGAGGGGCACGATCTCGTCATCGTCGTCGGGGCGCCGGTCTTCCGCTATTATCCTTATGTGGCCGGAGATTATCTGCCGAAAGGCTCAAGCCTCCTGCAGGTCACCGACGATCCCGACATGGCCGGAAAGGCGCCGGTGGGCGACAGTCTGATTTCGGACAGCAAACTGTTTCTGGAGGCGATTGTCCCGAAACTGAACCAGCGGACGGCATCGGAGACGGTTGCCGCAAAAGAGACGCCGCCTGCTGCGGATCTCGACACCACGCCGCCGACCCCGGACACCATTTACGCCATCATGCGCGAGGTGATGGGCGAGGCTTATGTGCTGGTCGAGGAATCGCCCTCAAATGTGATCGAGCTGGAACGCCAGATCCCGATCAATACGCCGGACACTTTCTACACCTTTGCGTCCGGCGGGCTTGGCTGGGACATGCCCGCGGCGGTCGGACTGGCGCTGGCCGAACGTAATAGCGGCCGGAACCGGCCGGTCGTGGCCGCAATCGGGGATGGCTCTTTCCAGTACTCTGTTCAAAGCCTTTACACAGCCGTGCAGCAGAAACTGCATGTGGTTTTCGTGGTCATGTGCAACGCGGAATATGCGATCCTGAAGGAGTTTGCCGAACTGGAAGAAACGCCGAATGTGCCCGGCCTTGATCTGCCCGGACTTGATATCGTGTCCCTGGCAAAGGGCTATGGCGCCAGGACCCACAGGGCTGAAACGGCAAGGGATTTCGAAGCCGCCTTTGACAGTGCGTTCAAGGAGGGCGGGACGACCGTGATCGCGGTGGAGATATCACCCAAGTTGAGATCGTTGCTGGGGTGAACTGATCCCGGATAAACGTCTTTGAAGGGGGCGCCGGTAAGGCCGCGGATGCCTGCGGCTTTGCAGTATGGCCGCGGTGCGGCAAACAGGGTCCGCAATCGGGCGGGGCAATCCGGCTGCCTTGACGCTAGGAGCGGTAAGTCAGGATCGCCTTTGCAACGGCCTCTCCGAGTTTTTCGGGCTGTTCGAAGGGGATCGCGTGGCCTGCCCGTTCGATTACGGTCAGTGACATCCGGTTTTGAGTGCGTGCCAGAGCCAGATTTGCATCCTTTTGCGACAGAACCGCAGAGAACTGGCCCCTGATCAGGGCGATTTTGCGATTGGAAATCCTGGGCAGCAGATCAATCAGATCGTTGCACGTGGTGTCGCTCAGAACCTGTTCGATACCCTGCGCGAGGTTGATGCTGTTCGGGACGCCGTTCGGCCGGACGCTTTGAGTTGCAGCCGACATGGAGGGCAGCACCGTTTTCAGCGCCTCCGGGTCGGCAAGCGCCATGCGGGCCTCGACCGCCTGGATCAGATCCGCCAAGCTTGCCCCGCCATTGGCCAGCACCTTGATATGTGCGCGAATGTTGTCATCGACATTTGCAGTATCGCGCATGCTCGGGTCGACCAGAATGCACAGGGAGGGGGTGATTTTGCCGCGCTCCATGAGGTTTGCGGACACGCTACCGCCCAGCGAGTGGCCAACGAGAATAGGATAATTGATCCGCATCTTGATGAGCGCGCTTTCGACTGCTTCGATCATCCGCTGGGTGGTGTAAATGCCGTCGTCAAACCCTTCGGACCCGCCATGGCCGGGGAAGTCGAATGCAATGGCAGGCAGCGGGAGCTTGTCTGCAACACTCCGCACGACCGGATCCCAGACATCCGCTCCGTCCGCAGTCCCGTGAAGAAATACCAGAGCCGATTTTTTGCTGGCGATCTGGATCAGGTCGGTATCCGGAGCGCTGCTCCACCAGATCGTTCTGAGTTTGACCGTCGAGTCTATCGGCTTTTCATAACGCTGAAGATCCTTGTTTGCCTGAGTTGCGTGCTGGTTCGTCATGGGTTTGCAGCTTTCAAGAAAAATGTGCGCCTGGAGGATGAGTGAATTCGGTCGTCGGCAATTACCTTACCCTTAATCCCGTCAGACGTGGGAATGCAAAAAAGCCCGCGCAAGGGCGGGCTTTCGAAGACCGGACAAGATCCGTGAAGTTAGCGGATGATCGGTTCTTTCAGGTCTTCCGGCTTGACGTCCTTGATGATTTCCCAATTGAGCGTCGCGTTTGTGATGTGTTCGTCCTGATCGCGTTCAAACCGCTCCTGAACGGGGAGGGAATTGTTCAGGTAGAGCTTGCCGTCCACGATTTTCCAGGCTTCCGGTATGACCGGGACCTTGAAACCTTTCGCTGCGCCAAACGCACAGAACCCGCCGAATTGCGGGGCATATTTGGCCGGATCGGCGACAAACAGATCGCGGTTTTCCGCGCTCGCGAATTTCCAGGTGACGTCGTCATGTTCTGCCGTGAATGCGTCGCTGCCCGGAACCGGCTTGCCATCCGTGAAATAGGCGACCGGGTCGGTTCCGCCGATGGCGGCCCCGTTCTGGACAAAGGTCGTGATTTCATCGGCAAGGGCCGGGGTGGACAGAGTTGCAAAGGACAAACCCAGGGCACCGAGGCCAGCGAAAAAAACGGATTTCATCAGTCTATATCTCCCGCGAACATAGGCGGACCCATCATCCGCCTCCGACGTGAGATTTGCGTTGCCGGGAGGGGATTTGCCAATCAAGCCTCATCACAGACTTGGCACATCCGGTTGAGTGGCGTCAGCTTGCACTTGTGGGCAGGCCGAGCAGAAGAAACACGGCGGTTTCGAGATCACCGCCGGGTAGTGGGCCGGTTGAATTCAGAGCCTCATCCGACCGCTGCCACAGCAACCCGATCAGCAGGTTTGCACGCAGGTCCGCATGTGCCTCGAACGGACTGGCAATGAGGATCTGGCGGATGGAAAACCGCATCGTGTTTTCGAATTCTCTGCGTAGGGCGCCGTAACACTCGACGTGCCGGACCCGGCCAAGCGCGCGCCCTGCATCTGTTTGCCGCAAGAAGGCGTCGGCGGCTTCCGCAAGCATGAAAAAATCCCGCGCCGTGTTTGCGCGCTCCGGCACGGGAAAGGGAAATTGCGTCAGACCGGTGCCGATCAAATCGGAGACGAGGGCGGTCTTGTCCGGCCAGCGCCGGTAAAGCGCCTGCTTGCTGGTTCCGGCAGCTTTTGCAAGGTCGTCCAGACGGAACGCGTCCGCCCCCTTGCCGGCGAGCAACCGGAGTCCGATGGTCCGCAAGCGTTCGGTCAGGTGTTCGGACAGGGTGCGGCCACGGGGTGGCTTGGCGGCGGGTTCAAAAGCGGTCCTCATCAGGACCGTATAGGCGTGAAAACCGGTTTGATCCAGCCGTTTTGACTTGCTGCGGCCGTGAAAACCGGGAATAGAGCAGAGCTGAAATCAACCCAACGAGGACACAACATGTCTGTTGATACCGATACGGTGAAGCGCGTCGCGCGGCTGGCGCGGATCAAGGTGAGCGAAGACGAGGCCACCAAGATGACCGGCGAACTCAATGCGATCCTTGGATTTGTCGAACAGCTGGATGAAGTCGATATCGCCGGTGTCGAGCCGCTGACCTCGGTCGTCGAGCAGACCATGAAAAAGCGCGCGGACGGCGTCACCGACGGCAACAAGGCCGCCGATATCACGGCGAATGCTCCGGCCTCCGAAGATCATTTCTTCATGGTGCCGAAAGTCGTCGAGTAAGCGGGAGTCCACCGGGATGTCCGTTGCCGGAACCGTCGAAATCGCAATTGAAACGCCGTTGACGCGCGACATGCATGCCATGATCGGCGAACTGAACGCGATCCTGCGTTCCCTGACGCCGGAAGAGGCCAATTACAGCATGACAGCCGCGGAGATGGCGGGGCCTGAAACCACGCTCTTCGTTGCCCGTGTCGGCGGGAAGGTCGCCGCCTGCGGTGCGCTCCACCGCCATGGAGGGGGGGTCGGCGAGCTGAAGCGGTTTTATGCCCGGCCTGCCTATCAGGGCCAGGGGCTGGCGCGCCGGATCCTTGAAGAGGTCACTGCGCTGGCACTGCGCGAAGGCTTGAGCAAACTGGTTCTGGAAACCGGCTACAATTACGAGGGCGCGAAACGGCTATATGAAGCGGCCGGTTTCACGTCTTGCGGGCCGGTTCTCGATTATCCCGAAAATTCCTATTCCATCTTTTATCGCAAGCCTCTTGCACCTGCCGGTGCCGGGCCTGTCCGACCGGAATCAAGATCATGACTGACCTTACGAAACTGACCATTGCCGAGGCCCGCGAGGGGCTGAAGAACAAGGAATACAGCTCGCTGGAGCTGACCGAGGCTTTTCTTGCCAACATCGAGGCCGCAAACGGCGCGCTGAATGCCTATGTGGCAGTGACCGCCGACAAGGCCCGCGACATGGCAAAGGCGTCCGACGGGAAACTCGCAAAAGGCGAGGGCGGGGCGCTGGAAGGCATTCCGCTTGGCGTCAAGGACCTGTTTGCGACCGAGGGTGTCCACACCCAGGCCTGCAGCCACATCCTCGACGGGTTCAAGCCGGCCTATGAATCGACCGTCACCGCCAATCTCTGGACGGACGGAGCCGTGATGCTCGGCAAGCTGAACATGGACGAGTTCGCCATGGGCTCTTCCAACGAGACCTCCTACTACGGGGACGTCATCAACCCGTGGCGCAAGACCGGTTCCAATCAGGATCTCGTTCCGGGCGGTTCGTCCGGCGGCTCGGCCTCAGCGGTTGCGGCCAATCTCTGCATGGGCGCGACGGCGACCGATACGGGCGGATCGATCCGCCAGCCTGCCGCCTTCACCGGCACGGTCGGGATCAAGCCGACCTATGGCCGCTGCTCGCGCTGGGGCACGATTGCCTTTGCCTCTTCGCTCGATCAGGCCGGTCCGATTGCTCGTACCGTGCGCGACAGCGCGATCATGCTGAAGTCCATGGCCTCCGTCGATCCGAAGGACACCACCTCGGTCGATATCGAGGTGCCGGATTACGAGGCTGCAATCGGCAAGTCGGTCAAGGGGCTCAAGATCGGCATCCCGGCGGAATACCGGCTGGACGGCATGCCGGGTGAGATCGACGAGTTGTGGCAAAAAGGGATTGCGTGGCTGAAGGATGCAGGCGCGGAGATCGTCGACATTGCCATGCCGCATACCAAATATGCGCTTCCGGCCTATTACATCGTGGCCCCGGCCGAAGCCTCGTCCAACCTCGCCCGCTATGACGGGGTGCGCTACGGCCTGCGCGTGCCGGGCAAGGACATCGTCGAGATGTATGAAAACACCCGCGCCGAAGGCTTCGGCGACGAGGTCAAGCGCCGCATCCTGATCGGCACCTATGTGCTGTCGGCGGGCTATTACGACGCCTATTACCTGAAGGCGCAGAAGGTCCGCACCCTGATCAAGCGCGACTTTGATCTCGCCTGGGAAAACGGCGTCGACGCCATCCTGACACCGGCAACCCCGTCGGCCGCCTTTGCTGTCAACGATCAGGAGTTGCATTCGGATCCGGTGAAAATGTATCTGAACGACATTTTCACGGTCACGGTGAACATGGCCGGTCTTCCGGGTATTTCCGTTCCCGCAGGTCTCGACAAGCAGGGTCTGCCGCTCGGGCTGCAGCTGATCGGCAAGCCGTTCGACGAAAGCACCCTGTTCCAGCTTGGCTCCGTGATCGAGCAGGCCGCCGGGCATTTTTCACCGGAGAAATGGTGGGGCTGAGCCGTCCCTGACAAGCAGTCCCTGCATCACCCCGCAGCCGTTCCGGCTGCGGGTTTTTTCATTGCTGATACGATGCTGTTGAGACGGATCGCTTCATTTGATATCGGTGAACAGGTTGTGTGCGTGCCCAATGAAGCACGAACGTCACTGTCGTCATTCCCGATAAAACCGTTTTTGTCCTTGATGACAGTCCGGTGGCATGATCTGCGTGCTGCAAGAAGGAAAGGGTGCCAGTTTTGCGGACTCGACCGCCTCGTGATTCCATGATCGAAGAGGCCCCTGCATATTATTGGTCTGTGCCGCTGAACGCGCCAATACTGCCCAATATCATCTGTTTGGGATGGAGA